>NZ_CALIIS010000031.1 GCF_938017705.1 uncultured Campylobacter sp.
TTCATCGATATCGAAGAGCTTATCAAAGCCAAGGCGGGCAGCCGTGAATAGCATAGACTTTGACGCTTACGCGAAATTTTCACGCCCGGGGCCTCGCTACACGAGCTATCCCACCGCTTTGGAATTTAGCGAAAATTTCAGTTACGACGAGTATTTGAACGAGCTGAAAAATCAGAAAAGCTCTACGCCCCTGTCGCTTTACTTTCACATGCCGTTTTGCCGCTCCGCCTGTTATTTTTGCGGCTGCAACGTAATCTACACCGGCAAGCGCGACAAGATGGATCGGTATTTGGACTATATCGAGCGCGAAATGCAAATTTTAAGCAGCATCGTGGACGGCTCGCGCCAGGTCGTGCAGATGCACTTCGGCGGCGGCACGCCTACGTATTTTAGCGCCGAACAGCTCGCGCGCCACATAAAAAATATCAAAAAATATTTTAAAAGCTTCAGCCCCGAAGCCGAGATCAGCTGCGAGATCGATCCGCGATTTTTAAACGCCGAACAGCTCGACGTGCTTGTTTCAAACGGCTTTAATCGCATCAGCTACGGCGTGCAGGATTTCGACGAGCGCGTGCAAAAGGAGATCCACCGCATCCAGCCTTTCGAGCTTACTAGGGACGTCATAGCCATGGCGCGCGAGAGGGGGATAAAATCGATAAATATGGATCTGATCTACGGCCTTCCGTATCAGAGCCTAGCTAGCTTTAAGCGCACGCTGGAGCTTGCGCTTTCGCTTGATCCGGACCGCTTTGCGATCTTTAACTACGCGCACGTGCCGTGGATCAAAAAATCTATGCGTAAATTTGACGAAACGACCTTGCCGGAGCCTAAAGTGAAGCTTGAAATTTTAAAATTTACGCACGATTTTTTGAGCGCGAACGGATACGAGATGATCGGTATGGATCACTACTCAAAGCCCGCGGACGAGCTTCATACTGCACTTAAAAACGGCTCGCTACACCGCAATTTCCAGGGCTATACGACCAAGGGCGGCGCCAATCTGATCGGCATCGGGCTAACTAGCATCGGCGAAGGCGCGCGCCACTACGCGCAAAATTTCAAAGATATGGACGCTTACGAGGCCGCGATAGATGCGGGCAGGCTGCCGTATTGCAGGGGCGTTTTGCTAAATGAAGAGGATCTGCTGCGTAAAGAGGTGATTATGGGGCTGATGAGTAATTTTTGCGTAGATATAGAGGCGATCGAGGAGAAATTTAAGATAAAATTTTTCGAGCATTTCGGCGCGAGCCTAAAGCAGCTTGAGGCGCTAAAGGATTTCGTACAAGTCTCGCCGCATAGAATTTCAGTAACGCCTACCGGCACGCTTTTGATCCGTAATATCGCGATGTGCTTTGATGAGTATATGGATAAAAATTTGGGCGAAAAGCGCTTTTCTAAAACCGTCTAAGCGGCGCGGCTATGAGTAGGGCAAAGCTTGGAGCGTTCGATTTTGCGGCACTTAGCGAGCGTTGCGTAAAATGTGGTAAATGCATCCAAGTCTGCACGGTTCATGGCATTAACGGCGATGAAGTAACGAGCCCGCGCGGATTTGTGGATCTTTTGGGCGCTTACGGCAGAAATGAGCTAAAGCTTGATAAAAACACTAAGAAATTTTTTGAGAGCTGCTTTTTATGCACCAACTGCGTAGATATTTGCGGCGAGTCTTTGCCCATAGATACGGCAATCGAGAATGTTCGCGCGCGCATTGCGGAGAAATTTGGCATCGCGTGGTACAAAAAAGCTGCGTTTTGGCTGCTCGGGCACCGCAAAGCGCTGGATCTAGCAGCAGCGCTTGGATACGTGTTTCTTAGCTGTGGCTTTAAGATGCGAAAAGATACGCAAAGCTCTATGTCGCCTAGATTTGACTTGCCACTACTTAAAAAAGAGCGCTTGCTACCTGCGCTTGCAAAAAAGAGTTTTATGAACTCGCACGCAGAATTTATCGACAACGGCGGCGAAAAAACTATCGGAATTTTTATAGGCTGCATGGCAAACTACGCTTACACGGGCGTAGGCGAGGCGGTTTTACATATCGCGCGAGCGCTAAAGCTAAACGTAAATTTGATGAAGGAACAAGCCTGTTGCGGCGCTCCTGCGTATTTTACGGGAGATTTTGCAGCGGTTGGACGCGCGGCAAAATTTAATATAGCATATTTCGAAAAAGCTCTGCCTGCTCTTGATGCGATTATCGTGCCCGAGGCTACGTGCTCTGCGATGTTGCGGGTGGATTACGCGCATTTTTTTGAAAATGAGCCGCGATGGAAAGCCCGTGCGCAAAAGCTTGCGAGTAAAATTTTTATGGCGAGCGAATACTTTTATAAATTTACAAACTTAAGTGATCTTTTGATGCGCCGCGGCAAAAGGGCTTTAGCGATTACCTATCACGATCCGTGCCATGCCCGCAAAATGCAGGGTATTTGGAAAGAACCGCGCGGCTTGCTCGCTCAAAACTACGAAATAACCGAGATGGATGAGCCTAATAAATGCTGCGGATTTGGCGGCGTGACGATGCAAACCGAGCGCTACGAGCTCGCGCGCGCAGTGGGATTAGCTAAGGCGCGTGCAATGGCAGATCTGCCTGTGCGCGTAGTTTCTGCCGAGTGCAGTGCGTGCAGGATGCAGCTAAATAACTCGCTTTCTTTAAGTGGCTCGCAGATGAGGTGCGTAAATCCGCTGGAACTCATCGCTGAAGCGCTTGTGGGCGAGGAAAATTCCAATGGATAAATTTTGCGTTTTAGAAGCTCCTGCATTTCGCCGTCTTTTTACTCAATTCAAATCCTGGGGTAAAATTCTGTGCTTTTTAAATTTTGGTTTTTAAAAATTATGATTAAATTTTATCTTTAGCTTGTAAAGGTTGCGGTTTGCGTCTTTGAGCTTTTGGACAAAGTAGCCTGAAGCGGTGCACGGGGCGGCAAACCCACAAGTTTTGCTCTGCGGCGGGGTTGATTAATATGATTTTAAATACTAAAATTTTGTAGTTTAGAATTTTAGCTGAGGGATTTGCGCAAAATTTTAAGGAGTTGAATTGTAGGATGGATTTTGGCAGAATTTTAATTTTATGCGACGTTATTTGAAATTATATGGAATTTGCGGCTAATGGCTGGAATTTTGATTTATTAATTCGCGTGGATTTGCTTAGCGTTGCAGGATTAAAACGCGAATTTTAAATTTCGTAAAATTTCAAATTAGTTACGCATGGGCTTCTTGCACTTCGCGGTTCTGACATTGCGGCAAAATTTCTTTCAAAAATGCCAAAGTGCACTATAAAATATATTCATAATTTTTAGCACGAGATATTTAGCAAAAAAGCTAAGCTAGCGAGATCATGGATTTAAATTTAATTTTATTCTTGCTCTTTTGCGTCATCTTCAGAGTCCAGCTTTGCTTCTTCGATCAAAAGCCTGTTGGCTTCGGTAGCCTTTTTTATCTCGCTTAAGTTTTCTTCTATCTTATTTAGGCGCTTTTCAAGGGTATTTAGGCGCTTTTCGGAGCGGGAGATAAAATAATAAATCAAATAAATCATAAAAACTATTATGATCCAAGGTACGATTTTCATATAAAATTCCTTAAAATTTAAAATTGCGCGCATTATAGCAGAAATTTTATGAAATTTTAAAATAGGCTGTTTTAGCCTTGACAATTGGGGATTTTTCGGTTATAATTGCCACTTCAATTTCAAAATGCTGGTGTAGCTCAGCTGGTAGAGCTACTGCCTTGTAAGCAGTGGGTCGGCGGTTCGATCCCGTCCACCAGCTCCATTTTTTGTAACAGTGTTTGACCAGATTTCATCAAAGGGTGAGATACTCAAGTGGCCAACGAGGGCAGACTGTAAATCTGCTGGCTTTGCCTTCCGTGGTTCGAATCCACGTCTCACCACCATGAATTTTTGATGCGGGATTAGCTCAGTTGGCTAGAGCATCAGCCTTCCAAGCTGAGGGTCGCGGGTTCGAGCCCCGTTTCCCGCTCCACCATTTAGGTTTACTGGGAGCTGTAAAACTTAACTGCTTTTATATGCTTACATAATCTAAATTTTGGTCGCATTGTTGGGTATTGGTAGCGATTTCTCTTTGCCTGAGTTTAGGCTCATATGGCTCAGAGGTAGAGCACTTCCTTGGTAAGGAAGAGGTCGCGGGTTCAAGTCCCGCTATGAGCTCCATAAAATAGAGTCGCTTAGTTTGTTGTGTAATCCACAAATCAATAACGGAGGATATGATGGCTAAAGAAAAATTTAATCGTAACAAGCCACACGTAAACATTGGTACCATCGGTCACGTTGACCATGGTAAGACTACTTTGACAGCTGCTATTTCTGCTGTTCTTTCCAGGAAAGGTCTAGCTGAGCTAAAGGACTACGACAATATCGATAACGCTCCAGAGGAAAAAGAGCGCGGTATTACTATCGCTACGTCTCACATCGAATATGAGACCGAGAAGCGTCACTATGCTCACGTTGACTGCCCTGGTCACGCCGACTACGTAAAAAATATGATTACCGGCGCGGCTCAGATGGACGGAGCTATTTTAGTTGTTTCCGCTGCAGATGGTCCTATGCCTCAAACTCGCGAGCACATCTTACTTTCTCGCCAGGTAGGCGTTCCTTATATCGTAGTTTTCCTAAACAAAACCGATATGGTCGATGATCCGGATCTTTTAGAGCTAGTCGAAGAGGAAGTTAGAGATCTTTTAAAAGAGTATAAATTCCCTGGCGACGAAACCCCAATCATTAAAGGCTCTGCCCTTAAGGCTCTTGAGGAAGCTAAGGCCGGACAAGACGGCGAATGGTCTGCAAAGATTATGGAGCTTATGGACGCGGTTGATAGCTATATTCCAACTCCTGTTCGCGATACCGATAAAGATTTCCTTCTTCCGATCGAAGATATTTTCTCGATTTCCGGTCGTGGTACCGTTGTAACCGGTAGAATCGAAAAAGGTATAGTTAAAGTTGGCGATACTATCGAGATCGTAGGTATTAAACCTACTCAAACTACTACCGTTACCGGCGTTGAGATGTTTAGAAAAGAGATGGATCAAGGTGAAGCCGGCGATAACGTAGGTGTTTTATTGCGCGGTACTAAGAAAGAGGAAGTAGAGCGCGGTATGGTTTTATGCAAACCAAAATCTATCACTCCTCATACTAAATTTGAGGGCGAGGTTTATATCCTAACTAAAGAAGAAGGCGGACGCCATACTCCATTCTTTAATAATTATAGACCGCAGTTTTACGTTCGTACTACAGATGTTACCGGTTCGATTACTCTTCCTGAGGGGACCGAGATGGTAATGCCTGGCGATAACGTTAAAATCACCGTTGAGCTAATTGCTCCGATCGCTCTTGAGCAAGGTACTCGCTTCGCGATTCGCGAAGGCGGTCATACCGTAGGTTCAGGCGTCGTTTCGAAAATCATCGCTTAATTTTTTGCAAGCGGAATTTTAAAATTCCGCTTGCTTTTTTATTCAAGGAAACTAAATGGCAAAGAATTCAAGTAGAGTAAAGGTCGGATTAAAATGCTCCGAAAGTGGCGATATTAACTATACTACTTATAAAAATAGCAAAACTACGACCGAAAAACTAGAACTTAAAAAATATTGCCCTAGATTAAAAAAGCACACGCTTCATAAAGAAGTAAAGTTAAAAGGCTAATTGTTTATAGGGCAATAGCTCCAACGGTAGAGCGCCGGATTCCAAATCCGATGGTTGGGGGTTCGAATCCCTCTTGCCCTGCCACGAGGATTGGGTATGGAAAAAGTAAAAGAGTATTATAAACAAGCAAAAGTAGAGTTAGATAAGGTAATTTTCCCGACTAAAGATCAGACTAAAACAGCATATATCTCTGTGGTCGTCGTAGTCGTAGTTATTGCACTGTTTTTAGCGCTAGTGGATCTAATTATGTCCGCTTTAATAACGGCTTAAGCAAGGATACAATATGGCAAATAAATGGTATGCGATACAAACTTACGCCGGCAGCGAGATGGCGGTAAAGCGCGCGATAGAGGCGCTAAAAGAGGACGAAGCACTTAAAGCCAAGATCGGCGAAGTGTTAGTGCCTACCGAAGATGTGATAGAGGTCAAAAATACAAAGCAAACCATCAAAGAGCGTAGCTTATATCCAGGGTATTGTTTTGCAAATTTAGATTTGGATACCACTTTATGGCATAGAATTCAGATGCTGCCTAAGGTCAGTCGCTTTATCGGCGAGGCGAAAAAGCCCTCTCCGCTACCGGAAAAAGATATCGAAATAATTCTAGAAAAGATCAATAATCGCGAGGCTCCTAAGCCGAAGATAAATTTCGAAGACGGAGAGACGGTTAGGATCGTCGACGGACCTTTTGCTAATTTCAACGGCATCGTAGAAGAGTATGATATGATCCACGGCAAGCTTCGCCTAAATGTTTCGATCTTCGGACGAAGCACGCCGATTGAAATTTCATACTCGCAAGTTGAAAAGATTATTTAAATTTTATAAGGAGTAAATTTATGGCTAAGAAAGTTGTTGGCGAAATCAAGCTGCAAATAGCGGCCGCAAAAGCAAATCCAAGCCCGCCGGTAGGTCCTGCGCTAGGACAAAAGGGCGTTAATATTATGGAATTTTGCAAAGCGTTTAACGAGCGAACCAAAGATATGGCGGGTTTCAACATTCCTGTTATCATCACGGTTTACGCCGATAAAAGCTTTACTTTCATTACTAAGCAACCGCCTGCGACGGATTTGATCAAAAAGGCGGCGAAGATAGATAAAGGTTCGGACAACCCTCTTAAAAAGAAGGTAGCATCCTTAACTAAGGCTCAGGTTTTAGAGATCGTCGAGAAAAAGATCGCCGATCTGAATACCAAAGATAGAGAGCAAGCGGCTAGGATTATAGCGGGTTCGGCTCGTTCTATGGGTATTACGGTCACTGACTAGACCTTTTGACCGCTAAGGTTTAAAAAAGCGGTAGCACTTTAATTGCGGAGAAATATATGCCAAAAAATTCAAAAAGATTCAACGAACTTTTAAAAAAAGTTGACGTAAATAAAATTTATAGTGTAGACGAAGCGGTAAGCACAGTAAAAACTCTAGCTTCTGCTAAATTTGACGAGACGGTGGAGATCGCTCTTAAACTAAACGTAGATCCAAGACATGCCGATCAGATGGTGCGCGGCTCGGTCGTTTTACCTGCCGGTACGGGTAAGAGTGTTCGAGTAGCCGTGATTGCAAA
>NZ_CALIIS010000032.1 GCF_938017705.1 uncultured Campylobacter sp.
TGCATAGCGAAATTCTAGAATTTTAAATTTGTATCGAGAATTTTACGAGCCGTAAATTTAAAAATAAAGCTCTAAATTTCAACATCCATATCCACGGATTCGATCTGCAAGCCGCGCAGATCCGCGAGATGCCGCACCGCGGCGTCCGTCTCGGCATTTTTGGGAAGGACGATGTGAAAGCCGCGATCAAACGCCAAGAAAAAATTCTCCCCGCCCGCAGCGATGCGATTTAGCGAGCGCACGGTAAATTTCTCGCTTGCGCGTGGCTCGCCTTTTGAAAACGAGATTGTCTCGCCGTCCGCGACGAAGCTCATCTCCGTGCTCGAGTCTTGCGCGAGTTTGGCGGCAGTCAGATGTTTTCTTAGCATGCGGCGGTAAAATTTCGGATAAAAAATAAGCCACGCCGCACCCAAAATAACCGACGCGACGCTCGCAATCGGCGCCGTTTTTAAAAGCCCATCGATGATGATGCCCATAAGCAAAAACTCAAACGGTATGGCGTAGGTGCTGATTAGGCGCTGTTTGCGCGCCTTTTTGCTGTAAAGCAGCATAAATTTATTGAGGTTATCGACATCGTGATTTGTGATTTGCACTTTCATATTTTTCCTTTAATTTTTGCGTAATTGTAGCGAAGCCGCCTTAAATTTGCGTCCGTTAACTTCCGTGAGATAAAATCCCGTTTTTAAAGGAGATAGCTTGAAATCTTTATTAAAAATCAACGGATTTTTGCCATTTTTGGCGATTATGTTTATCAACGCAAGCGTCGATCTGGGCCATAAGATCACGATTCAAAACGTCCTTGTTAAAAGCGCCGATTCCGGCGCTCTCATCGCCCTTACCTCGCTTGTAAATTTGCTGATTTTGCTGCCTTACGTATTTCTTTTTAGCGCCAGCGGCTATCTCAACGACAAATTCTCGCGCACCCGCATCACGCGGATCTGCGCGAAACTCGGCGTCGCCCTTACCGCGCTCATTACGCTAGGTTATGCGTGCGGGTGGTTTTATTTCGCATTTTTTATGACGATCCTGCTTGCGGCGCAAAGCGCGATCTACTCGCCCGCCAAATACGGCCTGATTAAAAAGATCGTCGGCGCGAAAAATTTAGGCGCGGCAAACGGCCTCGTGCAGGCTCTTACCATCATCGCGATTCTGCTTTCATCGCTTGCGTTTTCGGTGATTTTCGAGCTATTTGCAGCCCACAGCAGTGACGCGGGCGAGTTGATGAGCTCGGTTTGGTTCATCGGCGTGCTTTTGGTCGCGGGTTCTGCGCTTGAGACCTACTATTCGTATAAAATTCCATTCTTCGACGCCGCGCAACCGCAGGCGGAATTTAATAAAGACGACTATTTTAAGCTTCGCTATCTAAGGCAAAATTTAAATTTTGTGCTAAAAGACAAAAACGTCCTGCTCTGTACGCTGGGACTTGCGATGTTTTGGGCGGTCTCGCAGCTTGTGATCGCGACCTTTCCGGCTCACTACAAGAGCCTTAGCGGCAGCGACAACGTAATGGTGATCCAGGTGATCTTAGCTCTTAGCGCGATCGGAATCGCATTAGGCTCGATCTTTGCGGGCAGCTACTGCAAAAAGCATATCGAGCTCGGTATCGTGCCGTTCGGCGCATTCGGTCTTGCGCTCGCGCTAATGGTGCTAGCCAACGCACACTCGGTATTTTGGCTCGGCACGGCGTCATTTTTCTTCGGGTTTAGCGGAGGAATTTTCATCGTGCCGCTCAACGCCGTAATTCAGTTTTTCACCGCCGATGAGCGCATGGGGCGGGTACTCGCGGGCTCAAATTTCATCCAAAATATCTTTATGGTGCTGTTTTTGCTCATCGCCATCATCTTGGTGCATTTTGCGGTCGCCAGCGGCGAAATTTTCGTTATGGCTGCTCTTTGCGTTCTTATCTGCGGGATCTTCGGCGCAAAATATCTGCCGCAGCTTTTCGTTAGAATTTTACTCATTCCGTTTATGAAATTTGGCTACCAAGTCCACGTAGACGGTATCGAAAACATCCCGCAAAAAGGCGGCGTGCTGCTTTTGGGCAACCATATCAGCTGGATCGATTGGGCGGTGGTGCAGCTTGCATGCCCGCGCGGCGTGCGCTTCGTGATGCATCGCAGCTACTACGATCTGTGGTATTTGAAGTGGTTTTTTAAAATTTTCCGCGTCATTCCGATCGGAGCGGGCGTGAGCAAAAGCGCGATCGAAAGCATCCGCGAGGCGCTAAATGCTGGTGAAGTAGTAGGGCTCTTCCCCGAGGGTCACATCAGTTACAACGGCCGCATAGACGAGTTTCAGGGCGGATTTGAGCTCGCCGCGCACGATACGAACTCCGTAATCGTGCCTTTTTATATCAGAGGGCTTTGGGGATCGACGTTTTCGCGCGCCAGCGAGCATTATAAAAGAACGATCTCGCAAAGCGGCAAAAACGCACTTCGCGTAAGCTTCGGCGCGCCGATTGAGGCAAATTCCAAGGCGCATGAAGTAAAACGTGCGGTAACGGAGCTGTCGTTTTTCAGCTGGGGCAAATACCTCGCAAGCCTAAAGCCGCTTGCCTACAACTGGCTAAATCAAGCCAAAAGATCGCCTTTTAAGCGCGTGGCGGTCGATAGCACGGGAGCAAGTCTCACAAATTTAGCGATGATGAGCGCCGTTTTGATACTTCGCAAAAGGTTAAAGAGCCGCATAGGCAGCGAGGAAAACGTAGGTATCATTTTGCCTAGCTCGGTCATCGCAAGCGCCGTAAATTTAACGCTTTTTGCGATGGGCAAAACGAGCGTAAATTTAAACTATACGCTAAGCGAAGAAAATTTAATCTACTGCGCGGATAAAGCGAATATCCGCACGATCATCAGCTCGCGAAAATTCGTAGAAAAGCTCAAATCAAAGGGCTTTGAGCTGGAGGGTTCGATCGGCGATCGGCTCGTGTATCTTGAAGATCTAAGCGAGGGCACCTCTAAAAACGAGCGCATAGTCTGCGCACTAAAATCGCTGCTGATGCCTAAAATTTTATTTCGCGCGCTGTATTTTAAGCCGCACGCGATAGAGGACGTAGCGACTATTTTATTTAGCAGCGGCAGCGAAGGAAAGCCCAAAGGCGTGGTTTTGACGCACAAAAACATAATGGCGAACGTCAAGCAGATCTCCGAGCTCATAAACGCCACCGAGCACGACGCGATTTTAGCGTCGCTGCCGATCTTTCACTGCTTCGGGCTTACCGTAACGACGCTATTTCCGTTAAACGACGGAATTTTAAGCATCCACGTGCCCGATCCTACAGACGCCTTTAGCGTCGGCAAAATGAGCGCAAAATACGGCGCTACGATAATGTTCGGCACCTCGACGTTTTTTAGGCTCTACACCAAAAATAAAAGGCTCAATCCGCTTATGCTGGCAAGCATTCGCCTAGCGATTGCGGGCGCGGAGAAGCTAAACGAAAACGTCCGCAAGGAATTTAAGATAAAATTTGGCATCGAAATTTACGAGGGCTACGGCACGACTGAGACTGCGCCGGTGGTGAGCGTAAATACGCCAAACGTCCTCGAGCCCGATTTTTTCAAAGAGCTTCACTTTAACCGCGAAAAGAGCGTCGGCTTGCCGCTTGCGGGCACGGTCATAAAGATCACCGATCCAGCTTCGCTGCAGCCGCTGCCAAACGGGCAAGAGGGGCTTATCTTAATCGGCGGACATCAGGTTATGAAGGAATACTACGATGAGCCGGCAAAAACCGCCGAAGCAATCGCGCAAATGGACGGCGTGCGCTACTACAAGAGCGGCGACATCGGCTATATCGACGACGACGGGTTTTTATTTATCACCGACCGCCTTTCGCGCTTTGCCAAAATCGGTGGCGAGATGATCAGCCTGGGCGCGGTAGAAAGCGCCGTGGGCGAAATTTTAGGCGAAAGCGCGATCTATTCGTGCGTGAACCTAAAAGACGAGAAAAAGGGCGAAAAGATCGCTCTGCTTTATGTGGGTGAGGCGAGCGAGGATGAAATTTCGCGCCGCCTGAAGGACTCCGCGCTGGCGCCGATAATGCAGCCAAGCGTCGTGAAAAAGGTGGAGCAAATCCCGGTGCTCGGCAGCGGCAAGGTAAATCTCAAAGCGGTAAAGGATCTGGCGATAGAGCTGGGACTGTAAATTTTAAGCCTTAAAATTTGCGTTCTAAATTTTAAATTTACGTCTTGCCGAGCTATTTGCGCGAAGTAGCGCAAAAAGCAAAATTCCTCTTTTAAATTTATTCTTTGTCGTGCCGCAGGGCTTTGCGGTTTTCGCTCCTAGCAGCGGGCAATCTCACGGGTTATGCTGCGGTTTATTTAAAGAACGACGGCTACACGCGGCTGCAGCGTCAAATTTATGCTAAAATTTACGGACAGACGGCAGCCCTCGCTGCGTGGATAGGCAAAATTCTTATATCAGACGGCTGGCTAAATTTCATGGCGGAGCTGCGGGGAGAGTTTTAACAGCGTGCGCGTGGAAAGAAATTTCAATGGCGTATGTGCGGAGAGAAATTTTAGCGACATTACTTTCCGCTTCGCCGCTTATAAAATTTGCAAATTTTATTTCCCGAGTGTACGCCGATTACGCCGATGAGGTTTATAAACCGCTATACGCAAACTCTCGGCTTTGTCCTTCCGCCGCCACAGCGGCTAAATTTTATCTACTCGCGCTAAGTGCGTCTCTAAGTCGGTCTGTATTTACGCTAGCACAAAGTATCGCGCAGCCAAATTTAAAGGATAAATTTCATTCGCGCAGATTGAAATTTTAAAATTTCAAAGCCCAATCTGTTTAAATTTAACCAAAGTCGGCAGAGTTCAAATTTTAAAGAGGTCCAAATTTTAATGATTTTAAAAAAGATGAAAGAGCCGCGAAGCGGGCGCTTCACGGCAAATTTAAAGGGAGTTATTTAAGCTCGGGAGCGATCTGTGCTACCCACGCCTCGATGCGGCTCTCGGTGAGATCGCTTTGATTGTCGTTGTCTAGCGCGAGACCAACAAATTTGCCGTCCACTACGGCCTTGCTCTCGTCAAATTCATATCCGTCGGTAGGCACTGCGCCTACGATATTTGCACCCGCTTTTTTGAAGTTGTCGTATAGCTCGCGCATTGCGTTGCAGTAGGCGTCGCTGTAGCTTGAGCTATCGCCCATACCAAAAATCGCGACGGTCTTGCCCGCGACATCAAGGGCTGAGAAATCAAAGCCCGCCCAGTCGTCTTGTAGCTCGCCGTCGTTCCACGTCGAGCTTCCGATTACGAGCGCGGTGTATTTGTCTAGGTCAGCAGGCGCGATATCTGCGACGTTTTTTAGCTCATTTTCGATGCCGAGCTTTTCCGAGATCAGCTTTGCAGCGTCTTCGGTATTGCCCATCGAGCTTCCAAAAATAATTCCAACCATTTGTGATCCTTTTAATAAATTTTGTCGGTGAGCTTGTATGGTACTAATTTCATAATGAAATTTCCCTTAAAGCATTCGCTTTTTATCTCGACGTGGCGGTTAAAATTTTCATTTTTTGGATAGACAAGATACACGGCATCGAGGTTTGCTCCGCATGAAAGCTCTAGCGCTTTTTTTATATCATTATCATAAAGCATAGGATTTGAAACGAGCATCGATCTGAAATTTGCTATCACTCCGAGCGAAAATCCGTTTTTTCGCACGATGATGAGCTCGTTTTTAAGCTCAATCTCTGCGCCTGCATTTCGCAGCGCGATCTTTGAAAACACAAAATCACTAAACGCCTCGCGGGCATTTAGCAGCACGCCACTACGCAGGCTTACGATCGCGCGAGCTAGCTTATAAGCCGGTTTGGCGGCAAACGCGGGCAGCGGCATGTCGCGCAGATAGGCAAAGATTATCGCATTATCCGCCGCGCAGAATTTCACGGCGGGCTTGAAGCGGTAAATTTTGCGAGTGCCTCGCCCAAGCTCGGAAGCGATGAAATTTAAAAACGCGGCGCGAAACTGCGAAGCGCCCTTTAAATTTGCGGGCGGAATTCTATAATCCGCATTAACGTTAAAATTATATAGAGCTAGCATCGCCCGCGCTCGCGAAGCCGCATCATAATCCCGTAGCGCCTCTGGTGCAATCTCGCGTCCATTCGCATCAAAGCCAAAAATTTCGCCACTAAATAATTTTTTATTAAAAGTTTCGGCATTTAAAATTTCATCATCAATAAGCTCGTTATCGCGCCGCAGATCCGCTTTTTGGCATTTTTTGCGCACCGCGATATCTCGTTTTGGCGCGGCAATATCTCGTAACAAAGCTGATTTCTCGTCCAAGCGCTTAGCGCAGAGAAAATTCTTTTGCGCTGAGTCAGTGTCGTAAAAAGCCCTTGCTGTCAAATTCCTATTTGCGCCGTCTTTTTGCGCACTCTTTGCAGCATGCGACTTAGAGGCATTATAATTAAGTGCGTCCGATTTACCAATTGAAAACTTTTTAAATTTGTCGCTAAATTTCTTACTTTCGACGGGCGCAAGGCAAGTAGCGTTAAATTTGCTAGAATTTAAAGAATTCTTGGAATTTGGCTCGCCAGCTTCATCGTCGTAAGCATTTGATTGTGGCGCAGTGCGCGATTTTTTAACCGCTTGCCTGGGCTTGCCGTCACTACTTAAATTCCTTGGGATTTTAATCATCTTCGCAAGGCTTGCAACCGAATTCTTGATTTAAATTGAAAACCTTACAGTATTCGCAAAATACGCAGCTAACGCTTCTCTTAGCGCATACAAGCGGGATTTTGCGCTTTTTGACTTCGCCTTTGATTTTTTTCATCGTGTTGTGGTTTAAAAAGCTCGTAAGCATCACGACGCACTCGGTATCTTGCGGGATCGGCTTACGATTTACGCGATTTTCGTTTCGTGCGTCCCAGTGCTCGATGTTGCTCGCGCCAAGGTCTTTTAAAACCGCCTTAATGGGCGTAATCTCATCTGCTCCTATAACTAAAACGTTCATTTCATCCCCTTTTATGATTGATAGTTGTTATTATAACAGAGAAAGATTAAATTTAACTGATAATGTATATAAAAATTTGAAATTATAAGCCGGAATTTTACCGGCTCATATTTGATATTTACTCGCTTAAAGCTAGACTTACTGCCGCATCGATGTGGATCTGCGTAGTATCAAATAGCCACGCGGCGGTATCTGCTTGCGATACGAGCAGTCCGATCTCCGTGCAGCCCAGTATAACGCCCTGCGCACCGCGAGCTCTAAGCCCTTCAATGATCTGCAAAAATTTCTTCTTGGAATGCGGTAAGATTTTACCAAAGCAAAGCTCATCAAAAATTACTTCGTTTACCGCTTCCATTTCGTCTGCATTCGGCACGAGTACCTCTACGCCGCCATCTATCAAGCGCTGTTTGTAAAAATCCTGCGTCATCGTGTAGATCGTGCCGAGCAGCCCTACTTTTTGCACGCCACGTTTTCGCAGCTCACTTAACGTGGCGTCCGCGATATGCACGAAAGGCACGGAGATAGCGGCTTTTATCGCCTCGTAGCACTTATGCATCGTGTTGGTGCAAAGAAAAATATAATCCGCGCCGCCGCTTTGCAAAACTCGCGCGTGACGAGCTAAAATTTCGCCCGCCCTGCCCCACTCATTATCTCTTTGACACCGCTCGATCTCGTCGAAATTTAAGCTACTTAGCAGGATTTCGCCGCTACTTAGCCCACCTAGACGCTCGTTAATTTTGCGATTGATCCCATCATAATAGGTAATCGTAGATTCGTAACTCATGCCGCCGATTAGTCCAATTTTTTTCATGGATTTCTCTTTTAAAATTTATACGGAATTTTATGCAGTCCCGCGAAATTTAATAAAATTCCGGATTGCAAAATTTGCAGAGCCGGAATTTCAACAAATAGCCGCAAAGCTTAAGCATTCTCGCTCGCGACGCCCGCAGAGATAACCTCATCGCCGAAATCGGCATTCGCAAGGCGCTTAAGCTGACGGTAGCGTCTCATCGCGTCGGCTTTATTTGCTTCATAAAGCTTGCCCGCGTGCTCCGGATCGATCTTTTTAAGCGCGTTGTAGCGCACCTCGTTTAGCAAAAATTCCTCATAAAGACTCCAATCCGGCTCTTTGGATGAAATTTTAAGCGGATTTTTGCCCTCCGCCGCGAGTCGTGGATCGAAGGTGTAGGTCGGCCAATAGCCGCATTTGCTCGCAAGCTCGGCTTGATCGCCGGAGCTGCCCATGCCGCCTTTGATACCGTGCGCGATGCAGGGCGAATACGCGATGATAAGGCTAGGTCCCGGGTAGGCCTCTGCCGCCATGATCGCTTTTAGCGTCGCGGCTTGGTTTGCGTTGGAATTTACCTGCGCGACGAAGATGTTACCGTAGGTCATCGCGATCTGACCGAGGTCTTTTTTCTGCACCGCCTTGCCGCCTGCGGTAAACTGCGCGATAGAGCCGCGACGGCTAGCTTTGGAGCTCTGTCCGCCCGTGTTTGAATAAACCTCCGTATCCAGCACCAGCACGTTTACGTCCTCGCCAGTAGCTAGCACGTGATCGAGCCCGCCGTAGCCGATGTCGTAGGCCCAGCCGTCGCCGCCGATGATCCACTGCGATTTTTTGTTTAGATACTGCTTCAACTCTAAAATTTCACGAACTCCGGGCGCGTCCAAATTTTGTTCTAGTAGCGGCACCAGCCTATCTCTAATCTGAGCGGATTTTAGCGTATCGTTTCTGTTTTCGATCCAGTCGTTATAAAGTGCCTTTAGCGCATTTGGCACGCTTGGGAGCGAGCCTAGCATCAGATCCTCGATCTTATGGCGCAGTGTCTCGCTTGCGATCTTCATTCCCAGCCCGAACTCCGCGTTATCCTCAAAAAGCGAGTTCGCCCACGCGACGCCGCGGCCGTTCTCATCCTTGCGGTACGGCATCGAAGGCGCCGATCCGCCGTAGATCGAGCTACAGCCCGTGGCGTTGGCTACGATCATATGATCGCCGAAAAGTCGCGTGATCAGCGTGATATACGGCGTCTCGCCGCATCCAGGGCACGCGCCGTGAAATTCAAAATACGGGCGCGCAAATCCCACGCCCTTGACGCTTGATCTGTCCATCAAATCGTCTTTGTATCTTACGTGCTCGAATAAAAAGTCTGCGCTTTCTTGCTCGCCTTTTGCGAGTTCTTCTTCAAGCGGCACCATGACGAGCGATTTTTCCTTGCTCGGGCAGTTTTCGGCGCAAAGCGCGCAGCCCGTGCAATCTAGCGGACTTACTTGGATCTTATATTTTAGCCCCTTTAGCTCCTTGCCCTTGGCTTCTAGTAGGTGATCTTTTAAATTTAAAGGCGCGGCGGCCTCGTCCTTTTCGTCTAGTAAAAACGCCCTGATTACGGCGTGCGGGCAGACAAAGGCGCACTGGTTGCACTGGATGCAGTTTTGCTCGATCCATTTAGGCACCATGACGCCCACGCCGCGCTTTTCAAATCGCGTCGTGCCCGCGTCAAACCCGCCGTCCTCGTGTCCTAAAAACGCCGACACCGGCAAGCTATCGCCGCGCGCTGCGTTCATCGGTTTTACGATCTTTTCTATAAATTCGTCGCCCTTGTATTTGTCGTCCGCGCCCGCTGGGTCATCCTTTAAATTTGCCCACGCAGGATCGATCGCTACCTGCACCAAAGCATCCGCGCCCCTATCGATCGCGTCGCAGTTCATCGCCACGACCGCCTCGCCCTTTTTGGCGTAGGTTTTCTTGGCGTATTCCTTCATATAGCTTTGCGCCTGCTCAAACGGAATGATGCCGCTAAGTTTGAAAAACGCCGATTGCATAATCGTATTAGTGCGGCCTCCGAGCCCTATCTCGTGCGCTAGTTTGGTGGCGTTTAGGATATAAAATTTTACCCGCCTGGTAGCTAGAATTTTTTTGACCTTGTTTGGAAGCTTTGCCGCCGTCTGCTCGGCATCCCAGATGGAATTTAAAAGGAAGGTGCCGCCTTCGCGGATGCCCCCGATGACGTCGTAGATGTCCAGATACGCAGCGACCGAGCAGGCGACGAAATGCGGATTTGAGACGAGATAGGTCGAGCGGATCGGTCTTTTGCCGAAGCGCAGGTGCGAGCGCGTGTAGCCGCCCGATTTTTTGCTGTCGTAGGCAAAATACGCCTGCGCGTAAAGATCGGTTTTATCGCCGATGATTTTGACGGAATTTTTATTCGCGCCCACGGTGCCGTCCGCGCCAAGGCCATAAAACAGGCACTCGGTCTCATCCTCGTAGCCGAGCGAAATTTTATCTCCCACGGGCAGAGATAGATGAGTCACATCGTCGTCGATGCCGATCGTAAAGCCGTTTTTAGGCTCGTCCACCTTTAAATTTTCATACACGGCGATTAGCTGCGCGGGATCAACGTCCTTAGAGCTTAAGCCATACCTGCCGCCCACGATGAGCGGAGCGTCCTCGCGCCCGTAAAAAGCGGCTTTTATGTCCAGATACAGCGGCTCGCCGAGGCTGCCGGGCTCCTTTGTGCGATCGAGCACGGCGATTTTACGCACGCTTTTAGGCATCGCAGCGAAGAGATATTTGAGGCTAAAAGGCCTGTAGAGATGCACTTTTAGCACGCCTACCTTCTCGCCCTTCGCATTTAGATGATCGACCACCTCCTCAAGGGCTTGATTGACCGAGCCCATCGCGACGATCACGCGCTGCGGCTCACTTGCGCCGTAATAGACGAAAGGTGCGTACGACCGCCCCGTGATCTTTGAAATTTCGCTCATATACTCCGCGACGATGTCCGGAAGCGCGTCGTAAAATTTATTAACTAGCTCGCGCGTCTGAAAATATACGTCGTCGTTTTGCGCCGTGCCGCGAGTTTTAGAATGCTCGGAGTTTAGCGCGTTCTCTCTAAATTTACGCACCGCCTCACGATCGAGCAAGCGATCAAACTCGGCATAGTCCATCACCTCGATCTTTTGAATTTCATGGCTC
>NZ_CALIIS010000033.1 GCF_938017705.1 uncultured Campylobacter sp.
CGCTCCAAGACTACCGCTCTACCTATAACGATATAAGAGACTGGCTAAGAAAAGAAAGAGCGGGCGAGCAAAAAGAAGCACAAAAAATAGACTGGGACGACGTAGTCTTTGAGATTGACCTACTCAAGTCGCAGGAGATAAATTTAGATTACATTCTAGGATTGATATTTGAGCATAACAAAAAGATCAAAGATAAAGTTGCGCTTATCGAAGAGATCCGCAGGATCATCCGCGCTAGCTTAGAAAACCGCTCTAAAGAGGGGTTGATAGTGGATTTTATAAATCATACCGATTTGGACGAGTTAAAAGATAGAGCTGGCGTTGTTGAGGCATTTTTTAAATTTGCAAAAGGCGAGATGTTGCACGAAGCAAAAGAACTGATTGGCTCGTTAAATTTAAATGAAAATGCTGCAAAAAGGTATATTAGCGCGTCGTTAAAACGCGGATATGCTAGCGAAAGCGGAACTGATTTAAACGAAATTTTACCTAAAATGAGTCCTCTAAATCCAAAGTATCTAAGCGTGAAGCAAAATGTTTTTGAAAAAATCGCCTTTTTTGTGGATAAATTTAAGGAAGTCGGTATTGAGGTTTAGGCACGACTTAATTTGGATGTATTATTTTGTACTATATAAGCGATGCAAATAGGCGTTTTATGCGTTTAGATTATATTTTTACAGACGAAAATTATTAGAAAAATTGTTGTTGAGTTAAAATATGTTGCATTGAAAACAAAGAAGTATAATTTGTGTCAATACGATGATGTAGATTTGTATAAATTTTAAAATTTAGCTCCTCGCCGCTGTTGTTATCGCTCCAAACGGCGACGAGTTTTGAGGCGGCATCGATGTGGGAGCAAAATTTACTCGCGCCAAAGTCCGCAGCGCTTATGCCGCCGATTCTAGGATCGCGTTTAAGTTCGGTAAAATTGTCGATTGCTATCATGGAATGCTTTTAAATTTAATTGCATAGTGCACAATGACAAATTTAGTGCGCCGCGGCGGATAAGCGTATAAATTTAAAATTTAGTTTCTCTTTTGAACATTCGCTTTGCCCTTGTCTTTGCCGCTTTGAGGCTGGGCTTGTGGGCGCTCGATAATGCGGATATT
>NZ_CALIIS010000034.1 GCF_938017705.1 uncultured Campylobacter sp.
TTAGCTTTGGTTTTAAGGCTGCGCGTTAAATTTAAAATAAATTTATTTGAATTTATGTGTTTAAGCGGTGAAATTTTGTAAAATTTTCAATGGTAGAAATAGCAAAATTTTTAAAATCTTTATAAAATTTGCAATAGCTAGATTTAGGAAGTATAAACGTATTGCGTATTTAGGATATGCCACAAATCCGAAGTCGGACGGGTTCGCGCGCCAAAGCAAAGTAAGCCCGCGGCTTACAAAGCTTTGAAATTTTAAAAATTTAAGGATCGTATAAATTTAATGAAAGTAAGATCGTCGATTTTTTACACCATCACGTTCATCTTTACGCTCGCTGCCGTGGGCGTTTCGCTCGCGCTACTCTGGCTCATTGGCTACGATCAGCAAAACTACACCCGCGAGCTAAACTCCAAATACTCCATCGTCGCGCGCGCGAACCTATATCAGATGAGTAAGCTCATCAGCGATGTCGAATACGAACGGCAGGTCGCAAATTTCGAGTTTTCGACCATCCGCGATGAAGCCAAGCGCGATGAGATCATTAAAGGCGCTGAAATTTTAGACAGCATCTCTGCAGACATCGGCTCTGCAGACATCTTGCTGTTTAAGCGCAAGCACTACTTAAAAATCACTCACGCTGGCGAGACGCGGCTTTTAAATGACAAGGAGTATCAGCCTTACCGCTACGATATTTTCAAAGCGATCTACGGCGTCATTTTGGCGATCATCCTGCTTGCGTATATCTTCATCATCCGCAAAATTCGCCCCCTTCGAAAGCTCAAGCGCCAGATCGATAAATTTGCTAAAGGCGATCTTCAGATCAAGGATGTAAGCGCGGGAAACGACGAAATTTCCGAGGTTTCGCACGCATTTTACGAAGCGGTCACGCAGATAAATAAGCTTAACGAATCGCGCCATCTGTTTTTGCGAAACATAATGCACGAGCTCAAAACCCCCATCACAAAGGGTCGCATCGCCGTCGAGATGATCGAGCGCGGTAAAAATCAGGAGCGCCTCATCTCGGTCTTTGAGCGGCTAGAGAGCCTAATCAACGAATTTGCGGCGGTCGAGCGCGCGACTGCGGGCACGGCGCTAATTGAACGCGGAATTTTTCCCATGGATGAAATTTTAAAAGAAGCGCTTAGCATCGCAATGATCGAGCCCGGCTGCGTCACGCTGCAAAATCCGCTAGGCCTGAGTTTAAATGTCGATCTGAAGCTCTTTTGCGTCGCGGTGAAAAATTTAATCGACAACGCCGTCAAATACGCCTCAGACGGTAAAATTTTAATCCGCCTAAACGCCGAGACGATAGACTTCATAACGCTCGGCGAGCCACTACAGAAGGATTTCAGCTACTACAAAGAGGCCTTCGTTAAGGGCACGAACGCCAAGCAAAGCTTCGGCCTGGGGCTTTACATCGTCGATAACATCGCCAAGGCGCACGGGCTAAAATTCCTCTACCGCAGACAGGATGAGTTAAACGTATTTTATTTTGAGGGGATCGAAAATATAGCTGCGTTATGAAATTTAAGCACATTTTTTATATTATTGCGCCAAAAATTCGAAACGAGAAGATGCGAAATTTCATATTTTTAGCGCTATTTTTAACCGCGACATTATTTTTTCTACCTCGCGGCGCACAAGCCGAGAGCTTCATCACCGACGAAGAATACGGCGCGATGCTGTATAAAAACCCGCGCGGCATCGGCTGCGACAAGTGCCACGGCGAAAAGGGTGAGGGCTCGCTGATCGCGACGTATAAAGAATTTAACCGCACCTCGGGCGCCTACTACGAGCGCGCCCTAAACGCGCCGCCGATCAATAATCTCTCGCTTCAGGAGCTCGCCGACGGGATCAGCAGCTCGCGCGACGTGATGCCAAGCTACTTCCTGACGCAAAACGAGATCATCATCATCTACAAATATATAAAGTCGATAAATCAACCCAAAAAGAAGGAGAAAAAATGAATAACCACGATGAATTTTTAGCGGCGCTTAAACTTATCCCCGGAGGCGTCGATTCACCAGTGCGAGCATTCGGCAACGTCGGCGGCGAGCCTTTTATGGTAGATCGCGGCGAGGGCTCGTACATCTACGACGTCGAGGGCAAAAAATATCTCGACTTCGTGCAGAGCTGGGGCCCGCTCATCTTCGGCCACGCCGATGCAGACATAGAGCGCGCCGTCGTGCAAACCGCCAAAAAAGGGCTAAGCTTCGGCGCATCCAGCCCGCTTGAGACGCAGCTTGCCTCGCTGGTGCTAAAAAATTTCGATTTCCTAGACAAGATCCGCTTTACCAGCAGCGGCACGGAAGCCACGATGAGCGCGATCCGTCTTGCGCGCGCCTTTAGCGGACGGGATAAAATTTTAAAATTTGAGGGTTGCTACCACGGCCACAGCGACAGCCTGCTCGTCAAAGCGGGCAGCGGCGCGAGCACTTTCGGTAATGCAAGCAGCGCGGGCGTGCCGCAGGACGTCGCAAAAAACACCTACCTAGCCAGATACAACGACATACAAAGCGTAAAGGACGTCCTAGCGCAAAACGACATCGGCACAATCATCATCGAGCCTATCGCGGGGAATATGGGCCTAGTACCCGCTGATCCTAAATTTTTAACCGAGCTTCGCGCGCTGTGCGATGAGAAAAAGATCGTGCTGATAATCGACGAGGTAATGAGCGGCTTTCGCGCGAGCGAGCTAGGCAGCTACGGTATCTACGGCGTCCGCGGCGATCTAGTGACCTTTGGCAAGGTCATCGGCGGCGGTATGAGCGTGGCGGCGTTTGCAGGCAAGCGCGAAATCATGGATATGATAAGCCCGCTAGGAGCGGTATATCAAGCGGGCACGCTAAGCGGAAATCCCGTCGCAATGGCTGCGGGCATCGCCAGCTTAAGTAAAATTTACGCTAGCAGCGGCCTTTACAAAAGGCTTGGTGAGCTTGCCCGCAGGTTCACGGACGGGCTTTGCGCCATAGCACAGCGCCGCGGCATCGCGCTGCAAACCAGCTGCGTAGGCTCGATGTTCGGCTACTTTTTCTCAGACGAAGAGGTGCACGACTACGACGGCGCCTTGCGGGCAGATGCCGCGCGCTTTGCGAAATTTCACGGCGAGATGATTAAGCGCGGCGTATTTTTGGCACCTAGTCAGTTTGAGACGGGCTTTATCTGCTCCACGATGGACGAAGCGCAGATCGACTTTGCGCTAAACGCCGCAGATGAAGCCATGGCGGCGCTTTAAGGCCCGCATTTTAAATTTAATCGGATTTCAGATGAGAGTAACGAAAAATTTAAACAAAATCGTAAAGGGCGCCTGCGACATCAGCCTAGGCATCTCCATCGTCGTAGCGATCGGCATCGGCGTAGCGATCGGTCTTGGACTGCGGCATCTCACGGGCTCGCTGCTTTTGCTCTGGTTCGGCATCGCTATCGGCATCGCGGCGGCGTTTCTGAACGTTTATCGCGCGTGCAAGGCGCTAAATTCGAGCTTGAAAGAGCTTGAAAACGATCCGAAATACAAGGCCGATCCGAAAAATTTCGACGACGACGATGAATGGGATGAGCGGGATTGAATAGGCGGTTTTTGCTCATATACTGCGCGCTAAACGCGGCGTTTGCCCTGCTTGGGCTAGCGCTTTGCGGCGCAAGATTTTTCGGCACGAGCTCTTTCGGCGTGCGGGCGCTTGCGTGGCTTCTTAGCTTGGAGGCCGGATTTTTGGGCGCATTCGGCGCGGTATATTTTTCGTTTCGCGCTTACCGAAACAAGATAGAAGATGAGCTAAGATCCGGTAAATACGATGAAATTTTACGGCAAAGCCCTAAAAATTACGCCGGTTTCATAAGCGGCAAAACTTCCGCAAACGATACGAATTCCGCAAGCATTGGCGGCGCAAGCGGCGATGAAATTTCATACGGCAAAGCTCGCAGCGACAAAATTTTAAATAGCGAAAATTTTAGCGGCGCAAATTCAGGCGTCGAAATTTCAAACGCGCAAAATTCCGAAGACGCCGTAAATTTCACCAGTGGCGAGACTGGCACCGAAAATGGCGATAGCCGCACCCTGCACGACGAAATCGCCGCCGAGTGTGCCGCAAACTCCGCCGCCGATATAAATTTTACTCACAGCTCGAATTTAGGCGCCGAGCGCAGCAGAGCCGCTGCTGGCGAGTGCGACGTAAATTCTACGAAGAGCGACGACAAAATCTCCACTTACGGCGCGACCGCCTTGGGACGCGCCGCCGATAAATTTAATATGAATGATTGCGCGACTTGCGGCGACTTACAGAGCAATATAAGCGAAAAAACTAGCGATAGTTCGCAAGA
>NZ_CALIIS010000035.1 GCF_938017705.1 uncultured Campylobacter sp.
AGCAGGATGGATTTCATGATGTTCCTCCTATCCGATGGTGATTCGTTCCTCTGGGCGGCGGCCGGATTCGTGCCGGACACGCGCGTGTGCCGCAAAGATGACCGTGAGGCCGCCGATGCGTCCAAAGAACATCAAAAGCATCATGACGCATTTGGAAAGCGGACCTGTTTAAATTTGATCGGATTTGCAAGCAACCGACGCGGCTGTATTTACGGCACGAAACGACGCCGCATGAAAGCGTAAATTTAACGAGTGCTTTAATTGTGACGGCGCAAATTTTAAGCGCGAGCTTTATGTGCGGCGCAAAGAACGTAAATTTAACGGGCGCGGCGTAGCGGATAGTGCAAAGTACAAACATAGCCGCAATATGAAATTTTGATTTTATTCACAGGCACACTTTGCGATGAAGCAGCCTGCACGAAATATAAAATCGCTCCGATTTCTGGCAAGCGCGCGCCGAGCCGCATATGCGTCGCAATATAAAAGCGGCGACAGTCGGCGTCTTTAGGCGCACACGGCGCGGCCTTTCACGACGGCAAGGAGCGGCAGTTGATATTTAATAATCACGCTATGGAGAAAATGAAATAGGCGGCGCGAGTTTTGCTTTTTAGGCGTAAATTTTACGAACGCGGTGCAGATTCTTGCGCGAGCTTTACGGGCGGCGCAAAGAGCGTAAATTTAACGGGCGCCGTATAATTGGGGCGCCGTAAAGCGGAAGGACGGTAAGGATGAAATTTTTTACTCTTTTGATTTTATGTGCGAGCGCGCTTTTCGGCGAGACGATCAGCGCGAAATATGAAATTTCGTTCGGCGTTTTCAGCGCGGTCGGCAGCGCAAATACGCGGTTCGTGCGGCAGGGCGATCGCTACGAGATCGTCATGGACGCCGTCGCGCAGGGCGTCGCGGGCAGCCTGAGCGGGCAGAGGCGCGAGAGCTTCCGCTCAAAGGGGCGCGTCGTGGCGGGGCTTTTGATGCCCGATCTCTACGTCCACGAAGTCTCGCGCAAAAAGGGCAAAACAGCGAAAAACGAGCGCAAAACCTACACTTTCGACTACGCGCGCAAAACGATAAAATTTCAAAAGCTCAAGGGCACGGGCGGCGAGCTACAGCTCGTAAGCGACGAAATTTTGCCCTATTTTGCGACGAACGACCTGCTGAGTTTGTTTTTCAATTTCTCTAAAATCCCGCACTCGGGCGATAAATTTTTCGTCCGAGCCGCAGGCGCAAAGAGCGCCGACGGAAGGATCGACATCGAAAGGCCGCGCGGAAGCGCCGCCGCAAATATCGCGAGCGAGCTTGGCGTCGCGCCGCCTAGCGATGCAAATGCAAACTCTAGCGCCGAGGCAAGCGCGAAACCAGGCGAGCATGGCGCAGATAAGCAGGCTGCGGCGATTTACGTGGTTTTCATCAACCAGCCGATATTTTCTAGCAGCCGAGGCGAGCTGCATCTGAGCCTAAATGAGCGCGGTTACGCCGATCGCGCCGTTTTGAAGGACGTGCTGCTCTTCGGCGACATCCGCGCGCGGCTCGTGGAATGAGATTTAGTAAATTTACAAGGTAAAATTTGTTTAAATTTATCCCTGCTCGCTTCAAACGTCATCGTTTTCATATCGCCGAAAAAGAGTAAATTTGATCAACCATAATTTAATATAAATTTCAAATAGAGTCCGCTTTTATGATCTACACAAAAATTTGCGGCTGGATTTTATCTAAATTTTTTCCTATTTTTAGTAGAAAATAGGTCTTTAATTCCCTGTATTCTTTGCTGCTTAGAAACGAAGCCTCTATAAAAGAACTTTTGTCGTATATCAATATGCTATCATTTATAATATCAAAGCCTAGCCCGTTAAAAAGCCTATATAGCAATAAAGGAAAAAAGCTAATCGATATAATTACCGCAAAAATTATCCAAAAATTTTCCTCCCTTCCGTCTATCACTACCGCTACGAAAAAAACCAAAAGCAAATATATAAAAGCAAATAGCAGCATAAGGCATTTTGCCTTTTTTGATATTTCGGGATATGACGGTCCCGTGGTTCTTTTGATACTAATTATATTTGAAATTTTGGTCTCATATAAAACGGCTTCCGTCTTTTTAGAGTATAGGGTTATATCGTCATTTTTAAAGCATATATAGCACTTGCCGAAATTTGAAAATTTATTTAATGCTCTGAGCGGAAAATAGCAATCCAGCAAAACGAGAAATAAAATTTGCTGGGCGGAAAATTTACCGCATATCGCCATCAATATCGTAGTAATGATATAGATCGCGCCGATGATAGCATTTAAAATTATAGCGTGGTCTTTTATGATTATCGGCTCTTTGTCGTAATCACGAGTTTTAGCGCCCCGCGATGAAATACCACCCGGGTTTAAATTTTGAAATTTTATCTCATCTTTTGAGTTTAAATTCATGCTGTTTAAATTTCTATCTCGGAAATTTGCGCCGCAAAGATGATCGGGTTGCGATTCGGGGTCTGTTTGATTAAAATTCGCATTTTTAAAGTTTTTGCTACTCAAATTTGTATCGTTTGAATTTAATGATCTGCGATCCGTTGCATCGCTTAAATCCGCATCGTCAAAGATGTCGGCGCTAGCGCCTTTTCGCAGCTTTTGTTTTAAATTTCGGCGCTGTTCATTTAGAAGCTTTTTTGATTCCTCAAGCCACGCTTTATCCAAAAAATATCCTTAAGCTTAAATCGCTCGTATTTTATAACTTTGAACTTAAATCGCAATAAATCGCGTTCGTTTCGCGCGTTTTTGATTTTATTAAAATATGTGTTTTTGCGTCGCGCCGCATGCAGCGCAATGACGGCAGCAAGGGCGCAGCAACGGAAACAAACCGCATTTTTGGATCGATTTATTTCTTAAATTTTCTTATGAAATCGCTCGCGTCCTGCGCCGCCATCGCAGAGCTCATAACGGCGATCCTGTCGGCTCCCGCGCGTAGGACGGAGGCGAAATTGCGCGGCGTTATGCCGCCCAGCGCATAGATTTCGCCCGCGAAAAACTCCCGCACGGCGCGGATCAAATTTATCCCCTTCGGCGCGAGCCCCGCCTTGCAATCGGTCGTGAAGATGTGGCTCAGGCAGATCGCGCCGGCACCCAGCTCCAGCGCTTCGCGCGCCTCCGCCTCGCTGTGGCAGGAAGCGACCAATTTTTTGAAATTTGCGCGCAAAAAATCTGCGCCGTGCGCCGCGCTAAAGCTCCGCAAAACCCCGAGCGGCAGCCATAAATTTCTCGCGCGCGCGCGCAACGCAAAATCTGCAAAATTATGTACAAAGATCGCAGGCAGGCGCCTTGCGCCTTCTGCTATCTGCGCGCCCGCCGCACTCTGCGAGTTTTCCGCCTCTTTCACGCTCTGTGAATTTTCTACGCCCCCTATACTTTCAGAGCTTTCTGTGTACTGCGCGCTCTGTGAGCCCCCCGTATTTACTGCACCCTGCATATTCTCTGCGCCATTTGCATTGTCGGTACTTTGCGCGCTCCTCGTCGCGAGTTTTGTTTTGCATACGGCTCCGCGAAGCAAAATCTCGCCCGGTGCGCTATCATTCGCGCAGTTTGCAGCACCGATAAAATTTTCGGACGAAATTTCATCTAAAACTCGGGCGGAATTTTTACACCGAACTTCATCCGTAGCAGCATGCTTACGGACCGCGTCCGCGTAAAGCTCGCTTTTGCTTCCGCCCGAATGGAGCTTTTTTGGCGAAACTTCGTCCTCGTCGCGCTCGCAGAGCAAAATTTTATCCGTGTAGGCCGCGCTCGCGTCTAATTCGCCCGCGAAAGCCTGGGTTTTACTAAATTTAGCAGCGCTAGCTTCATTTACAATCATCCCGACCGCACGGGCTGTATTCGCACAAAACCCGTTCTCGCAGGCGAGTAAAATTTTACTAAACAGCGCCGCGTAGGCATCCTCGTCTAAATCCTTTTCGCGCACGACGATCTCGCCTACACCCGCCGCGGTAAAATCCGCTATGCGCGCGAGCAGCGCCGCTTCTCCGCCGCAGAGCGCGCGATTTGTGATGATCGTAATGCGCGAAGCAAGCTCTAAATCTAGCATCCGCCCGCTCCTTTAAGCCCAAAATCCGCGCGCGGTACAGCACTGAGGCTTAAAATTTTGCCCGTAGCATTTGGTTTTGAAATTTCACCCGCAGCGCTAGGGTTTAAAATTTTATTCGCCAGGCTTAAAGTCAAAATCCCTGCTTCCGCGCTAGAGCTTAAAATTCTTGCAGCGCTGCTAGAAATAAAATTCTTCGCCGCTGCATCGAAAACTAAATCCATAGCCGAGATGCCGGAGCTTAAAATTCTGCCCGCCCAGATGGAGGCTAAAATTTTGTTTGCGCCGCTAGGATTTAAAGCATCTGCCGAACCATTAGATTTTATCGGCTTTGCGTTGCTTCTACATAGGAGCCTGGGGTTTGCGTTGTTTTTAAATTTAAAATTTACGCCGCCCAAGGGCTCGGAATTTGCGCTACCTTTAAATTTTAAATCCGCATATGTATTCCGAGGCCTCAAATTTACGCACGCATTTTGAAGCCCAAAATTTCCTGCGCGTGCTAACGCGGTGCCTAAAATTTTATCATCCGTCATAGCGTCATAAATTTTGTCGCGGCATGCGGCGCTGTAAAATTCGGCGTAGTATTTTACGCTACGAATTTTGCTGCGTCTAGCGGCACTAAATCTGCCCGCAAGTAGCGCACCGCAAATCTCGCCTCTTAAAAAGGCATTGCAAATTTTACCCATGCGAGCGCAGAATTTCACTGCATAAAATTCTAAAAATTTCGCCGCCGAAGCAAGCCTTTGGTGCCGAAGTTTCGCGGCGTAAGCTCGCATATCTGCGCTCTTAGACATAGATATACTCGCTCATCAGCGGCTGCAGCCCGCCTGCGCGGATCGCCTCGCAGACCTCGCTTACGCTGCGCGCGTCGCTGATCTCGAACTGCTCGTCGCCCCTCTGCTCGCTGTGCCCGCCTATACCCACGCTCACGCCCGCCGAAATTTTGCTCGCCGCGATCCTGATCGCATTGTCGCGGAAGCCCGTTCTCTCGCGCGTGGAGATCGTGATCTGCGCACTTGGCAGCAGCAGCCGATACGCGCACATGACCTGCAGCAGCTCGCGCTCACCGACGTCCTTCGGATTTATTTTGTCGTTATTGATGATCGGGCGCAGGCGCGGCACCGAAAAGGCAATCTCGGCGCGCGGGTACTTGCGCTGAAGCAGCCACGCGTGCACGCCCGTGGCAAAGGCATCGCGGCGAAAGTCCCCGAGCCCCAAAAGCGCCGCAAAGCCCACGCCGCGCATACCTCCTCTGATCGCGCGCTCTTGAGCTGCGAAGCGATACGCAAAAACGCGCTTGTTGCCCGCAAGATGCAGCTTCGCGTAGCGCGCGGGATCGTAGGTTTCTTGAAAGACGGTCACAAAATCGACGCCGCAAGCATGCAGATAGGCATAATCGGCGGAGTTTAGCGGATAAATTTCGACGCCGATTACCTTAAAATACTGCCGCGCGAGCTCGCAGGCGCGCCCGATGTAGCGCACGGGACTATTTTTCTCGCTCTCGCCCGTGAGGATCAAAATTTCTTCTAGCCCCGTAGCCGCGATCGCCTCAAACTCCGCCTTTAGCTGCGCTTCATCAAGCCTTGCGCGCGCGATTTTATTTTTGCAGTTAAAGCCGCAGTAAACGCAGAGATTGTCGCAGTAGTTTGAGATGTAAATCGGTGTAAAAACAGCGATGTTGCTGCCGAAATGCGCTGCCTTCTCGCGCGCTGCGGCTTGCGCGATCTGCTCCAAATGCTCGCCCGCACGCACGCTTAGTAGCGCGGCAAAATCGCGCAGACTTCTATTTTTCGCACCGATCGCCCTTTGCACGTCAGCCTCGCTCGCCTCCTCGCAAAAGCCCTCGCGCAGGGCAAGCGTACGCTCCATTGTCTCGCTTCCGATATCCTCCATGCCCGCTAGATAGCCGGTTTTATTCATCTTTAAAATTTTCCTTTTAAATTTTCATTTAAATTCCACGCGGCACGCTTTTGCGTGTAAATTTAAGCGCCGCAATTTTAAAATTTTATCTCACCGCGCCGTGCGAAATTTTAAAATTTCACGCCATGTCTATCGGCTGCTATGCCGAGCTGCGCTATATGTATCCAAGAAAGGTAAATTCCGCGCAAAAAAACACGGCTCGCACAACCAAGCCGCGTTTAAATTTAACCGCTAGCGCAAAAATCCCGTTAGCGGCGAGCTTGCGCTGGCTGTCTTAGAAACGGCGCCGAGCCCCGCCAGATAGGCATCGCGCCCCGCCTGCACGCTGAGCGCAAACGCCCGCGCCATCAGCGCCAGATCCCCGCTCGTGGCGATCGCCGTATTTACCATCACCGCAGCACAGCCCATCTGCATCGCCTCGCAGGCCTCGCTAGGCGCGCCTAGCCCCGCATCTACGATGATCGGCACGTCGATTTCGCCCAGCAAAATTTCGATCATCCCGCGCATCATCAGCCCGCGATTGGAGCCGATTGGCGCAGCCAGAGGCATCACGGCGGCGGCCCCCGCGCTTACTAGATCGCGAGCTACGCACAGATCGGCGTGCATGTAGGCAAGCGGCACGAAGCCCTCGCGCGCCAGGGCCTCGCAGGCTTTGATCGTCTCGGCGTTGTCGGGCAGAAGGTATTTGCTATCGCCTATGATCTCGATCTTTACGAAGTCGCCGCAGCCCAGCTCGCGCGCGAGCCGTGCGATCCGCAGCGCCTCCTCGGCATTTCGTGCGCCGCTAGTATTCGGCAGCAACGTGACGCCGCGGGGGATGAAATCCAAGATATTGCGGCTCTTGCTTTCGTTCACGCGGCGCAGCGCAAGCGTGACGATCTCGCAGCCCGCGTGCCGTACGCAGGCGTCTATCATCGCGTGATCGAACTTGCCAGAGCCCATTATCAGGCGCGAGCTAAACTCCTTGCCGCCTAAGATCAGTTTATCGTCCATTCTATCCTCTTTAGTTTAAATTTTTTTTTCAGATACGGCGCAGATGGCGCAATATCAGTGCTTGCGCAGCGCATTATACACAGCGCGAGATTGCGGCACAGATTGTGCGCCTTGCTTCTATCGCTATTTTAATGCGCCGCACGACGCCGCGTCCAAGCTTTAAAATTTCTCGTCAAATTTTACGCCACGACACAAAATTTTAAAATTTCACGCGCAGACTGCGGCTCGCTTCGCTGCGCGGAATTTTAAATCCTACGTTCAAAAGCAGCTCGCTCGCGCCGAATAAATTTTAAAATTCTACTTACACGCGAGCTGCGCACGACAAATGGTTTAAATTTCGTCGTTTAAATTTAGATCTCACGGCTAAATTTCGCGGCCAAATTTGCACAGCGCGCAGTAAATTTTACGCCGTTTTAAAAACGCGCGCCGTATACCCGCCGAAACGCTCGCCGCTTCTCAAAAATAATCGCGCAAAGCTAAATTTAGCGGCAATGCACAAAGGCACGTAAATTTAGAAATGCAGACGCGCGATGGGCGGCCAGGCTTAGCCCTCCTCGCCCAAAATTAGCCTAAGCGCGACGTTTGCTTGATGTGCGGCGCAGATCGCTACGCGCGGCGCAAGCAGTCTCACGCCTTGAGCCGCGGCGCTTTTGCGGTCGCCGCAGACGAAGACGTTTTTGCCGAGCCGCGTCGTGCGGATCTCGTTGGCGTCGCCGCTGCCCGCCATGCCACTAGCGCAGATCAAAAAGCTATCCGTGCCGCCGAATGCGCCAAAAATCATCGCTTTCGCCGCCGCGTCGTCGAAGCACTCGCAAATTATACGCTCGTTTTTTAAAATTTCGGCTACGTTTTGCGCGGTAAGTCGCTCGTTTAAGGTTCGCACGCGCACGAACGGGTTTATGCGCGCGATTTTTTCGCTCAAAGCGGCCGTTTTGGGCTTGTAAAGATCGCCGATCTCGTACTGCTGGCGGTTGAGGTTGGTCGGCTCGACGACGTCGAAGTCGATCAAAAAGAGCTCGCCCACGCCCGCGCGCGCAAGCAGGATCGCGACGTTGGAGCCGAGCCCGCCGAGCCCGCAGATCGCCACACGCGAGCCTTGCAGCGCGGCGTTTACGGCGGGGGCGTTGCGAGCAAGCATCAGATCGCGAAGCTCCTGCGGCGATAGCTCCGTACCGCGCGTGATCAAAAAGAGCTCATCGCCCGCCTTCAGCTCGCAGTTTTGCGTGCTCGCATAGCCGTTTATCACGGCGATCTCGCCGCTAAATTTAACCTCGCGCTTAAGCCCCTCAAGATTGCTCGCACACGTTTCGTAAGCTTTGCCATTTAATTTTATCAGCATTTTAATCCTAAATTTTATCTTTTTGCCGTTTAAATTTATCGCGCAAATTTAAGTGTACGGCGCCTCATATCTGCGCGAAAATAGCGTGCATTTATGCAGTATTGCGGCACGGTCGCGGTAGAGATCTACGCAGCTACGACGCACCGCACAAACGCTTGGCACGAGCTGCGGCGCAAGCGGAGCGTACCAAGCGCATCGCACGCGATTTTAATCCGCAAATTTCATCGTGCTTTTAACGCGTAATCTTTTAGCTTTGCGCATTGCATTCGGCTAATACGGCGCGTCGCATGAGCTCCGTACGAAACGCGCAGCGCAAGCTAAATCCGTTAAATTTTAACGCATTAATCCCCGCTTGTCGGTTAAATTTTAAAGTCGCGAAGCGCTAAAGCGATCCGCCAAACTTGAAAGCCGCTAAACGCCTGAATAAACCGCGCTGCGGCTAAATTTAAAATTTCAAGCCGAACCGACGAAAAAGCGGTACGTCGTAGCATGCGTCTTAGCGTGCACGACGGCAGAAATCTCGGGGTAAATTTTAAACCTCGCGCTCAAAGCCCGCAACTTCGGCATAAATTTTAAAGCCATGCGCTCAAGCTTGTGGTGCCGACGCAGTTTACAGCTCCACACCCAACCGCCGCAGCCGGCGACGCAAATTAACGTTCCGCCGCCGAAATAAAAATTTAAACTCTATCGCCGCGGAGCGAATTTTAAAACTCCTGCGTTCTGCCGCCGCGGCCTAGCTCGCATTCAAAATTTAAAATCTCACCGCAGGCGTCAAACCGCCCTGTCCTTCTAATAAATTTAAAAACCCAAACGCCGCTATCTCTCCGCGCCGCCGTATCGCTTAAAATTTTACGACGCGAATGCAAATTTTAAGCTCCAGCCGCCGTGCCGCTACACCGATTAAAATTTAGCGGCCTTCGCGCAGATCTAAACCTCGGTCGTCGCAATTTTTAACGCAATTCAAAGCTCCGACCTCAGCCGCCGCCCACGAACTCGACGATCTCATATTTTTTGCCGCTTGAGATCTGCGTGCGCTCCCACGCCTCTTTTTTTAAAATTTCGCCGTCGCGCTCGAGCGCTACTAGGCGCAGATCGTGTCCGC
>NZ_CALIIS010000036.1 GCF_938017705.1 uncultured Campylobacter sp.
AATACTGATATACTAGATATTTAAAGCAAATAATCAACGAACCGGTTTAAAAAAGAAATTAGTTTTTAAATTTAAGCTTTGAAAGCAAATTTATCAAATAAATTCCAAATATCGTCAGATAAATGACGGAATTTTTTTACGGACTTAAATATAATTACACCAAAATTTTTAGTAAAAAATTTTTAAAATTCCTTAAGTCAAGGAGAAAGGTATGAAACAACATAAATTTGTAATCTGCGATTACAAACGATGTATCGGTTGCACGACGTGCATGGCAGCCTGTTACTCAAGTGCCTACGAGCGCGGCAAACTTGCCAAATCGCGACTCACCGTGCTTAGACAGGCTTACGGCGTTATGCCTACGCAGTGCAGGCAGTGCGATGACGGACCATGCGCAAACGTCTGCCCTACCGGTGCGCTTCGCTTCGATAATAACTATATCGAATTGCACGAAGAAATTTGCATCGGATGCAAGATGTGTACGCTCGCCTGTCCTTATGGCGCGATCAGCTCGAATGCCGAGCTTATGCCGTCAGTAAATTATGCGGTCGAGCCGAAGTATTATCTCGAGATCGAAAGCCAAGCGGGCGCCAAAAGCACCGCCATCAAATGCGATCTATGCAACGGACGCGAGAACGGTCCTGCATGCGTCGAGGTTTGCCCAACTAGCGCTATCATTATGATAGATCCTAAAGAAGGTAAGCATAAATTGGGCTTTGCGATAGACTACGATGCGGCTAATGCTTTTGCAAAAGACGTGTTAAACGGCGAAATCAGTTGCGTCGCCAAAAAAGAAGGAGGCGCAAAATGATAAGCGTCTATACTTTATTTATCGTCAGTGCAGTAATTAGTATCCTTTTATACTGCGCTCCAAAAACTGCCGTTAAGGTGGGATTTGGATTAGGTGCTATCAGTTGTTTTTATGCGATGTGTCATTTCGTAGCCAATATGGGCGTAAGCGACAGCTTCGTTTTGGGAGGTACTTTCTTATATGCGCCAAAATTTGCTTTAAGTCCGCTTGGAAATTTCTTCAGTTTCGTAGTCGTTTTTATAGGCTTTGCAAGCAGCGTTTACGGTATGAGCTATGCTGAGGAATATATCGGAAAGGCAAATATCGGCGTTTTTGCATGTTTATTTAATACCTTCATCTTATCTATGCTTTTAGTCATCAGTGCGGATAATGTATTTTGCTTCGCTGTTTTATGGGAGCTTATGACGTTAATTTCGTCATTTCTAATCATAGTAAACGATGGCAAAGGCACGCTCAAAGCTGTTATGGTATATCTAGGTATAGCGCAGATCGGTGCATTTTGTATAACCTGTGGATTACTTATCATTGCAAACTACGCAGGCAGCTTCGAATTTGCAGAGTGGGGAAAAGTAAATATGCCGATGGGTGCTTCCGTAGCAGCATTCATCTTGTTTTTGGTCGGCTTCGGCTCAAAAGCTGGAATGTGGCCTTTTCACGTTTGGCTACCGCAAGCTCACCCTGCGGCTCCATCAAATGTCTCTGCGCTAATGAGCGGCGTTATGATTAAAGTAGCGCTCTTTACGCTCGTTAAATTTACACTATTTTTACCGCTAAGCATCTATTTTGGGCTTGCAGTTTTGATCCTAGGAGCAGCTAGCTCGCTTTTTGGCGTTTTATACGCGTTGTGCCAGCACGACTTTAAAGCGCTTCTTGCGTACCACTCGGTTGAAAATATCGGCATTATCTTGCTGGGTCTTGGCACTGGAATTTACGGCGTCGCAGCAGGCAATGTAACACTAGCCGCAGTCGGATTTTTAGCAGGCTGCTACCACGTAGTAAATCACGCGATATTCAAAGGCCTCTTATTCTTATGCGCAGGCTCTGTAATCCACGCTACTCATACGCAGAATATGGATGTGCTAGGAGGGCTAGCCAAAAAAATGCCTCTAACTGCCGTCGGTATGTTTATCGGTATCATGGGTATCGCAGCGCTTCCTCCGGTAAACGGCTTCGTTTCAGAGTGGTTTACCTATCAAGGAATGCTTCAAGGCGCTAAA
>NZ_CALIIS010000037.1 GCF_938017705.1 uncultured Campylobacter sp.
TACTATTACGGTGTTTCCTTTATTGCCGAATAGCTCAGTAGCGCCCGCAGCCTTGTTGGAATTTTGATTTTGCATTAGCTCGCTTTGATCGAAGTTGGGATCTATCCAAGAACGAGTTAATGTGCCTTTCTGCATGATTAAATTCTTACTGTTTTCGACCTCGATCGTGGTGCCGGTGATTTGATAGTGGTCTTTGTCGGTAATCGTATAAATTTGATTATCTTGCACGGTTTGTGCGGCTCTAGTAATCGTGCCGCCGCCTGAATTATGTATCAGATAGTACTTTCCTTCGCCGAGATCTGATTTTATACCCTCTATCTTTGTGCCGTTTAAATTCGTATTGCCGCCAGTGGTTAGAGTAAGCGGCGCATCGGCTTGGGTAGTGGAATATAGATCATGAAAATTTATAGAGCCGAAATTTTTAATGTCTTTAGCTTTTTTAATGCCGCCGCCGACCCAATTTTCTATATGTAAGGTATTAGTTTTATCCGTAGGCTTATTGCTGCCGTAGATTGTACCGCTTATAGTGCCGCCTCTAAAATTTACGTTGCTATTCTCGACGCTGCCGCTTGTAGCGTAGCCCGCAAAGACGTCTCCTGCTATCGTCGTTCTTTCTTTATTGATATAAACGACTGCGTTTTTGACGCTTCCTGCACGTGCGCCATAGACATTGCCGCCTACGTGCACGCCTTTGTTGGAGTCTGACGCTCCTAGAGTAACTCTATCGCCGTCCGATTCGCCTGCAATGCTGTTTGCTGCCGCGACATCGCCTTTTACTGTACCTTTTATAAGATCAACTACGCTTCGCGAGCTTGAGGCGCCGCCCAAAGAGCCTGTGACGCTGCCTACGATTGCATCGTCGTTGTTGATTTCTACGCGATTTGCGCTCATTACGCTAGCGCTATTTGCTTGGCCGCCTGCTACTTGGTAATTTTGCGCTTTTAGCTTTGCGCTTATGGATACGGAGTTTGCGTTAGAGTTTCCGCTTCCGCTCGCTGCGCCCCAAATTCTACCACTACCGCTTAAAGTAATAGTGCTTGTGCCGCCGTAATAAGGCGCCGTTATATTGACGCTATTAGAGTTACTTTGCCCTGTGGAGGATTGAGCGCCGAATATGTCGAAGTCTCCCTTAAACGTGCCGCCTTTGATAGTTATTCTATTTGATACGGCATCACCGCCGCCGCTTACTATACCGCCCACGATTACATTCGTAACGGAGCCGTTGCCGATAGTGCCTCCGTCGATCGTTACGGCGTTAGAGGAAGCTTTTTTGTCCGCTCCACTTCTGCCGCCGATGATATTGTAATGTCTATTTGAGCTACCGCCGAAGTTATTGGCATTTCCCGTGATTTCGGCGCCGTATTTTACAAAAACCTGATTTCGCGTCGCTTCGCCTTCGTTCCCCGTTTTAGACGCCGCTATGCCTTGTCCGCCCACGACCAAATTGACCTTAGAGCCGTTTTCTAAGCTCACATAATTATCCGATACACCCTTGGCTTCGGCACCTATTGCGATACCTACGTAAGCGTTTGCGCCTCTAATCGTAAGTCTATTGTTGGAAGCAGAGTTTAACTCGGTAAAGCCAGCGATCCCGTCGCCGCTTCCTCCGCCGTAAATCACGCTGCCGGAGTAATCCGTCCCGCCGCTTGCAACGCCCGTAATCGTCGTAATATTGCCATTTGGGCTGGTGCTTCCGCTGCCGCTAGTATTGCCGCTAAATCCCGCCGAATAGAGGTTATTATGGGTATGGATAAGCGGCGGATTAGAATCTGCATTGCAAAGTGCTTGTGCGGGCGCTAGTGCGAGCACCGCTGTGAGGCTAAGCATAGAGGAGCAGATGGATTTTTTCATATATTGATCCTTTAAAATTCATAAAGTTTGCGATTATACATAAAAATAGATCAGTTTGCAATATGAAATTTAAAGAAGCACTGGTTGGTCTTTGACAGAGGGAGCTGCGTTTGTAATTTCAAGTAGTAAAAATTTACTCTTTGCGCAGAATAAATTCTTGACTGTAAAATTTACCCCTTTTTAGAGGGGGCATTTTGAGCGGATTGCAAGTGGTAAAAAATCCTAGCAAGAGGATTTTTAGTAAAATTTGAAATAATAAAAATCTAAGCTAAATTTATTTTAGCAATTCCAAGCTGCCATGGAATTTATGCAGGGTAAATTTTTAAACGAGCGGAATTTTTTATAAATGCCGTTTCGCCCGCGAAAAAGCTTTTTTGAAAAATTTAAACGAGCAAGATTGCGCGATAAATTTTATGTGATCCCTGCTGCAAGAGCTAAAGCATAGCAAGCAGAAGATAAAATTTACGTGATAAATCTTGCGTAATAAATTTTAAAATGAGCCGCAAATCCTACAAGAAGCTGTAAATTCCATCTAGCAAGAAATATCTTTTATCCGCAGCGCCGTGATAAAATGGATTAAAAGTCCCTTCGTATGCCTTTTCAAAAAAGCCCTCTTTGCTTAGCTTTATAAGCTCTGCATTGACAAAATCCAGTAGCTCTTTATTACCTTTCTGCACGCCAATACCCATGAAATCAGGCTTACCTAGCGTTTTAAGCGGCACTTCTACCTCGCTATCGACTACTGGATATGCCATTGCGATTAGATTATCGGTCGCGTAGGCGTCCACGTCGCCGTCTTTTAGCATGCGGTAGCACTCTCTGGCGATCTTGCAAAATGTAAAATTTTCAAAGCCTTCTTGTTTAAAAAATGCCTCGCCTGTACCGCCGCTTTCAAGTAAAATTCTTTTCTCTCGCAGATCGGCTAAGGATTTTATTCTATCGGTCTTGCGGGTTAAAACTCCAAGATTTACCGAAAAATACGGTGTTGAAAAATCGATCTGCTGCGCGCGTTCAGGCGTAATGGTAATCGTAGCGATGACGATATCTACGCGGTTATTTACTAGTGCTGGAATTCTATCCTCGACCTTCATCGGTACAAGCTCGATTCTGCCGCCTTTTTCGCCGAAAAGATCATTTGCTATGGCCTGTGCCATCGTAACTTCAAAGCCCTCGAAAGTTCCATCGTTCAGCTCGCTAAAAGGAGGCTGTCCGTCGTAAACGCCGATGCGAACGACGCCTTTTGATCTGATCTGTTCCAAACTATCGGCGAAAGCAACGATAAATGGTAGCAACATTGCAAGAAGCAATTTCATGGCAAATCCTTAAATTTAATCTCTTTTCCGCCTTCAAACAAAGCGGGAAATTTTATTTATTAAAATTCTAAAAGCCGGACTCAAAATTTAAAGCAAGCCCTTAGAGCATATTATAAATTCCATCTAGCAGAAAATATTTCTTATCTGCCGTACCGCGATAGAATGGATCAAAGCTTTGCTCGTAGGCCTTTTTGAAAAAGCCCTCTTTGCTTAGCTTGATGAGCTCTGCATTGACGAAATCAAGTAGTTCTTTATTATCTTTCTGCACGCCGATGCCGATGAAATCGCTAGGGCCTAGGTTTTTAAACGGCACTTCCAAAGTATCATCGATGACGGAATATGCAAGCACTATGAGATTGTCGTTTATATAGCCGTCCGCATCGCCATTTCGAATCATTTCGTAGCATTCCTTAGCCGAAGCGCAATGGCCTAAATTTTTAAATCCCTTGGTTTTGAAAAATTTCTCGGCTACCGTCGCGTCGCCTTCGAATGCGATCTTTTTATCATGAAGCTGCGCGATATCGGTAAAAGCGTCGGCTTTGCGCGTTAATACGCCTAAATTTGCGGAGAGGTAGGGGAGGGAGAAATCGATCTTTCTTTTTCGTTCGTTGGTGATGCTAAATAGACCGATAACTAAATCAAGCTTATTTGCCTCTAAAAATGGAATTCTATCATTTACGCTTAACGGGATGAACTCGATTTTGCCCTCTTTTTTGCCGAAAATTTCTTTAGCAATAGCGTTTGCAAGATCGATTTCAAATCCTTCAAATTTGCCGCCATTAGACTCGCAAAGCGGCGGATGGGCGTCGCGCACTCCGATGCGAATGACGCCGTTTTGTCTGATTTGATCTAGGCTATCGGCAAAAAGCGCCGCACAAAATAGAGCCGCTATAAAAAGTAGTTTCATTTTATGTCCTTAAAATGGGATTTCGCATATTATCCGCTTATCATAAATGACGTTTTAGTCGAAGCCGTTAGATAAAACACTGCTAAATTTCGTCCTAAAATATGGCATAGAGCCCATCTAGTAAGAAATATTTTTTATCTGCAGCGCCTTGATAAAATGGCTTGAAAGTTTCATCGTAAGAACGTTCGAAAAAGCCCTGCTTGCTAAGTGTAACAAGCTCTTTATTTATCAGATCAAGCAGTTCGGTATTGCCTTTGCGCACCCCGATGCCTAAGAATTCCGGATTACCTAGATTTTGGATTGCTACTTCTAAGTTATCATCGATAATGGAATAAGCTAGCACGATGAGATTATCGTTAACGTAAGCATCGGCTTTGCCTTGCTTAAGCATATCGTAGCATTCGGTAGTAATGGAGCAATGGATTAGATTGTGGATTTTATTTTTATACAAAAAATTTTCTGCCGTAGTCCCGCTACCCTCTACTAGGACCTTTTTGTTTGAAAGATCGTCTATACTTTTGATGCCGTCGCTTTTACGTGTCAAAACTCCCAAACTCATCGAAAAATATGGATAAGAAAAGTCGATTTGCCTTTTTCTATCTTGCGTTATCGTGATGGTCGCGACTGCAAGATCTACCTTATCGTTTTGTAATGCAGAGATCCTATCGCTGGCGTTTAGAGGGACGAACTCGACCCTACCGCGCTTATCACCGAATATGCTCTTAGCTATAGCATCTGCAAGGTTGATTTCAAAGCCTTCGAAATTACCACTTTTTTCATCACTAAAAGGTGGCCTACCATCACGAACACCGATTTTAACGACTCCGGCAGATCTGATCTGCTCCAAACTGCCCGCAAAAACACTGCTGCAAAGTGCAAAAATAATGCAAAAAAGTAGCTTCATAAACTATCCTTTTCTTAAATTTAATATTATCCCTTAGATATTGCGTGATTTTACCCTAAAATAGTTAAACATAACTTCAATTACATAATACGGATTGCTAAATCGGCAGTAAGTGAACGAGATTAGAATTTAAGAAGCGATAGATAAAATTTTATGAAGTGAAATTTAGCGGTAGCTAAATGTCGCGCAGGAAAGTATAGACTTTAATTAAAATTTATCTATCGTAATTTACAGCGCAGTTTTTGCAGTACCGACATATAATTTGATTTGGAATTTATCCATCATACCTGCTTGCTTTTCGAGCTGGAATTTTTACGTCTTGCCTACGTGCCGCATATTTCGCAATAAAATTTTAAAATTTGCTTGGGTTGAAATGCTGTTTTGTGTTATAGAATTTTGCGGTATTTTAAAACTATTTTTCGCCAACTTCTACGATTTTGCTTAGCACGTATTGTTCTAGCTCGCGTCTAGGCACGTCGTTTTTGAGCGCTTCGTTGTAGATGTTTTCGACTATGCGGCTGTATTTTTCGTAGGGGAAGTAGAGGAAATGGTTTGCCCAAGCGCGTTTGATAAGCTTATGCGTTAGCTTTTTTCTAGCCCACGCTTTGAAGCAATCAAAGCCGATAAAAACCGCCGACGTCGCTATGATCGTAAATAAAATGGAGAAGTGAAAGTCGATCTTTTCAAACATCGCGTGCGTCAGCGTTATCAAAAACATAACGCAGACGAATGCGAAGCAAGCGAAGATAACGTAGGATTTGCCGTAGTTAAATTTAAAATTTAGCTTCGAAGGATCGACGAGCATCCCGTCGTTAAACTCGGCGTTGGCTTCGAGCAGATCACGGAAAAGCACGGGTTTATGCGATACATGAAACATAATATCTAAAAGTCTATCTTTAAAATTTGATTTATCCATCGGAGCTCCTTCGATTTTTGCGGCATTATATCTTAAATTAAATTGTTATAAGATAAAATAGCGCGAAATTTCAAGGAGCGATTATGTTTGAAATCAGCGGAATGAGCGGCGACGAGATAGTTTATATTAATGGCAAGTTTTGCGCGGCGAGGGATGCGGCAATAAGCCCTTTTGATCGCGGTTTCGTGCTTGGAGACGGCATCTATGAGGTAGCCCCCGTGGTAAATTCTAAAATTTGCGACAGAGCGGATTTTTGGGAGCGCTTTGAGCGCAGCGCTGCGCAGATCGAGCTGAAAATTCCATATTCTCGCGAAAAATATGAGGAAATTTTATATGAGCTCATCGCGCAGGGCGGCGTAAAAGAGGGCGCTTTCTACACTCAGATCACAAGAGGTGCGGCGATGCGCGATTTTGACTACGTCCGCGGCATAGAGCCCAGCGTCTTTGCTTTTGTGTATCATACGCAAATTTTTGATAATCCGCTCGCAAAAGAGGGGATTGAGATCGTAAGTCTGCCCGAGATCCGCTGGCACAGGCGCGATATAAAATCGATCTCGCTTTTAGCTCAGTGCATCTTAAAGCACGAGGCTCACAAGGCGGGTGCTTATGAGTGCTTTTTGATCGAGGACGGGCTCGTTACCGAGTGTTCGAGCTCCAGCGCATTTATCATCAAAGATGACGTTCTGATCACGCGGCCGCTTTCAAACGATATACTGCCGGGCATCCGCCGCAAGGTGATCCTAGGTCTTGCCGAGCAGGCGGGGCTTAGCGTGCAGCAGCGGGCGTTTGGAATGAGCGAGGTTTATGAAGCCGATGAAGCCTTTATCAGCGCGGCGACGCTGATGGTGCTGCCGATCGTAAAAGCAGACGGCAGAGCGATCGGAGGCGGCACGGTCGGCAAATACGTACCGCGCCTGCGCGAGATGTACGCGGCACGGCTAAAAGCCGAAGCGGGACTGTAATAGGGCGGTCAAATTTAGCCCGTTAAATTTAAATTATGCGGGCTGATTAAATTTTGCTTTCTAGCTCCCCGGTTATGTGACCCAGCTCGCTTACTAATTCTAAAATCTCAGCCAGTTCGTATTGATGAGCATACGCCGTTCCGGTTGTCGGAGGTATGCTAAATAGCTCTGTTTCGAAGCGGTTCGGCGCGCCGTTTAGAAATAGGTAAAATTTATTATCCATAAATGCCGCACTGATGCTAAATTTATAATAGTATCGCTTCAGCTCATTTAGTCGCTCCATCAACGTAGGCGTCAATAGATAGCGAGCTTCGACCTTGTCGTCAGCAAACACGCGAAATTCGCTATTAAAAACGACGTTGTCCATTAGCTCCTTCTCGCCTAAAATTTTTGTATTTAGCTCGCGGCTCGCCAAGATGGTTTTGGCGTAAAATCTCTTGCCGAATTCGCATATCAGCACGCTGCCGTTAAAATCCATATACGCATCATATAAGCTCATCGCAAGCGAAGCTAGCTTCACATAGGTATTGTCTATGCCCAGATCGTAGTTCTTTTTGATTCTAATCGCCTCGCTAAGGCTAAATTTTACCCCATCCCATTCGCCTTTTATCTCATCTTCGCCGATAAAATCGGAGTTTGCAAAGATTCCCGCTCGCCTGAATTCCTTCGCGCTTATGCCGCGACCTGGCGAATAAGTAAGCTGCGGATACGCCTGTGAGATCGCCGTGCGCACCAAAACTTTTTTGTAAAACAGTTTATATTCATAAGCGGTGCCTGTAATGTCGTCGTAAATATAAGCAACGTAACAAATTAAAAGCACCGCGTAGATAAGATAGACTTCGATCATCTTGTAATCCGTATCGTCGTCTGTTTTAAATACCGCATCGATCGAAAACATCACTATAAATGGAAACAGATACAAAAATGCTATCTTGGCATAGATCATCACTACCTTGCAAATGCACTTTTTTTGTTTGGCTCTACTCAGCGCTATCGCCCTGTCTAATTGCATGCGTTTCCTTAAATTTTTTGATCCGAAATTTTATAAAATTCGTTCTCTTGATAAAATTTCACCACGGCTTCATCCGCGCTTGCGTTGCGCTGCAAATACCGCAGCAAGGGCTCCGCGCGCGTATATATTACCCCGAGCCCCGCAAGGCTCGTCGCGCGCGAAAGCGCCACATAGAGCTGCCCTTTGGCAAAGATCCTGTCGATGTCGCAGATGAGCTGCGGAATGCTCATGCCTTGGGATTTGTGGATCGTGATGGCGTATGCGAGCTTGAGTGGGAACTGATAATACCGCGCCAGCACGATCTGCTCGGCATCCGCGCCGCTCGCGGCGATCTCGCTTAGTTCGTATGTTTGCAGCCCCACGCGGCTTAGCACGCCGGAGGGCTTTTTTACGACCACGCTTTCGATCTCGCCGCTGGAGCTTTTTTCGATCTTTTCGACGACGCCTTGCTCGCCGTTAAAAAACTCGCCGCTTTTGTTTGCGGTAAACAGCACCTTTGCGCCCTCTTTCAGCGTCAGACTTTGCGGCGTATTTAGCGAGGCGATCCATTTTTGAATTTTCTGCTCGCTCACTCCGCTTTGCAGCGCTTCATAAACGCCCTCAAAGCTGCTCTGCGGTGCATTAAGCTTGGCTAGCCTGGAGTTGTTTATCGCATCTACTTCGGCGTTTCTACCCGAGATTATCGTGGCATCTGGTTCTGCTTGCGCGGCATCGATGAGCAAAGATCGCATCAGCTCCGCCGTCTGCTCGCTCGTGATGCCGAGCCGCAGCTCGCAAAGCAGGCGGTATAGCGCCGCATCCGCGGTGCGCTTGGAGCCTATCATCTCGACGTAAAAAAACTCGCACTGCCTCCACGCGTAGGAGCCGAAGGCGTAATCCGAGCCGCTAAATAGGCTCGCGCGCGGCGCGCTCTCGCCCTCTTTGCGCACCGGCGGAAGCTGATAAAAATCGCCCGTAACGAGCAGCCGTCCGTTAAATTTAGAATTTGAAATTCTAAGATAGATCATCTCGAAAAGCTCGGCGCCGATCATCGAAATTTCATCGATCACGATGAGATCTGTGAGGGCTAAAATTTTTCGTAGCTCGCTTAGTTTGCCGCTTTGTTTGCGATCGAAGCCCTTTAGCTCCTCGTGGTTTTTGCAAATGCCGAAGCGGAAGAAGCTATGCACGGTCACGCCGCCGATCTCTACGGCGCTGATGCCGGTGCTGCCGAGTACGATGACGAGCTTGCCGCGAGCGCGGTAATCTTCGATGAGCTCTTTTATTACGTAGCTTTTGCCCACGCCTGCGCCGCCCGTGATGAAAATATTGCGATCTTTTAGCTTTTGGATGATGAAATTTATCAAGTTTTTTCCTATTTTTTGGCAAAATTATAGCCAAAATTTTTTAAAAGGCATTTTGTTTGAAACGATTAGTATCTCTCATATTCTCCGCTTTAATCCTTGCAGGTTGTGGTAAAACCGTCCATAAGTTTATCCCGGAAAATCCCGCTGTTTTGGATCTCGAATACGCTCAAAACAGCGAGCGGCTGCCAGCTCCCGCTTCGGTGCAAAACATAAGCGGAAAAGCGTTTAAGAGCCGCTATTTTAAAATTTGGTTTGATGATGCGCCTATTAAAGCGGAAATCGATACGTTTTGGGGGCTTAATTACGCCAAGGGGCGCCATTTTGACGCCGCAGGCAGGATATACGACGATGCGATCTATCAAAGCATTCGTATAAACGCGAACGAAGAGGCGTTCGGGCTGATCTCCGAGCCCGCTATAACGGTAAAAAACGCACTGCTGCGAAATATCCCAAGCGATCTGCCGATTTTCGGCGATCCGAGCGAGCCGGGGGAGGGCGAGCCGTTTGATTACGCCGCAAATTCCGCCGTGAGCGTGGGCTATCCGCTGCTGCTGTCGCATTACAGCAGAGACGGCGCGTGGGCGTTCGTGCGCAACGACGGCGTGTGGAGCTGGATCAGAAGCGACGCGATAAAGCGCATCAGTCCGCAACAGGCGGATATCTACGCAAATTCTAAATTTATAACGATCCTGCGCGACGGCGCCGCCATTTATGACGAAAGCGGCGCTGAGCTTTTTAGGGCGCGCACCGGCACGATCCTGCCGTATGATTTTAGCGGCGAGCGCGATCTTGGCGGTACGCTCGGCGTGCAGAGCGTATTTAGCGGCGAAATTTTAACGCAGTTTGGCGGCAAAAGATATTTCGTCAGCGCGGAGGATGCGAGGCTTTGGCCCGCGCCGCTTGATGAGCAAAACTCAAAGATCGTAGCCGCTAGCCTGCTCGGGCAGAAATACGGCTGGGGTGGGTATAAATTTCTTCGCGATTGCTCGCTTATGACGAAAGACTTTTTGGCAAATTTCGGGCTGTGGCTGCCGCGAAATTCTAAGGCGCAATCGGGCCGTGGCAAGCGTTTTTCGCTGGCGGGGATGAGCGCGGATGAAAAGCTCGAGCTCATCGGCAAAAACGGCGTGGCGTATAAAACCCTGCTGTATATGCCCGGCCACGTGATGCTCTACGTAGGGCAGGTGGATGGCAAGCCTGCGGTGCTGCACGATATCTGGGGGCTTCGCACGATGGACGGCGGGCGCGCGATCATCGGGCGCACGGCGATTACGTCGCTTACTATCGGCTCGGATCGCGCGGACATCGCCGAGGATCGCCTGCTAATCTCGCGTATCAACGCGATGAGCGTGCTTTCGGGCGAGGATAACGCTATTTCGGACGATCGGTTCACTCCTGAGGATCCGAGCACTCTATCTGCGTATGCGAGCGGAAATTAGGCTGCTTGCGGGTATAAGAGCGAATTGAGCTTCGCTTAGCAGCCGTCGTTATAGTTTGCTTTTGCCGTTGGTGGAGTCGCTTGCTTGACGATGCTGCGGTGCGCGCAAGCGTAAATTTAAAATGGCGTTTTAAGTGCTGCGCCATTTTAAATTTAGCCTAGACGGCGAGCAAATTTAAAATTTCTGGTTTTAAATTTAGTCTAAATTTAAGTCTCAGGTCTTGCAGTCCTTAAAATTTCGGGAGAAATTTTAAAATTAGCCCGCAAGTCTGGTTAAAATTTTAAAGCGCTATCTAAATTTACGCTCCTACTTTAAAGCTCAATCGCGCGCCGCTCCCCTTAAAAGAACAAAAAATATCTCGGCGTCTTGCGTTTATACTTTAGATACTCCTGCCCGTAAGCTTGCTCGCAGTAGCGCTCCTCGCCCAGGACTACGAGATGATTATATACGGCAAAGGGCACTATCACTATGAGTAGCCACAGTGACGCCGAGGCGATACAAACGCCCGCCATGCCGAGAAAGAAAAAGAAGTACATCGGATTGCGCGATAGGCGGTAGATGCCGCCCTGTGCGGCTCTGTCCGCAGGAGCCGCCGCATAGTCGTAAAACGCCTTGATGAAGCCCGCAAAAGCCGCTACGTAGATCGCCGCTCCGATCCAAAACCACGCGCTGCCCGTCTTAAGCGGCACGAACACCGATAAAATAAGCAGCGCTACTTGCAGCAGCGAGCTTATGATCGCATTTCGCTTGTCCGCGAGCGTGTACCACGAGGTATCGGTGGCGCGTTTGCCGACCTCTTTGTAGATAAACATATACGCGAACTGTATCAGCACCATCGCAAATGAGGGTATCCAAGCGCCCGCTAGAGCAGGCTCAAGCGTCGTAAAAAATGAAATTTCCATGACCGCCTCCTTTGCTTTAAATTTTATCTCGCAGCTTTGTTTTCCCCTTGTTTGCTCGCCGCGGGTTTAAATTTTATTCCGTCTCGCGCTGTATATTCGGGTGCACTGCTTGCTCGGTACGCCGCGCGCGCGTTAGGGGTGCCGCTTCGGGCGGCATCGACGCCGCTCATTCGGGTATCGACGCGCCAAGCGCCGATGGGATCTACACTTTATGTGGGCAGCATCCGCACTTCAATGCGCCAAAAATGCGATAGTGCCGCTTGTTTTGACGATACGACGACGCCTGTTCGTCCGTATGACTAGACGATTTGTCTATCCGGTGCCGAAATAGGACGGATTGTCTATTCGGCGCAGATGTATCCGCCGCCTACTACACGATGAGTATTCGGCACGGATGCTGCCTGCTAGGTGTAGCACTGACGCCGTTCGTTTGGTGCCGCGCGCTATTTACCCTCTGGACTAAGTCCTTTTAAGATATAGCCGAATTCCGTATCGCTGAGCTCGTAATTCATAAATTTTTTATAAAATGCCTTCGTTTCGGCCTTTATGTCAATGTCGGGAAATAGCTCCGGCTGGATAGTTTTCGCCGCCCATAAAATTTGAAGCACCGTATCCGCGCCGTATCGATCCCAGTTGAAAACCCCGCGCGGATTGCCGTAAACGCGTCCGTTTTTGACCGCATCCGTGCCGCTGTAAACCGGGCTGGATTTGATCTTCTCTACCGCATCTTCGTTGTGATCGCCGCCTACGATTATGATCTGCGGGTTGCTCGCGATGATCTCCTCGGCGGTGATAGTCTTCATCGGGCCTTTTGTAGCGGTGATCGCATTCGTTCCGCCGGCCAGCTCTATCCACGAGTCAATCAGCGTGCCCTTGCCGTCGATCTTTAAAAGATCGCTTCCGCCTACGATGTGAAGGACGCGCGGGCGCTTATCGGGGCTTAAATTCGCGGTGCGGCTGCTAACCAAAGCGATATTTTTGTCTAAATTTGAGATCAGATCCTTCGCTCTTTGCGGCGCGTCGCCGCCTAGCATATCGCCGCACATCCTGATGCTGCGCCTCATCTGCTCGTAATCGCTAAAGCTCGCCTTTAAAACCGTAAAGCCTTGCTTAGCTAAATTTTCGCCCGCCAATGCGGTTGAGACGATGACTACGTCGGGGTTGCGGCTCATTAGCTCCTCCAAATTTACGTCGTTATTTTTTAGCAGTACTGGGATCTGCGCTAGGCGCGGATAAATTTTAAGAAACCATGCGTTTTTGCTGATGTTATCGGTGGTAGCGACGATCTTGTCCGCTCCTCCTAGGGCCAGTAAAATTTGATTGTTCGAGTGCCAGAGTGCCGCGATGCGCTCAACTTTTGCGGGGATTTTGACCTCAGCTCCGTCCATATCCTTGATAGTTCTAAGCTCTGCTGCGCTCGCAAAAAGCGCGCCCGCCAAAAGCAGTAGTAAAAATTTTTTCATTTTTTCTCCTAAAAGGTATTGAAATATACGCTGCGATATTACATAAAATCTCATTAAAATTGCGTAAATTTTAACCGCTGTCGCCGCGATTATTTATTATTTTTCAAAGTAAATTTTTATATAATCCATTTTAAATTTAGCATTTTTAAAGGAGAGAAAATGGATGAAATTTTGTATTTAATAGGCGCCGCCGCCGGGGTTTTAATCGCGCTTTTTATCATCGTGCCGCTGTTTTTTAGGCGCGTAGTGGAGACGAACGAAGTGCATATCGTCCAGAGCGCGCGCAAGACGACGAGCTATGGCAAAGATACCGGCAACGGCAACAGCTACTACGAATTCCCGAGCTGGGTGCCGGCGCTGGGCGTTACGAAGATCGTTTTGCCGGTCTCGGTCTTTAGCATCAAGATCGAGGATTATGAGGCGTATGATCTGGGCAGGCTTCCTTTCGTCGTCGATATTACAGCGTTTTTTAGGATCGTGGATTCAAATTTAGCCGCGCAACGCGTCAATAATTTTCAAGACCTTAATAATCAGCTCACAAACATCATTCAAGGCTCGATCCGCTCGATCCTTTCGAGTCGCGTGCTTGAGGATATCTTGCAGATCCGCTCCGAGCTCGGAGATGATTTTACCAAGGCTGTAAAGACGCAGCTGCAAAATTGGGGTATCGAGCCCGTCAAAAATATCGAGCTGATGGATATCCGCGATAGCAGCGGTAGCAAGGTTATCTTTAACATCATGGAGAAGAAAAAATCCCAGATCGAAAAGGAAAGCCGCGTCGAGGTCGCAAACAACACCAAGCTCGCTCAAATCGCCGAGATTGAAGCCGCGCAGGCAACCGAAGTGCGCCAGCAGGAAGCCAATAAGATGGTGGGCCTTAAGACCGTCGAAAACGAGCGAGAGGTCGCGATCTCAAAGGAGCAAGCCGAGCAGCTCATCAAGGATCAGCAAAAGATCACGCAGGAAAAGGCGATGGAGGTCGTGCGGGTAAACGACGTCAAGCAGGCCGAGATCAAAAAGCAAGTGGAGATCGTAAAAGCCGAGCAGGAGCAGCGCAAGATCGAGATCGACGCCGAAGCGCGCAAAAACGCCAAGATCCGCGACGCCGAAGCGATCAAGGAAAATCAAATTTTAGTAGCGCAGGGCGATAAAGAGAAGCAGTTTCTCGCCGCTGCGGCGCTTTTGGAGATGAAGGATAAAGAAGCGCAGGGCACGCTAAAGATAGGCTCCGCCGAGGCCGAGGCGCTTAGGCTAAAAGAGCTCGCGCCCGTAAACGCGCAGATCGAGCTCGCGCGCGAGATCGGCGAAAATCAGGGATACCAGACCTATCTCATTTCGATCAAACAGATCGAAGCGAACCGCGACATCGGCCTAGAGCAGGCCAAGGCGTTAAGCGCGGCGGATCTTAAGATCATCGCAAACGAAGGTAGCGTAGGCGAGGGGATGAGTAAATTCGGCGAAATTTTAAGCGCCAAGGGCGGCACGCAGCTAGCCGCGATGCTTGAAGCGCTAAATCAAAGCGAGGTCGGCAAAAAAGTGCTGGATAAAATTTCAGGCGCCAAGGAGGGGGATAAGTCCGAGTAATATTTGCAGCGCCTCGGGCGAGTAAAATTTTAAATTTATACGCTAACGGCGCTATGGAGGAAAGTAAATTCGAATAATCGCTAGCGGCACCGCGCGGGCGAGCAAATTTGAGCGGTCTGCCCGTCCGGGTGGTTTACCTACTCGTATCGGATAAAATTTAAGACGCTAGAGGAATTTTAAAGATTGTGAAATTTCAAATACTCGCGAAATTTTGAATTTCGCTGGAATTTAAAACGTCGTGAAATTTCAAAATGCCGCGGAATTTTAAATATTGCGGAATTTAAACGCCACATTTCAAACGCTCGTAAAATTTCAGGCTCTCGTGAGCGAGCATTAAAGACGGCGCGGTATCGCAAGTATTCGCAGGGTGCCGAAACTGCGGGTAAATTTTAAAAAATTGGCAAAGCAAGATTTAAAATTTAGGCGCGGGTGCATAGCGTTCACGCGAATTGCACTTAGTAGTTGTAGGTTTGCCGCCAAATGATTGAGCTTGCCGTTTATCGGTCAAATTTTGCCGCCTGCGAGGCTAAATTTATTCGGTTCGGATGAAATTTAAGAAGCGCGCGGCGTTGGCGGCAGCGCAAAATTTAACCCGTCTGCATAAAATTTTAAGGAGCACACGATGGCAAACGCCGTAAATTCCGCGCAGTACCAAGCGCGCATCAAGCAGGCGGAAACTCTTTTCGAGGGGCGAAATTTTACCCGGCGCCAAACGATAAATTTAAGCGGCGGATATGAGATCGTAAAGGACGCATATAGGCTCGGCGCGACAAGCTTCAGCGGCGGCGAATACACGCTGTTTGATGCTAGCAAAACGCAGATAAAAAGCTGGCGCTGTATAGACGATCGGGCGGAATTTTTTAGCCTAATCCGTCACGTAGACGGCAAATTTTACCTCGTTTTTCGTCAGGACTTATACGGCTATAGCGTGCTTGATCTAGCCTCAGCGCAGATCATGCGCTTCGTGCCGGACGTCTGGACGCTCGGCAAGGAGAGCTTTATCTTCAGCGGCGTGCACTATCTGCGGGGTTGGGACGCGCTGGCCGCGAGCGGCTGCTACTGGGGTGCTCCAAACGGCGTGCATTTGGTGAGCTTTGCCGAGCCGATGAGCGAAGAGCAGAGATATGTAGGTGTCTTAGACTGCATACAGGGCGGTTGCGACATCTACGAGCAGGCTGATTTCGCGGGCTTTGAGGGTAATGAACTGAGCCTAAAATGCTTTCGCGCGGACGCCTTGCGATATGAAAAAGTAAAAATTTCGCGCGAGCGCTACCGCGAATGGATGCGCGAAGCAAAACGGCTATAAGGCTTAAATTTACTAAATTTCGCGCTTAAATTTAAAGACTCGCAAAACGGTAAAATTTAATTACAAGCCGAAAAAAGCGGAATTCAGAGAGATCAAAGGGGCTGAAATAAGGGATACGGATGTTTTTTGAATACATTTTAATCGGCGCCTGCGTAGGCTTTATCAGCGGATTTTTCGGCATCGGCGGCGGCACGGTCGTGGTGCCCGTGATGATGCTCTTCGGCTACGACGTCAAGTACGCCATCGGCATCAGCATCATGCAGATGATCTTCAGCTCGATTTTCGGCTCGTTCGTAAATTTTAAAAGCAAAATGCTCGACGTCGCGCCGGCGCTGGTGCTGGGGCTCGGGGGCTTTTGTGGCGCGCTTAGCAGCGGCTTTATCGTAAGCTATTTCTCCTCAAAATTTCTACTTGGCACGCTCATTTTAGTGCAGATCATAAATTTAATCAAACTATTCAAAACCCCGACCGAGCCCACCGGCGAGCCCAACGAATCTAAAATTTTGCTCTTTATCGTGGGGCTGCTCGTCGGCGCCGTGGCGATCAGCGTGGGTATCGGCGGCGCGGTATTCGTGATGCCTATTTTGATCAGCTTTTTAAACTACGACATCAAAAAGGCCGTCAGTACGGGGCTATTTTTCGTGATATTTTCCTCAAGCGCGGGCTTTATTAGTCTTGCCGCGCACGGGCTCGTACACTACGAAATCGGCGCGTTGCTCGGCATCGGCTCGCTAGCGGGTGTTTACGCGGGCGTCAAAACCTCGCACAAGATCGGCAAAAAGGCTCAAAAGCGCTGGATGATCGCGCTTATCGTCACGATACTTTGTATAACGATAGATAAATTTTTAGACTTAGGACTTTTGGCACGGCTTGGATTTTGGGTTTCGGATCTTTTGGCTAGTTTTTAAGATTTCTAAATTTAGTCAAACATCGGCGTTTAAAACCGCTCTTTGGAGCGAAATTTACCGATTAAATTTGAGGACTTTAACGCAAAATAGCTTTTTTGCTTGCGTATTTTGATCACAGCTAAAATTTGGGTAGTAAAATTTTATCCTGAATTTGACGGATTTGCAGACGAAGTGAAAATTTAACTCGCTAAATCTCCAAATTTGTCCGACTTTCTACTTTAAATTTTACTCTCGTTTTCGGCGTTTTTAGCAAGCGCTCCTTTAAATTTATATTTAAAATAAAACGTCCACGCAAGCGGGCAAAGGATATTTAAAACCATTGTAGTGTAATTTCCTTGCGTATTAAAAACTATCCATATCGAGGCGGAGAAACTAATCAGATAAACGACCGTGTATGCGATCGGTAGGAAACTTTTTAACTCAATCGTTATTACTAGAACATAAGCGCAAATCGCAACTAAAGATGCGATAAAAAAGCCGACGAATACCCCTTCTTTTTGGCGGTCTATATGAGCGTCAAAATAGCCATAAATACAGCCTATAAGTATAAAAATAGCGAGCACCAGCCAGATAAATTTGAGCCAGCGCGCAAAAGAAGCCCTAAATAGCATATAGGAGCAAAATACTAAAAAATACGCATTTATGATAAAGTGGTAAAACATTAAAAAGAAGCCGTGGCCCAGAAAACCCCAGTCGTAACCGAGGCCAAATATTGCGTTATTTATCAGCCAAAACGCGCCGGATCTAGCCGCTAAAAACGTAGCCGTAAGTAAAATCGGATATAGCAAGACCTTACCCGCGAAAATATCTGTGCAGACGCATCTGAAAAAATTTACGATTTTTGGCATTTTAGCTCCTAGATTTGCGCTTTGATGCAAAGTAAAATTTACTCCGTTAAATTTTACGCTCGGATTTTACTGCGTTTGTTTAAATAAATTCGTCAAACTTAAAGACGTGCTAGCTTGGCGCAGCGCTGCTACAAGCGTAAATTTTACTTTGAAAATATACAGCGCGCGATGAGAGGATGGTGGTGTTTTTAGGGGCTGGTTTACTTGCAGTTGCGAGGCAGTGCTGAAGCAAAGGAAGGCGACGCTTCGCAAGTAGAACCCCTTCCACCCCCAAGAGAAAAGCTTAAAATTTAAGAATGTCTGAAAGCCTGAATTTGGTAGATAGCCGCTCTTGCGAGTGAAATTTTAAAAATTCATCCAAATTTTGAGCTAGTTAAATTTTATAAACTGGGTGGCGCTGTATTTATAAGCAAAGCTCGCCGCCGTTAAAGCGAAATTTCAATGGCGATTTGTCTTTTAAGCGCTCAAATTTTGATAAAATTCGGCTCAGCGAAATCGGCAGAGAAAAGATCAAAATAAAGGAGATAAAATGGCGATAGACGGGGTAAAAATTATCGATAGCGACGATGGATACGATATATATTTGACTATCACAGAGCGTTACAAGGACGGCGAAGATGTTGAAACTATCCTGCAAGATGTTTTGGCGCAGGCGGAGAATTTCTGCACCGATGAGCTTTATAGCGAGATTTATTGGACGGCCCTGGCGTATTCGCTTTGGAAGATCGGTTTTTTAAACGACGAAATCCGCGACAAAGCCCTTGCTATCATAAAAGGCGGCGCGAGCCAGATGTGGAATAAGGTCTTTGAAAAATCTCAAAAGAGCCGCCAAAAAGCGCTTGACAAATTGGCGCTTCAGCTAAAAAGCGAAAACCCTAGACCGCTTAAACGGCCCAAAATTTCGAAGCAAAAAACGCCGTATTTTGAGGAGGGCGACGTTTTGTTTATCCGGATGCGTCAGGGATACGGCGTTTGCTTTGTCTCGGCGGTAGGTCAAAGAAAGCTCGAGTATCATCTGGCCTGCACCAGACTGCTGCAAAAAGAGCCGCCCGGCATGGATGATTTTTTAAAAAGCAAGATCGCGAGCTCAAAAAACGGCGGCTTCCTTAGAACGGACTGCTGGTTTAATCATAAGGATTTAAAGGAGCTGCTGCCGCATCTCAAAAAGATCGGTAAAATAAAACTCGCTTCGTTTGCATTAGGAATGCTCGCTCCTGCGAGAAATTTGGAATATTTTTATGATGAGATCACTGCGGATCCCAAAGTGTGGGGCTTTGAGCTAATAGATACCGCCCGTTTCGTAGAGGCTGTGATCGAGGATACGGATAAAAGCGCCGCGCGGTAAATTTTAAAATTTAAAATTTAACCTTGGCGAAATTTTGTAAATTTAGCCCTTTGCGGTGGAATTTTGTAAATTTAACTCTCCGTGCGCGCTTTGCTTTTTAAAATTTCATCGCCGTTTGCACTATTTAAAATTTCATCACTGCTTGCGATGTCTTTCGCGAGCGATTTTTGAAATTCGTATTTGAAATAAAACGCCCACGCGAGCGGACAAAGGATTATTAAAATGACGGCTACGATGTCGGCGGCTTGCGCATGAAATATTAGAAATAAGGCACCTATGTAATTAAGAACATAAGCAAAACCGAAAAATACCGCATTTGAGCAGTCGTTTGATATTTCGATCGCGACCGAATAGATGCAAATGCAAATTAGCGAGGCGATCAAAAAGGCTTCAAGGACGCCTATTTTTTTGGTAGTTTATGTCTGAAGCAAAATAACCCAGCGCGCGGAAATTCTATCTCGGAGAAAATTTCAGCCTTTG
>NZ_CALIIS010000038.1 GCF_938017705.1 uncultured Campylobacter sp.
AGGTAAAATTTATTCGTTTTAGCTAAATCATAAGCTTTTTTAAATACTTTTCCATCTTCTACCCGCCACCTGCACTACTATACCATTATGGAAGATAAAGGTACAGCTCTCATAGATATTTACTCGATTTATTTTAATTTCATCCGATACTTTACGACGAAAAAATTTCAAAATTTAGCTTTAAATTTATCGTCATTTTGCTATGATTAGCGAAAAATAACGAAAGCGTAAATCCATAAATGATAATCTCTGCCGGACGAAATGAAATTTTTGATTTTGCCCTGCCTATGGGTGTAGGGCTAGTGGATATGAGTATAAATTTGACTAAATTTTTATGCGAAAATAGGCAAAGCTTGCCGAGTGAAATCATTTTCGTGGGTTCTGCAGGGCTATATAAAGAAGGTAAAATTCTAAAAATTTATGAAAGCAGATCGGCTGCAAACTGTGAGATATCGGCGCTTTATGAGCTTTCATACTCTCCAATTAACTATGAAATTCTAGCTAGGAATTCTGCCAATGTTTCATATGAAACAATAACTAATAGCTCAAATTTTATCACGACCGATAAAAAATCCGCGTTAAAATTCTTTGAGCGAGGTTATTTTTTAGAAAATATGGAATTTTTTGCGGTTCTCAAGGTAGCACAAAAATTTGAAATTCCCGCTTACGGAATTTTTTGTGCGACGAATTTCTGCAATTCAAATGCTCACACGGATTTTTTAAAAAATCACGCCGCTGCAAAAGAAAATTTAACTAAATATCTAAAAACTAAGGCATTAATTTGAAAAATATCTTTGATTTTACGATGAAAGAGCTTGAAAATTTCGTCGAACCAAAATTTAGAGCCAAGCAAATTTACGAATGGATTTACAAAAAGAATGTGGATGACTTCACACAAATGCTAAATCTACCAAAAGAGATCCGTCAAAGTTTAGCTCAAAATTTTTATTTAGATCCGCTTGAATGCGTCAGATCCGAAACAAGTAGCGATGGCAGTATCAAATATCTTTTCGCTCTCAAAGACGGCAAGACGATAGAAAGTGTCCTGCTACCGATGAAGGATGAGCTGCGAGATGAACACGAAAAAGTTGTAAGACATGCGCGCTACTCAATCTGCGTAAGTTCGCAAGTGGGTTGCAAAATTGGCTGTAGCTTCTGCTTGACAGCAAAAGGTGGCTTCGTACGGAATTTAACTCCAGGCGAGATCGTGGCTCAAATTTGGCTCATCAAGAAAATGAACGCGATCCCGTACGAGCGGCGCGTCAATGTCGTATATATGGGGATGGGCGAACCGCTTAATAACCTAGACAACGTTGCCAAAGCCGTGCAAATTTTAAAAGAAAACGACGGACTCGCAATAGCGCCGCGTCGCCAAACGATAAGTACAAGCGGACTTTCTACGCAGATAAAAAAGCTTGGCGAAATGGATCTTGGCGTGCTACTCGCGATCTCACTGCATGCAGTGGATGACGAACTGCGTGAAAAACTAATGCCGATAAATCGTGCCTACAATATTGCATCGATCATGCAGGCGGTGCGCGAGTTCCCAATCGATCTGCGAAAACGCGTGATGTTTGAATATCTAATGATCGATGGGATAAATGACCGCTCAAGCGATGCCAAAACGTTAGTGAAGCTTCTGCACGGCATTCGCGCAAAAGTAAATCTGATCTATTTTAATCCGCACGAAGGCTCGAGCTTTGGCAGACCAAGCCCCGAAAATATGGTGAAATTCCAAGACTATCTCTGCGCGCACGGCATTACTTGCACGATCCGCCAGAGCAAGGGGCTAGATATCAGTGCAGCGTGCGGACAACTCAAACAAAGAAACGAGCAGGGTAAAATTTTAGATCAAAATGGCGTCAATATGGATAAAATTTAAAAAGATAGAAAAAATTCGGCTAATATTTCCAGATCATAAGGCAGATCAGTAAAAAATTTATAACGGAGTAGCAATGGACGCGCAAAAAATAATGGATGAGAACAGCATCTTCTTAGACAGATCGCTGCTTAAAAAATCCAAGATTACAAACGCTGAAATCATCCGCGAATTCCTTCTTATCTACCCTTAACATTTCGAATTTTCATAGAAATTAACAATTACAATCCAAGTCTCATGCCAATATCTTGCGATATTTCTATTGTTTGTTTTTGTTCTATGCTACGGTCTATGCCCAAACCAAGTACCCTCTTGCAATATTCCCCAAAAGAAGCAACTACCGTTTTGCTCCCCATACTTGCTATCAATGCCGAGCTTTCTAAATTAACAGAGCTTCCCGCCCCGCCCTTTTGCTTAAATAGAAAATTAGCGTATTCGTCAAATTCTCTTTTAAATATTCCATGTTCTTGATTGTATTTTTTAAAAGAATCAACATCGGGTTTAAAATCTTTTATACTACCACCTAACTTATCTTGAAGCATCCAATATTTATGCGCTCTAAGCTCAAATTTATCGTCATCTTCGCTACCGAAAATAAATATATGAAACCCACCGTCTAGCCAAGCTGAATTATATGCTTTTATAGCCATAGCGCTTTGTCCCCAATCTGCATATTTTTTCTTTTCTGAGGATAAATTCTCGAATGCCCTTTTAAACTCTATAAGTAAAAACTTCCCATTGTTGTGTGTTAAGGCATCACCTATTTTTTCTACATCACCATCAAGTGGAGCTATATCGATTCCAACAAACACTGCTTTACAAAATAATACTCCACTGTTTTTTCCCACCACAACATTTTCATCCTTTATTCAAAATTACTAATATTCTAATTATGAATTATAGCTATCGCAAAATAAAATCGTCTTAAAATTTTCAAATAACTACAGATGAGAAATTAATAAATTAATGCCATTGTAAGCACAAAATTTTATAAAAACCAGCAAAAACAAAATCCTAGTCATCAAAATAATCGCCGCCGCTTTAAAATTTTATTAAGTTGCTTGAATTTTACCGATTTTCGCGAGATTATAAAACTCTCTTGCGGCGTCAAATTCGCTTTTTATCTCGTATCGTTCGCCGCCTAGTTCGAAGCAAATTGTATTCGCGTGTAGCAACAATCTCGGCGCCCCTGTCGTTCTGATCCGCTCCGTCTCATCCATCTTTTTATCCAATATCCGCTCCGCTTGCTCTCGCGAAAGCCCATACAGCGGTTCTCCCAATATCGGCGTATCCGCGGCAAATAGATGCAGCCTGATCTGATGCTGCCTACCCGTCAGTGGATAGCACTCAATCAGGCTAGCGTCCATGTCCTCAAAATATCGCAGCGAGCGTATCAGCGTGATTGCCTCCTTGCCATCGCGCGATATTTTCATACGAATTTTAAGATCGGCAAACTCGTCGCTAGGGGCGATCGGAGCATCAATCACAAACCCCTCAAAATCCTTTAAAAATTTCAGTTTTTCGCTAAATTTTGCGTATTTTGCAGGCTCAAATTTTTTAAAATTTACGTAGCCCGTAGAAGTAGCCGGCATAGATTTGACCGCAGATAAGGCGCAAGGTTTATGCCCGTTATCCGCGCTACTCATCGCGATAGCGGATTTAAGCTTATCACTCACGCCGCAGGATAAGGCATCAAATTCAGATCCGCTACCAACATCGCCAGTAGGAGCGCCGGAATTAAATTTAACCTGCGCGCCGCCAGATAGAATGCTGCGCCATAATCCCCTACTCACATTACCAGACAAGGTATTAAATCCAAATTTATCGCCTACTCCTTTTAGAGCTAGTGTATCGCGCAGATCCGATATGCTACTTGGCAAACTCACAGCATCGCCCGCAAATTTTGATCCGCAAATTTCATCAAAGCCTAGAGCATAGCAACTCTCTATCTCTCCATTGCAAGCAGCACTTTGCAAATCACCTCGCAAGCCCTCCCTCAAATCTCCTTGCACGAGCGCTAGATAGCTTTTCATCACTCTACGCTGTTCGAAGCACTCTTTGAGCTCGCGCGCCGCGTCTTTATCTTTAGCGACGATCAAAACGCCGCTGGTTTCGAGATCGAGCCTGTGCGCCACGCACGCGTCCTGCCCGTATAGCGACCAGATCTCGTCATACATATTATAAGGCGAGTTGCGCCCGCTCGGATGGCTAAGAATTCCGCTTGGTTTGTCAAATGCCGCAAACGCATCGCACTCAAAGATCGGCTTCAGTCCGCGCGGCTTGCATTTGTAATCGATCAAAAAAATTTCTCCGTGCGCGACAGAGTTTTTATGTAAATTTTGATCCTCCGCATCGGTTACGCGATGCTTGTCACAGATGCGCTGCGCGGATTTCATATCGTATCCGAGGCTAAGCAGAATTTCGTAAATTTTGCGTCCCTCAAAGCTTCCCAAGCTTCTTTTCTCATAACCCATATTAAACTTTCAGCCCCATTTTTATATAATTATTGCCATCATTATACAAGAAATTCTAACCGAAAGGCTACTAAAATGGTCGAAAGATACGCAAGAAAAGAGATGTCTGAAAAATGGAGCTTGCAAGCCAAATACGACGCGTGGCTAAAAGTCGAGCTCGCAGCAGTTAAGGCGTGGAATAAACTAGGTCTAATAAGCGACTGCGATAAAGATAAAATTCTACAAAACGCAAGCTTTAGGATCGAGCGGATAGATGAGATCGAAAAGACCACCAAGCACGACGTGATTGCATTTCTAACGAGCGTGAGTGAGAGCCTTGGGCAGGAGAGCCGCTTCGTGCATTACGGCATGACTAGCAGCGATTGCATCGATACCGCCGTCGCGCTACAAATCAAAGAAAGCATGGAGCTTATCATTGAGGATGTGCAAAATTTAAAAGCCGCGATAAAATCTCAAGCCATGAAGCATAAAATGACACTGATGGTCGGGCGCAGCCACGGTATCCACGGCGAGCCGATCACTTTCGGACTCGTGCTTGCGGTCTGGTATGATGAGATAAATCGCGCGCTAGAGCTTTTGCAACACGCAAAAAGCGTTATCAGCTACGGCAAAATAAGCGGTGCGATGGGGAATTTCGCCCACGCTCCACTAGAGCTGGAAGAGCTAGTGTGCGAATATCTGGGGCTAAAGCCCGCTCCCGCATCCAATCAAGTCATCCAGCGCGATCGCTACGCGCAGGTAATGAGCGCACTTGCGATCCTGGCTTCCAGCTGCGAAAAGATCGCTATCGCAATCCGCCACTATCAACGCACCGAGGTTTATGAGGCAGAGGAATTTTTTAGCCCAGGTCAAAAGGGCAGCTCCGCGATGCCGCACAAACGAAATCCTGTGCTTAGCGAAAACGTAACTGGACTATGTCGTATGATTCGTAGCTTCGCAATACCCGCGATGGAGGACGTAGCGCTATGGCACGAACGCGACATCAGCCATAGCTCGGTCGAGCGATTTATCCTCCCCGACGGCTTTATAACTGCTGATTTTATGTTAAATCGCTTGACAAGCTTGATCGAAAAACTGCTCGTATATCCTGAAAATATGATGAGAAATCTAAATTTAACCGGTGGGCTCGTGTTTTCGCAGCGCGTGCTGCTAGAGCTGCCTAAACGAGGAGTTAGCAGAGAGGATGCCTATAAAATCGTGCAGCGTAATGCGATGAAGGTCTGGGCGGATCTGCAAGAGGGCAAAAAAGCTATAGATGAGCAAGGGCTTAGCTTGTTTTTACAAAATCTGCTCGCAGATACAAAGCTACGAGAAAAACTAAGCGAAAGCGAGATTAAAGAGTGCTTCGACTACGGATATTACACCAAAAACGTAGACGCGATTTTCGATAGGGTTTTTGGCAAATAGCAAGTACGGTAGCCTTGATATTTTAAAGCTCCGAGCAAGCCTATAAAATATAGCGAAGCGGCTAGAAATTTATGTTTGCGCCGAAGTACTTTAAAAAGAGCGATTGAAATTTTAAAATTTTTACAAAGATAAAATTTTAGTAAAAGCGTAGCGCTTGCGGATAAATCTGGCATCTAAATCCGCACGACAGGCATCTACCGCTTTTACCGCGAATTTATAAAGGTAAAATTCTGTGCTTTCGACCAACCTTAAAATCGTAAAATTTAATGCTTTAAAACGGTAAAATTCTAAAATTCTTAGACGCAGTAGTTTTAGAATTCTACCGCAAAATTTAGCGCTAATCTCAAAAAAGTTATAAATGCGAGATTTCCATAAAGCAAACAGGCGAATCCATCTCTAGATCGGCCAGCATTAAGACGCAATCCTTTTACGTGCTCGCTTAGAATTTTGCCTATGGCAACCAACCAAATTTTAATGATTTTATGGCATTTCTGCGTCGGACTCAAGCTAGGAGTCGTGAGATATACGAAGCAATTATGAAACAAATTTAAAATGGCAAATGGAGACATTGATAAAATTCCGCTTTTTCAACTTGAAATTATAACGATTCTTAGAAAAAAGCGGATTGAGTAAAATTTCATAAATTCCATCAATTTAAGCGCTTAACAGATAACACTAAAAATAGGAAATTAAGCTTGCGTAATAATATTTTTAAAAATTTTAAATTTTATACGCGTAAGCGGGTAAAATTTGATGTCTAGTACCGGCAGCACCCTTGATTATCATATAATTACGTCTGAATTGCTAGCAAATTTCGGATTAAACAATCCTGCGATTTGACGTCTAATAATTATTTGGAATTTAAAACGGATGGGGCGGGAGTTCGTTCGCCCCATCCTGCGCTAGTACGTTAGAATTTTTAAAATTTAAAGTTATACCCTAGATAGAGCCCATGGTTGGTCTCATATACCTTGTCTACCCCTTCTCCAAGCTTACTAGCCTTGTATCTAGTGTAGTCCGCCTTGTAGCCAAACTCGATCTCGTTATGCTCGTCAAAGCTATATAGCCCGCCCAGTCTTGCGCCGATTACCCAGCCAGGCAGAGTCTTTGAGAGCGAATCGCTGCTTCCGTCAGATTCGTCATATGAATAAATTTTATATTTCAAAAATGAAACTCCTGTATATGCGCCCGCTACGAGTTTAAAGCCGTTTGTAATCTCAGGCGTAAAATCCCCGCCTACGAGCAAGCTATGCTTATTCCACTCGTGTTTAAATATGATGTCCTCCTCGTCAGTGCCAGTTTTCGAAGCTTTGAAATCATACAAGTACTCGCCGTACGCCCTAGCTATACCAAAATCATAGCCGCCTTTAAAGCCGAGAGCAGCCTGCCCCTTATTATCTTTATTCGTGCCAGAATCTTCCTCATCAGACCATTTAGTAGTGATGCTGGATTTAAAAGAATAATCTCCCTCGATACCTAAAAATATCCCCTCGCCGAAGCTTGAGCTCGCGCACACCGCAGCGGTAAACGCCGCGATTAAAATTTTATTTTTCACATTTTCTCCTTACAATTTATAATTTCGGGCTTCCGCCGCCGCCGCTTTGCCATTTTACCGCTTGCTATCTTTAAGCGCCTTCCGCCAAGCTCGCTCATAAGCGCGTTTAAAATTTGTTGATTATAATATCCTTTTTTTGAAATTTTGATGAATTTCGCGACAAGACTTGGAATTTTATCTCACTCGCCTTGGATAAAATTCTATCTCGATTGCCAGCACGGAATTCGACGAAATTCTACGTCGCCGCCCCGTGAGCAGTTAGCAAATTTAAATGCCGGGTGTCATTAAAAAATAATCTGTGATGAAATTTAAAGCGCTTATTTAGTTGTTCGTTTTTATGTATAATTTAAAATTTACACACGAGATAAGTGCCGTGTTACCGATAGTAACTGCACTTTTAAAAATTTAAGACGATTTGATTTGGAATTTATAAAATTCCCGCCTCATTTTTGTATCATAAGCCAAATCCAAAAAAGGAGTATCTATGGAAGAACACAAAGTGGAATTACGCAACTCCCGCTTACAAGGACCACTGGACTCAGACGTAGACGAGCTGGGTTTAGACAGGCTCACCGACACCGTGCCGTTTCCTAAGCGCGGCGTCATCATTATGGCGATTGCCGCTGCTGTGGGCTTTGCGCTATATGCCGCGTTACCGTTTGAGCCCAATGTCAAAAAAGGCCTTGCACTGCTTGCTTTCATCGCGATTATGTGGCTTACAGAGGCCGTGCATATCACGGTAACCGCGCTTATGGTGCCGGTGCTTGCGGTAGCTATCGGACTTGGCAAATTCGCTAAAGATGGCACTTTCACAGCTGCCACCATCAAAAGTACGCTTGCAAATTTTGCAAACCCTACGATCTTTACCTTTTTCGGCGGTTTTGCTCTGGCAACGGCTCTGCATATGCAAAAGCTCGATAAAAAGATCGCGATGTGGCTAATCGCCCGCGCAGGCGGTCGCTTGGGTGTAGCTGCGATTTTAATCTGCCTTGCTACGGCGATCCTTTCGATGTGGGTTTCAAACACCGCAACTGCTGCGATGATGCTTCCGATCGCGCTTGGAATTTGCGCCAACATGGACGAGAGCAAAGATCGCGGCACGCTCGTGTTTTTGCTTTTAGGCATCGCGTATTCTGCAAGCATCGGAGGTTTGGGCACGCTCGTGGGATCTCCGCCAAATTTAATCGTGGCTCAAGCCTTGCACTACAGCTTCGCGGACTGGATGAAGGTAGGTTTGCCGCTAATGTGCGTGATGCTACCGATAATGCTTGTGGTGCTTTATATAATTTTCAAGCCGAATTTAAGTCATAAAATAGAGATGGATCTGGAGCATATCCCTTGGACGCGCGAGCGCATTATTACTATCGTCGTATTTGCTCTAACAGCGCTTGGCTGGATATTTTCAAAGCAAATTTCAGCCCTTGTGGGCTTTAAAGTGGATGATGCTTACGTCGCTATCTGCTCGGCAGTCGTAATCGTCGTGCTAGGGCTTGCCAAATGGCACGACATCGCCGAAAACACCGAGTGGGGCGTGCTGTTGCTTTTCGGCGGCGGACTTACGCTAAGTGCGGTTTTAGGCGATTCCGGAGCTTCTAAGGTGCTTGGCGATCTAGTCGCGCATACTTTCGGCGGAGCGCCTACTTACATCGTACTTTTAGTAACCGCAGTTTTTATCATCTGCCTTACGGAATTTACGAGCAATACCGCCTCGGCGGCGCTTTTAGTACCAGTATTTGCGGGAGTAGCAGCGCAAATGGGGCTGCCAAAAGAAACTCTTACTATAGTAATCGGTGTGGGCGCAAGCTGCGCTTTCATAATGCCGGTAGCGACGCCGCCGAATGCTTTGGTTTTCGGCACGGGACGCATTCGCCAGGCGGAAATGGTACGAAGTGGCGGAATTCTAGCGATATTCTCCGCGTTTTTGGTTTCGGGATACGCGTATATTTTTTACTCGTAAAATTCCGTCAAAATTCTATAGTCCGGGTATCTGCTCGGACTAAATATATTTATAAGATATATTTTTAAACTCCTAAATTTTCGGAATTTTTATAAAAAGATTCTAATTTAATACTATTTTAATCAGTTATTTGTATAATACGCATATTTTATGGAAAGAAGAATTTATGGATTTTGATTTTATAGCTAAATTTAGCCCTATGTTCGTAAAGGCGGGAATTTTAACGCTAAAGCTCGCATTTTACGGGATTTTACTATCCATCATCATCGGCTTTATCTGCACGCTAATAAAATATAAAAGAGTACCTCTGCTAAGTCCGCTTGTAAACGCATATATCGAGCTATCTCGCAATACCCCGCTTTTAATTCAGCTATTTTTTCTATACTACGGCCTGCCGAAGCTAGGCGTTCAAATTTCGGGCTTTACCTGCGCGATCGTAGGTCTTGCATTTTTAGGCGGAAGCTATATGAGCGAGAGCTTTAGGCTCGGTTTTGAGGCGATAAAAAAATCCCAGATTGAAAGCGCGATGAGCCTGGGGCTAAGCGAAGCACAGATAGTGTTTTACGTCGTGCTGCCGCGCGCTTTTGCGATCGCCCTGCCCTCCATCAGCGCAAACATAATCTTTCTGCTTAAAGAAACTTCGATCGTTAGCATCGTAGCACTCGCCGATCTCGTTTATGCCGCAAAGGATGTGATCGGGCTGTATTACAAGACGAACGAGGCGCTGTTTATGTTAAGCGTTTCGTATCTGATCATAATCCTGCCGCTTTCACTAGCGCTTACGCTGCTTGAAAAGCGCCTTGCGTATATGAGAGGCTAGCGATGGAACTCTTAAGCGGCGAAAATTTAATCAGGCTTCTTGGCGGGCTTGGGGTCACGCTGCAAATCGCGCTCATCTCGATCGCGGTTTCGCTCGCTCTAGGCTTAGTGCTTGGAATTTTAATGGCCTCCGGGCGCAGAGCCTTATACATCCCGCTTAAAATTTGCCTGGAGATTGTGCGCATAATGCCGCCTATCGTTTGGCTATTTATCGTATATTTCGGCGCGAGTAAGGCATTTGGCATCCACATCTCAAATATCGCGGCTTCGATCATCGTCTTTAGCATCTGGGGCGTTTTTGAGATGATGGATCTGGTGCGCGGCGCCGTGCTTAGCATACCCAAGCATCAGTTCGAAAGCGCCGAAGCGCTCGCATTTAGCAGATCTCAAATTTATCTCTATGTCATCCTGCCGCTTGCGATGAGGCGCCTAGTGCCCGCGACGATAAATTTATTCAGCAGGATGATAAAAACAACCTCGATCGCCGTGCTAATCGGCGTTATCGAGCTCGTCAAGGTCGGACAGCAGATCATCGAGGTGAACGTCTTTCGCGATAATTATGCGCCGTTAATCATCTATGGAGCGATATTCTTCGTATATTTTTTGATCTGCTATCCGATCTCGGCGCTTTCGAAAAAATTAGAAAACAGGTGGAGCTGATGGAAATTTTAAAAATCGATAAAGTCAATAAATTTTATGGCGAGCTGCACGCACTAAAGGACGTCAGTCTTAGTGTCGCGCAGGGCGAGGTCGTGGTGATCCTGGGTCCTAGCGGCTGTGGCAAAAGCACCCTGCTTCGCACGATCAACGGGTTAGAGCCGGTACAAAGCGGAAATTTTATAATCGAAGGCGAGCGGATCGATCAAAATTTCACAGACTGGCGCAGGATCAGACAAAAGATCGGCATGGTCTTTCAAAGCTACGAGCTCTTCGATCACTTAAATGTATTAAATAACATCATCCTAGGTCCCGTGAAAGTTCAAGGCGTATCGCGCGAGCAAGCTGTAGAGCTAGCCAGGCATTGGCTCAAAGTCGTAGGACTAGAAAATAAAGAGCGGGCCTACCCCAAAGAGCTTAGCGGCGGGCAGAAGCAGCGCATCGCGATCGTACGAAGCCTTGTGATGAAGCCCAAGATCATGCTTTTTGACGAGGTTACCGCGGCGCTTGATCCCGAGATCGTGCGCGAGGTGCTAGACGTAATGCTAAATCTCGCCAAAGAGGGGCAGACGATGCTAATCGTAACGCATGAGATGGGCTTTGCGCGCGCCGTAGCCGATCGCATAGTTTTTATGGATGAGGGAAGCATCGTGGAGATTAACGAACCGGAGGCGTTCTTTACTGCTCCGAAGAGCGAGCGCGCGAAGAAATTCTTAAATATGTTCGAATTTAAAAAATAAATTTTAATAAAGGAGAAAAGATGAAAAAAACACTAAGCACGCTTTTTATCTTAGGTGCGTTATTTTTCGCAGGTTGCAACGACGAGGGCAAAGGCTCCTCAAATTCCGCGCAAGGTTCCGCCGCGCCGCAAAGCTATATAGACGGAGTTAAAAAGCGCGGCGTAGTAAGGATCGCGGTTTTCGGCGACAAGCCGCCGTTTGGTTATATCGACGAGACGGGTAAAAACGCAGGATATGACGTGTATTTTGCAAAACGTATCGCAAAGGAGCTTTTAGGCGATGAGAGCAAGGTTCAGTTCGTGCTCGTAGAGGCCGCCAATCGCGCGGAATTTTTGGCGTCGGATAAGGTCGATATCACGCTTGCAAATTTTACCGTCACACCGGAGCGCAAAGAGGTCGTGGATTTCGCGCTGCCGTATATGAAGGTAGCCCTCGGCGTCGCAAGCAAGGACGGCGATATCACCGACGTTTCGCAGCTTAAGGACAAAACGCTTTTAATCAACAAAGGCACGACCGCGGATCTGTATTTTACGAAAAACCATCCCGAGATCAAGCTTTTAAAATTTGACCAAAATACCGAGACTTTTGGTGCGATGCTGGATGGCAGGGGCGACGCAATCGCGCATGATAATACGCTTTTGTTTGCGTGGACGAAGTCAAACCCTGGCTTTAAGGTAGGTATCCGCTCGCTCGGCGATCAGGACGTCATCGCACCTGCGGTCAAAAAGGGCAACGACGAGCTTCGCAAATGGCTTGACGATCTAATCGTAAAGCTCGCGGACGAGAAATTTTTCCACGCCGACTACGATGCGACGCTAGCGCCGGTATACGGCGACGACATCAAAGCTGACGACGTCGTAATCGAGGGCGGGAAGCTATAAATTTAGATTTGCCGTCTAGTTTAGCAGGGCAATTGAGCCCTGCGACTTTGCAGCGACTAGCCGCCGTATCTTCACTGAACGGCGGCTGTAAACGCCCATAGGCGACGAGCGCTTTTATAAGATAACTAAATTTATCGATCTTACGGTAGAGTTTTGCTTCCGCACGGCAAATTTGCCGCCGAGTAAATTTTAGCTGAACCGAAACGCAGCCTAGCGCGGATCGTCGCGGCAAAATTTAAGTCGCGCGCGGCGGCGTAAAATTTCAAGCGATAGTAGAATTCTAATGCAAACTGCTCGCGCGATAAAAATTTATGCCGCACAAGCAGTAATAAATCGCAAGTGCTCGATTGTTAAACGGAGCGAGGATTTATAAAATTTATCGGCTCAAAGTAGCTTGCAAAGTCTTATACGAACACTGCCGCGCGTGCGCTCCATCTTTCGATCGGCTCGCGCGAAGGAGCGATCACATGTCCGCCCAAGCGCATAAGCCGCGCAACGCATCCATTTCCATGTTCAGTTACACGGCATATCTGTGCCGCTGCCACCAAAGCCTGCAATCCCGCGCGCTATGTCTTATCTGTGCGCCGTCGCGGCTGTATGTAGCTTGCCGCCCCTGCCATACTCTACTGCGCCGCCGCTCACCTCATTCGCTCCAAATTTTGCGGTTCAAATTTAGCTCACTCACGATACCCACAAGCGCGCCGATCTCATCTACGTAGAGCGCTATCGTGGCGTCCTGCTTTAGCGAGCAGTCGATTCTAGGCTCGAAATTATCGCGCCAGGTCTCGATCGCCACGTAAATTTTGTCCTCCCTTAGCACCGCGTTTATCTGCGAGCCCAGCCTTAGATAAACCTCAGTCAGTCGCTGCATCAAAAGCGGCGTCAGAGCGTATCTGGCGCCCACCTGATCGGTCGTATAGACGTCAAAAAACTCCTCAAATTTCATGTCATCCATATTCGCTCGCTGTCCGCATCTGCGCAGATTTCGCGAGTTTTTGTGACATACCCGCACCTCGCAGTTAAGCCTTTTGTGAAAGTCCGCGACGAAAAGCACTCCTTGAAATTTTACATCGGTGCGAGTGCCGTTTTTGGTGCGCACCTTTTCGGCGGCGTAAAAGTCGCTAAATCTCACGCGCACGCCCTGCACCTCCCCGCTCATCATATCCTCGCTCGATTGCTCGTTTATGTAGCAGTCGTAAATTTCAAAAAACTCATCTGCTGTAAGCCCGCCGCTTTCATCGTAGCTAAGCCCGAAGCTTTTTGCGATGCTCGAGACGATCCTGCTTTTAAAATTTGATCTGAAATTCCGTCTTTTGCTCGCCGTCAAAAGAGCGCCTACTATGCCGTAAACGGAGATGCCGAAAAATACGCCGGGCGCCACTTCGTCCCAAAAATGCGCCACGAGCACGCCCACGCAGGTCCCTACGACAGCGGCGATGAGACTAGCCTTTTTCACCGCTTTTTGCAGCGCCGCGCGCTCATCCTCTAGGCTCTGTAGATCCGCTAGAAAGTTAAATTTTGACTGGGTTGCGCCGTCTTTCTCGCCCCTGCCTTCTCTTTCGGCGGCTTTGGGCTCAAACCTTCCGTAAGTAGCGCTCATGCGGCTATCGCTGCTTTCAGAGCTATCGCCCTCGCCTATTTCAGCTTTTAATACCCGCCCCTCTTTCGCATCGGCGCTTAAAATTTGCCCATCTTGCGCCGCGCCCTGCCCTAGCGCGCCTGTATTTTGCGCCGTGTCGAAGTCGTTAAATTTATCAAAATTTGCGCGGTGCGTGCCGCCGTTTTTGCCAAAGTTTAAGCTGTAAAATAGGCGGTAGAGCAGTCCGTTTAAGAGGGGGAAGATGATGAAAAGCGCGATTATAAGCCAGTTTGTATCAAACGAGACGGGCTCCGCCCCGGTATTCAAAAACAGGTAAAGTCCGAGCAGCAGCAGGGTTATCAAAAATGAGACGAGCTTGCTAATGCGCGCGAGCTTTTCGCGCCGTTTTTCAAGCAGGTAAAGCTCCTCTAAATCGCCGTTTCTATCCATAATCCGCCTTTTGTAGCGCATTTAAGCGCTAGTTTTTGCCGCGCGTAAATTTAAACGTTCGCGTACCGCAAGTTTGATCGCCGCTAAATTTAGCGCAAAGCCGTGCCCTACTGCGATAAATTTTAAAATTTGCTCCGCCGCTTTAAATTTAGCCGTTATAAAATTTTAAATTTCGTCTTTGTTGCGCCGCAGTTCGTTTAATGCGGGCAAATCTTTAGCGCCTCTTTCAGCCGCCCTAGCCCGTCTTTTAGCAGCGCTCTAGATGTCGCGATATTTAGGCGCAAAAATTTCTCGCCGCCCTTGCCGTATTGCGCGCCGCAGGAGAGATACAGCCCCGTTTTTTCGCGGATGAAGCGCGCAAGCTCCGCGCTATCCTGCGTATAAGCGCCCGCATCGAGCCACATCAGATAGGTCGCGTCTTGCGGCACAACATGCACCTGCGGAAGCTCACGCGCGATAAATTCCGCCGCGAATTTGCGATTCTCGCTGAGGTATTCACGCAGCGCGTCCAGCCACGGCGCACCCTTCGTAAATGCGGCAATCGCCCCTTGGACACCGAAAAAATTCGGCTCGGCGATGTCGTCGGAATTTAATGCCTTTGAAATTTTATGACGCAAGCGTTTATCCGCGGCAAAGACCGCCGCACTTTGCAGCCCTGCGATGTTAAACGCCTTCGTAGGAGCGATTATGGAGGCTGAAATTTTCTCGCACGTCTCGCTCGCGGCAGCAAATGGCACGTAGCGCACGCCCGGCTCGGTCAGATCGCAATGCACTTCGTCGCTAAGCACCGTCACACCGTGCTTCTCGCACAGCTCACCGATACGGGCAAGGTCATCCCTGCTAAAGGTGCGGCCGACCGGATTGTGCGGGTTGCAAAGGATAAAAAGCGTCGTTTGCGGATCGGCGAGCTTAGCCTGTAGATCCTCCCAATTGATGCTATAATCGCCGTTAGCGTAGGCAAGCTCATTCTCCACAGGCACGCGGGCGGCGTTTTTGATGCAGTAGTAGAAGCAGTTGTAAACGGGGCTCATCAGCAGCACGTTTTCGGCGGGCGAGGTGAGCTTACGGATGATCGAATCGATCGCAGGCAGCGTGCCATTTGCGTAGATCAGCCACTCCTTTTGGATTTTATAATCGTGGCGCGCGAGCCACCAGCCTTGATACGCGCTGCGCCACTCATCATCTACAAGCGAATAGCCTAAAACTCGCTCGTTCAGCCGCTTTTGCAGAGCCTCGATGATCTCGGGCGCTACGGCAAAGTCCATATCGGCAACCCACATCGGAAGCTCATTCTCGCCTACGTCCCATTTAAGCGACTTCGTGCCGCGTCGGTTCGGCAGAGTGTCGAAGTCGTATTTCTCCTTGCCGAAGGTAAAATCAAAAAGTCCCATCTTACGCCCTTAACTCAGTGATGATCTCTATTTTAGACGCGTCGGTCGAGCCGTCTAGAATCAGCTCGCCGATGCTTTCTGCGCGAATTAGCCCGCTGCTTGGATTTTTGACGCTATCGATCGCGCCTTTTACCTCGGCATGCACGTCGCTGTATTCAAACGCTAGCGTCGTATTTATGAGCTCACAATCTTGCAAGCGTAAATTTTGCATATAGCAAAAGCCCTGCAGGCTCTCGATCTTACAATTTTTAAGCGTTACGTTTCTAGAATTCCAGCCGAAGTACTCGCCCGCGATGAAGCAGTCCTCGATGAGGATATTTTCGCAGTTCCAAAACGCGTCCTTGGAGAGGAGTTTGGAATTTTTGATCGTTACGTTTTTGCAACCGTCAAAGCAGTAATCCCCGAAGAGCGATAGATTTTCGATGCTTAAGCTTTCGCAATCAAGCCCGAAATACGCGCCCTTTGCGGTGACGTTTTTTAGCGTGACATCGCTGCAGTGCCACAAGGTCTCCTGCGCGTCGTGGAATTCTACGTTTTGCAGCGCGGCGTCTTTTACGCGGCGAAGCCCCTTGGGCGCGCCGTAGAGGCAGTCTTTTAGCACCACGCCGCGGCTATACCAGATCCCTGCGCGCGCAATCTCGTCGAAGAAGCAGTCCTGCACGCGGATATTTTCGGCGTACCAAAACGGATATTTCCACTCAAATTTACAGTTTTGCACGACGATATTTGTGCTGTGCTTTAGCGGCGACTCGCCCTCGCCAAAGACGGAATTTTCGATCCGCAGATCCTTTGCGCCGAACAGCGCGCGCTCGCCGCTAAAGTGCTTTTGTCTTAATATTTGCATGGCTTTCCTTAGATTTAAAATTTGCTTCAGATTATACAAGGAATTTTAAAATTCCGCGTAGCTTGGGCGTATGAAACGCAAGCGAATCTTAAAAATTTTAAAATTTAAAGGCGGCGAGGAGCTAAATTTGACGCGCCTCGGTAGCGGTTACGAAACACATACAGCGAACGCGCGAAAAATCGCCGCACGCTTATAATGACGCGTTTGCAAACGCCTATGAAGCGCGCTTCGGTCGCTACGGCGAGCCGCGCAGGCGCCCATATCCGCTCGCGACGTGCGCCGCTCGAAAGATACATAAAAATTTATCGCAAGCGGCACCTTATAAAATTTGTAAAATTTTCTACAATCAACGTGCAAGTTTCCCTAAAGCGTCGTGTCTGAAAAAGCGCAAATTTTACCCCGCACACAAACTGGGCGCGTCTAATGCTCGTGGTGATGCAAGTGGATGTCTTCGCCGCGGTCTCGATCTGTAGCGCGCTTTCGCAGATCAAAATACACAAAAAGCCCACTAGGCTCGCCATCCTCGTAAATTTCAAGCTTGTAGCGCATTACGGCGTGCGTGCATACTGCAACGTCAAGCGTCGCTTCATAGCCGTCTGCGCTGCGCTTTAGCGGGAATTCCGCATTGCCCATATTCATACTCACGCCCGAAATTTTAACGCTCGGATTTTTCAGCTCACGCGAAATTCCGCTTATTTTTAGCTCATTTGCTCCCGCTTCGATCGGATGGCGCGCTACGCTAAAGAGCGCCTTCTGCCCGCCCGCGTTAGTCTCGCAGTCCTGTGCGGCTAGATTGCAGCCCAGACGCGTCCTTATATCCTTAAATAATGCATCGCTCTCATCCGCGCCAAATCCTAAAGTAGCGGCGAGAATCAAGCTAAAACGTAGAGCCTTTATCATTATGATCCTTTGTAAATGAAATTTGTGCGCAATTTTAGCAGAAAATTCCGCGCCTATTAAAAATATTTATTAAAATTTTAGCTAAAATAACGATATCTTTTACGAAAGGATGAAAAATGGCTGAGTTTTTAATCAAAGACGCCAAGGACGGCTGCAAATTCGATCTACTTTATGACGGGCACGTACTGTGCACCTCCGAGGTTTACACGAGCAAGGCCGCTTGCAAAAACGGCATCGAAAGCGTCGCAAAAAACGCCGCACTAAATAAGATCGAGGATCAAATCGCGAGCGGAGAAAAGCTAAACAATCCGAAATTTGAGCTTTACACCGATAAAGCAGGCAAGGTTCGCTTCCGCTTAACGGCTAGTAACGGACAGATCATCGCCGTCAGCAAGGATTTTGAAGCCAAAGCGGACGCTCTAAAAGTAATAGAACTTATTGTAAAACAGGCTCCGAAAGCCAAGATCAAGGAGGCATAAATGGACATAAATGGACTTGTAAATATGGTCTCTGCGCTCAAAAGCGACGATAAAAATTTAAGAGAATTTCAAAGCGGTCCGGTCGCTTTTATCGAAAAATTTCTAGGCGTGGACCTGCCCGACGATCAGATAAATGCGATAATTGCGGGCATCAGCTCAAATTTTTTAAGCAAAAACGAAAGCGGCAGATCTAGCTCGCTAGGCTCGATGCTGGGTGGACTTTTGGGCGGCGGCGAGGACGTGCAAGCAAACGCCGTCGATAGCAAAGGTGTGGATTTTAGTGCGCTGATCGGCAAAATCGCAAGCGCCAAGCTCGACCTCAACGGCGACGGCAAAATCGATATCAACGACGCAAGTAGCTTTTTGGGCGATCTCTTAGGAGGAGGCGCAAACGGCGAAGATAAGGGGTTAAATTTAGGCGGCCTGCTAAAAACGTTTAAAATTTAAACGAGGCTAAATTTCAAACGCAGGTCGGATTTTGCGCGACGATGTTTAAATTTGCGCGCGCTATTTTAATCCGCGCCTGCGTCGTTTAACGCTCGCGTGAAGGGTTAAATTTACGCTGCATTGCGCGCGAGCCCTTGAGTTTAAGCAAAACGAGCTTAAATTTAAACGCCGTCTTGCTCTAGATTTAAGCTCGTTTTTTGCGGCGTCTTATTTATACTGCCTCGGCAGAGCGCCCTGCTCCGCTCTTTTGATCGTCCATATTGAGCCAAAATAACCACACACTCTGCTTTAAATTTTATCTTTGCTCTTTAATGTCCGCTTTAAATTTAATCACTCTTTGGCTCGATTTTATTTCGCTACCCATTCAAATTCCCGCGCAGCGCGTCAAAGCATATAGTCAAATTTCATCAAAATTTTAAAAACGGCTATAAATTAAGCGTGAAAGAGTTCGCCTAAAAAGGATATATTTTATTTCTATTTACTGTTTAGGTAGTATAATCGTTCTTGTCCGACAAGATAAAACCTCCTTTTTGTATGAAGCCCGAGTTTAAAAGCTCGGGCTTTTTTTATGCCCGAAATTCTGCTATAATCCCGCCAAAAAATGCAAGGAATTTTATGCTTACACATATAGACGAAAACAATATGCCGCGCATGGTAGATGTCGGCGCCAAGGACGAGAGCGAGCGTGTAGCCACCGCTAGCGGCATCATCCGCATGAGCGCGGAGGCGTTTGCCGCCGTTAAGCAAAACACGGCCAAAAAAGGCCCCGTGCTTCAAACTGCCGTAGTTGCCGCGATAATGGGCGCTAAAAAGACGAGTGAGCTAATACCCATGACTCATCCGCTTACGATTACTTCGATTAAAACCGATATTGAGGAGCTTACGAGCGAGTGCGCGTTTAAGCTTTTTGTAACTGTAAAAATCACGGGCAAAACGGGCGTTGAGATGGAGGCGCTAACGGGCGTAAGCGTGGGGCTGCTGACGATTTACGATATGCTAAAAGCGATAAATAAATCGATGCAGATTACCGACATCGTGCTGCAACGCAAAGAGGGGGGCAAGAGTGGCGTGTATATTAGGGGCTGAAAAGCCAAAAATCGACTATCCGCTCTTTTGGGAATACAAAATCATCCTAGACGCAAGCACCCAAAAGCGCGAGCAGATCGATGAAATTTTAAAGGGCGAAAATTACAAAATAGACTTTTCACGCTTTTCAAACGGCGGCAAATACATGAGCTTCAACGCAAGCGTCTTCGTAAATAGCGATACGCACAGAAATGAAATTTTCGAGCGATTAAAGGCTCATTTTAAATACATACTGTAGGAGAGGTTATGAAAGAAAAACTGATAGAAAAATTCGGCGCCGATCTCGCGCAAATTTCACAAGCCGAGCTAGCCTCATATGTGCAAGAGCTCGCCTTGCAAAAAGCCACGAAGGCTTTGTGTGAGCTTGACGACGAGAGTAAAAGCGCCAAAAGCACGCAATTAATCCTAGACTTCGCAGCCGAGTTAAAAGACGCGGGCGCGCTTAGCGATGAGACGGCAGAAGCCCTACTTAACGGCGTTAAAAAGGCGCTGTGCGACGAGGACGAGCAGGCTCTTTACAAACTCATCTACGATTACGACGATCTGCGCAAAAAGATCGCTTGTAAACAAAAGGCGATTAAAACCCTAGTTCTGCGCAGCTACGACGATCTGGATACCGCGCTGCAAAACGCAAGCGAAACAGAAGCAAAAGAGCGCATAGGCGCGGCGCTACAGCGAGCGATTGCGAGTAAACTTCCGCTTGCGGACGTGCTGAAAGAAGCGAGCGAACTGGCTTTCATAAGCGTGCTCGAAAGCGGCACCGACATCGAGGATACCGCGCACGAGACGGCGAAAAACATCGCATTTTCGGCTATAGGCGACGGGGAATTTACGAAATTCCGTACAAAAGAAATTTCAAAAATCATCATAAACCGCGCGATTTTCGTTGCAAACGAGAGTAAAAATACAGCCTCTGCGCTGATTAGAGGCGCGATTTTAGGCTGCTACGACGGCATAAATAAAGCCGCCGAGAGATACCGCGACGAGCTAAGTTTCTCGCCAGCAAGCGACGCACAGAGCTTAGAGAACGAAAGGCTTCAAATTTCGCAGATGAGCGAGCTATTTAGCGCGGTTTTAAGCGATGCGGTCGCAAGCTCGGAGGAGCCCGCTAAAAGCGAAATCGCCAAGATCGCCGATGAAGAATTCGGAGGCTATTTGGCTAAATTTAGAAAAATTTCAAGCGATCTTGCCGAGCAACTAAGCTCTAAAATCGGCGAGATCGAGCTTGGCGAACGCGCGAAAAAGGCAAGCGCCAAGGCACGCGAAATCACTCAAGAGCTAAGCCAAAAAAGCGCCAAAATCATCGAAAACCTCGATCTGGACGAGAAGCTGGACGCAATCAAAAAAGAGCTTAGCGAGTTTGAAAAGAAGATGAGCCAAAAATTTGCCGAGCTAAAAAGCTCCGAAGTCGCCAAAAACGTAAGCGAAAGGGCGCGCGAGATGAGCGCTAAGGCTTACGAGGCCGCAAAAGAAACGATCGCCAAGCTAAAGTCCAAAAAGGACTAAATGGGCGCCGCGGGCGCGAAATCCTAGCATCAAGTATGGCGCCCACGGCTTTACGTTGCATAATTTACTCGCTTGCCTTAAAGTCCGCACGCTCCAAATAATGGAGCTTTCGTTAGAGTTTGCGAGGCCTGCGCAGAATTCTTTATGCGCTTTAACGGCGCTGTAAAATTCCATGCTGATAAAGAATTTTAGGAATTTTGCATAGCTAAATTTAGATGCGCGCTGCAAAATTCCGTGCCGCCAAAAATCCTACGGCGATGCGAGACCCCGGTCCAACCAAATCTTGCTGCAGCGATAAAATTCTAAGTGTAAAATTTTATAGCTGACGCGGCACATATAAAATTCCAAAGCCGGCGCGGATTTTTAAGCTTAAAATTTCATCGCATAGATTTGCGTAGCAAAATTTTAAAATTCTAAACGCGTAAAATTCTAAAATTCTACCCAAAATGATACGGTACGGCTTTCAGTTTAAAATTTTATCCCGACGCGTGCAAATGAAATTTCGCGAGATAAATTCTATGAAAAGGCGTCTGTGGTGTTTGGCATTTCTGCGATCATTTTCACTGCAGCGTAAGATGCGGCGCATTGGCTTTTACCAAATTAGTAATTAAAAATTCATGTACCACAAAAGATTAGTGCGACTCACCTCAAATCATAGCGACATCCGAGCCCATTTTATCGCACGATTTGATCGCATAAATTTTAAACCGATCTTGCTGCGCCCGGGTCGAGCGCCTGGTGTAAATAAAATTCTACCGGATTTATCGTTGCGTAAATTTAAAACCGCACCCCGCTCTATTTAGACGTAGAGGCACCTTGTTTATGCAACGCCGCGTTTAGATAAAATCACTGCTTTCACACAGCAATGCCTCGTTTACGCCACGATAAAATTCTGCGAAATCACCGCTAAATTTTATCGTTAAATTACAAAGCCCAATCCTATTTTAAAGGCGACGGGTGTTCTTAAATTTCACGACAAATTACAAATAGATCGCGCCTGCAAAATACAGCAATTCAAAATAAAATTCTAAAAATTTAATCAAATTTCGCTAAAATCGCCGCAAAATTTTAAGGAGAAAAGATGAAAAAAATAGCTCTTTTAATATCCTTTGCTGCGATGATGATTTTTACCGGCTGCGCGAGCACCACGCAAGGCGGCGCCGTAGGCATCGACCGCTCGCAATTCATCACCGTAAGCGAAGCTGAAATGGATCAAAGTGCCGCGCTTGCCTACAAGCAGATTACCGCCCAAGCAAACGCCAAACATGTCCTAAATACTGATAAAAAGCTAACTGATCGCGTTAGAGGCATCTCGAAGCGCCTAATCGCTCAAGTCGGCGCATTTCGCAAAGACGCACTGAAATGGAACTGGCAGGTAAACGTCATCAACGACCCTACGATCAATGCTTGGTGTATGCCTGGCGGCCGTATCGTCGTATATACTGGCATCATCGAAAAACTAAAGCTTACCGATGCCGAGCTGGCTGCTATTTTGGGGCACGAGATGTCTCACGCACTGCGCGAACACAGCCGCGAGCGAGCCTCGACTGAACAGATGAAAGATGTCGGTATCGCCGTAGCAAGCTCCGCAGCAGGGCTTGGAGATCTGGGCTCAGCGGCTTTGAATATGGCGGCGCAGTACACATTCACGCTGCCGTTTTCGCGCACGCATGAAACGGAAGCCGATCTGATGGGCGTTGAGCTGATGGCGCGCGCAGGATACGATCCGAGGGCGGCGATAAACGTCTGGGAGAAGATGAATAAGCTAAATGAGAGCCATCCGCTTAAATTTATGTCCACGCACCCTTCAAACGACGATCGCATCGCCGATCTAAAAGAGGTGATGCCAAAAGTCTTGCCTCTTTACGAGGCTGCCACAAGAAATAGATAGTCTTGCGATTTAAAATTTCGCAAGAGTTTGCGCGCTGAGGTTTTTTTAAGTAGCGGGTTTTATCGTAGCATTTAAATTTCTTAATGGACTTGCGCGCGGCGCTAGGATTATCCGCCGCGCTAGAGCTCTATCGCGATAAAATCTCGCCGCGACAAAGGCCTGCCGCAGCGCGAAATTTTAAATTACCGCAAAATTCCATTAACACGCGCGATAAACATAATCCGCGCCGAGACAAAATTTCATTTTAAAATGCAAGTGCTGGGCGAAATTCCGTCGCATAGAAAGCCGAAACGTCCGTCGCTACAGAATTCTACGGCGCGAAATTTTACGATTTTAAGCGCGACGAAATTTGGAGTAAAATTTTGCCCCTTCGGGCGCAGATGGAATTTCGCTACGGCCGTATACAAATGAAATTTTGCAGCCGCAGCCCAGTATGAAAATAAAATTTATTCGGCTGGGTAGCAGAATTTAGCGCTATTTTGCGCGGCGACAAGTCTCGCGTGGGCAGATGAAATTTCGCGCGATAAAAGAAGCAAAATTTCAACTCCGTAAAATTCTACGCACGGGCGCGAGGCATTTTCCACGCCTTTTGGATTTTAAAGCGTTTTTAGATATAATCATAAATATTTATTTTTAAATTTCAAAGGATAAGAAATTTGGACACGGACAGTTCGGTTTTAATGTTAGTTTTAGCTTTTGTATTCATCTTTATGAATGCTTTTTTCGTTCTTTCGGAATTCTCAATCGTCAAAGTAAGAAAGTCTCGCCTCGAAGAGCTTATCAAGGATAAAATTCCAAACGCAAAGCTCGCTTTTAAAATTTCAAACTCCCTAGACACCTACCTCAGCGCCACTCAGCTAGGCATTACGATAAGTTCGCTAGCCCTCGGCTGGATCGGTGAGCCCGCGGTATCGAGACTGATCGAGCTGCCGCTAAGATCCATCGGCATAGGCGGCGGAGCGGCGGCACATACGATCGCCTTCGTCATATCTTTTACGCTCGTTACGCTATTTCACGTCGTGCTCGGCGAGCTGGTGCCAAAATCCATCGCTATTGCCAAAACCGAGAAGATCGTACTTTTCATCTCTAGACCGCTTCATATTTTTTGGATTATGTTTTTTCCGATCATAAAGGCATTTGACTTCATCGCTGCCGTATCGCTTAAAATCATCGGCGTAAAGCCCGCCAAAGAGAGCGAGCTTGCGCTTTCGGACGAAGAGATCAAAATCATCGCGAGCGAGAGCCTAAAGGGCGGTGTGCTCGATAGCCTAGAGACCGAGATCATCAAAAATGCCGTCGATTTTAGCGACACGGTCGCTAAAGAGATAATGACGCCGAGGCGCGATCTAGTTTGCCTAAATAAGCAAAAAAGTTACGACGAAAACTATGCAACCGTCTTGCAGTCGAAATTTACGCGCTTCCCATATATCGACGGCAGCAAGGATAACGTCCTAGGCCTCATCCACATCCGCGACATCATCCAGCAAAAGGGAGATAAAAGCTTCGATAAAATCGTGCGCAAGCTCATCATCGTGCCTGAAAACAGCCCGATCTCTAAAATTTTACCGATGATGAATAAGCAGCGCATTTTTGCCGCGCTCGTCATCGACGAATACGGCGGCACGGCGGGATTTTTGACGATGGAAGATATAATAGAAGAAATTTTTGGCGACATCAACGACGAGCACGACGCGAATGCACAAAATTTTAAATGTATCGACGAGAACACCTTTGAGTTTAGAGGCCGCTTCGAGATCGAAGGCGTCGAGGAGGTGATGGGCATCGACTTCGACGAGGAGACCGAGCAGCTAACGATCGGCGGCTACGTCTTTAACCTCTTCGGCAGCCTACCTGAAATCGGCGATAAAATAAGCGATGAAAACTGCGACTATGAAGTGCTGCGAATGGATGGCACAAGAGTTTCGCTCGTAAAAGCGATCAAAAAAGCAGTCGCGCAGCCGCAAGAAAATGAAGAAGCGGAGAAAAATAACTAAGCCAAAGTGTGAGTTAATAAAATTCGCTCTGTGATGCTGCGTGCCGGAAATTTCAAGCACGCTGCCACTTGCGACGCTCTCAATCCCCATCCCCATATAGGGCAAAAATTTATTCGCTGCTCCCGCATAGATGCCCTAATAGCGGGCACAGGAATGCCACTCGCCTTGTAGAGCGCCATAAAAGTGCTATTTATAAGTCCTCTTCATATTACAAACAAAAGGCGAAATTCTACCGCGAAAATTCTGCCAGAGCGACGCTAGATAAAATTTCTTGATAAGCCTGTTTTCAAATTTTGCGAGATCGTAAATTTTAAAATTTCGCAGAATTTTAAAATTCTAATTGATCTAAATTTCTCGCCTAATTTAAATAGCAAGCCACACTACAAGCCCAGGCCAAGCGAATTTTAAATCCAAAGCCTAAGCGTAAAATTCTAAAATTATTAAAGATAAAATTTTGCCGCGCAATATCGCAGAATTAACTCTATCGATTTTGATCATAAAATTTCGCCAATCTTGCTTTAAAACTTCGCAATTTTAAATTCTAAAAATTTCTAAGTAATCAAATCGGCACGCCTTAAAATTCCGCATAAATAAATCTTAAATTCCTTTTTGCTACCATAACGAAAATTTTTTGCACGGATGGCTTTATGACAAAACACAAATTCTCATCGCGCTGGGCTTTTATCATCGCTTGCGTGGGCTCCGCCGTAGGTATGGCAAATGTCTGGGGCTTCCCTTATAAACTCGGCACGAACGGCGGCGGCGCATTTTTGCTAATTTACGTTTTTTTCGTAGCGCTGTTTTCATACATAGGCCTAAGCGCCGAATACGCGATCGGTCGCCGCGCCAAAACAGGCACGCTAGGCTCATACGAATACGCGTGGAAAAGCCGCGGACTGGGCGCTATCGGTAAGGTTATCGGCTGGCTACCGCTTGCCGGTTCGATGTGTATCGCAGTGGGCTATGCCGTCATCATCGCCTACGTTCTAAAAGCGCTAGTCCAAGCCATAGACGGCTCGCTAATGAGTGAAAATACCGATACGTGGTTCAACTCTTTTGCCCTGATGCCCTACTCCGTGGTACCTTATCACTGTATAATCGTCGCAGGCACGTTGTTGACGCTGTTTTTCGGCGCCAAAAGCATCGAAAAAACGAATAAAATTATGATGCCGCTATTTTTCGTGCTATTTGCAATTTTGGCAATTAGGGTTGCGACACTGCAAGGCGCTGCGGGCGGATATGCGTTTCTTTTCGGCGCCGATTTTACTAAGCTAGCAGATCCGATGGTTTGGATTTCTGCGATGGGACAGGCATTTTTCTCGCTATCGATTACGGGCTCAGGGATGATCGTCTATGGCGCGTATCTATCCAAGGACGAAGACATCGTATCTGCGGCGAAAAATACCGCGCTATTTGACACGCTAGCCGCGATGGTAGCTGCGCTAGTGATGATCCCTGCAGTATTTGCTTACGGAATGGATCCTGCGGCGGGGCCTAAGCTACTTTTCGTAACTCTGCCTAAAATTTTGCAAGATATGGCAGGCGGTAGAATTTTTGCAGTGATTTTATTTACCGCCGTGATTTTTGGTGGAATTTCATCGCTTCAAAATATGTTCGAAGTAGTTGCCGAATCGCTAATGCATAAGTTTCCAAGGCTAAGCCGCGCATTCACGCTTGCGCTATTGTGCGCGATTTGCCTGGGCGCAGGCCTTGGTATGGAAGCCATAAGCTCATGGGGTCCGTGGATGGATTTCGTATCGATTTATATCATTCCGATCGGAGCGGTAATCGGCGCGATATCGTGGTTTTGGGTGATTAAGCGGAATGAAATTTTAGATGAGATCAATCTAGGCGCAGATATGGCTCGCGGCAAGCTCTGGTATGATATCGGGCGCTTTGTCTATGTCCCACTGGCGCTACTTTTATGCATAATCGCGCTTAGTATGCATATTTCGTTTTGAATTAAAATCTTGCTAGATTTAGAATTAATAGTGTTCTCTAGTAATGGAATTTTAGCAAAGCACATTTATAAATCATTGCATTATCCATATAAATAATGTATAATGCAATCAAAAAGGAGACAATATGACGCGATCTATAAACGTAAATTTTAGAATGGATGCCGAGCTTAAAAAAGGGTTGGAGGAAGTATGCTCTGAAATGGGGCTAAATTTAACTACTGCTTTTACAATATTTGCTAAAAAAGTATTGCAAGAACGCAAAATTCCTTTCGAGCTGACGGCAGATCCCTTTTACAGCCACGAAAATTTATCTCATCTTAAGCGCTCTTTTGACGAATTAAAGGAAAATAGCGGGATTGAGCACGATTTGTTAGAAGCGGATCAATGAAAAAAATCTGGTCGCAAGAAGCTTGGAAAGATTATCTGTATTGGCAGGAAAATGATAAAAATATCCTAAAGCGCATAAATAAGTTAATCCTAGATATAGAGCGTAACGGCTACGATTGTATAGGCAAACCCGAAGCGCTAAAGGGCAATTTATCGGGGCTTTATAGTGTTAGAATAGATGGAAAAAATCGGCTCGTATTTAGAATATCTAATGGCGCCATAGAAATAGCTCAGTGTAAAACTCACTATGGAGATAAGTAAAATACGCACAAAAGCATCAATATCAAAGCGGTAGTATTTGTCCCAAAATAAAAACTTTCACACCCAAAAAAGGCGTAGAATTTTAAAATTTTATCTTATTTTATGGCTTAAAATTTTGAAATTCAGTGCAGATTTAAAGTAGTAAATTTCAAAATTTTACCTTGGCTGCTAAAAAGAAATTTCGTCGTCAAATTTAACAACAGAAATTTCTTTTTAGTAAATGCGGTGTCTGCAAAAGAGTATCATGAGCTGCTGCAATATTTCAAGGCGCTAAACGTAAAAATAGAAGATCGGACCGACTTTATACCGCAGGCTCAAAACAACGACTATTTCACCGATAAAAACGAAATTTACAGCGACGATTTTAGCGATACGCAAATTCCGAAGAAAAATTTTAAATGGAAGCTTAGGCGGTTTTTTAGTTTGGATTGAAATTTTAGTCCAAACGGTAAGTTCTTAAATTTAGCGAGAATTTCACGAGCAAATAGAGGGTAGGACGGCGAGGCAAATACTCGCTCGCCGCTCCTCTAGCTTGCCACATTCACAAACCTATGGCAGGTAAAATTCACTCAGCCCGTCGCCGCAGCAAATCCTCGACGATCCAGGGATAGAGCCTCGCCCCAAAACCCCAGACCGCTCCTAATCCTTACTTCGCCCCTTTAGGCGGCATAAACGCGGTTAGCTTGATATCCTCGCCCGCCTTGTGTTTATAAAGCTCGATATTTACTAACGCCGTGTGGGAGATGTTGCCGTTGGCAAGCTCGCTCGTAGGCAGGTCAATCGTAAGCACGTTCGGATTTCCGTTTTTGCAAAGCCCATCGGCGTTAGGATCGTACCACGCGCCTTCAAAGATCTGCACCACGCCGCGCATTATGTCGCTGCTTACGTTGGCTCCCGCCAAAATTTCGCCGCGAGCGTTAAACACGCGCACCAGATCGCCCTGCTTAATGCCGAGCTCCTTAGCGTCCTCGGTATTGATCAGCACCGGCTCGCGATCCGCGACGGCGTATCTCTTGCGATTTGAGGTGTTGCTCTGCTGTGAATGCAAGCGGTCATACGGATGAATGCTAAGCAGATGAAATTTCGCGGGCTTATCCTTCATCCCGAGCCATTCGACGGGCTCGAACCACATCGGATGCGCGCCGCAGTCTTTGTAATTCATAGCGGCGATCGTATCGGAGTAAATTTCGATCAGCCCGCTAGGCGTTCCCAAAGCCTCCAAAACAGGATCATTTCTAAAATCTTCAAACGTCACGTACACAGCACTCTCTGGCGTCTCGTAAAATTCCGTCGGCTCGTTTTTCTCCCACCACTGCTCGAAGCTAGGCATCTGAATGCCTAAAGCGGTGTTTGCGTTCACAGCGCCAGCCGCCCCTTCGTAAAATTCCTTGATCCAGTCCATCTCTGTTTTGCCGCCGTCTGTATAAACCTCGGCAAGCCCGTCTGCGTAAGCCTTGCAAAGGTCGGTAAAAATTTGATAATCGTCCTTCGCGCCGTACTGCTTGGCGACGACCTGCTTCATCGGGATTATATGCATATTGGAGTAGTCTCCGCTCATCGTGATGTCGTTGCGCTCATACTCCGTCGTGGTCGGGAACACGATGTCCGCCATCTTCGCAGTCGGCGTCCAGTAAATTTCATTCACTACGATGGTGCGCGGCTTGCGCCAAGCCTTTATGTTGGTGTTGGTGTCTTGATGGTGCACGATCGGATTTCCGCCGACCCAGTAGATAAAATCGATCTTCGGATAGGTGATCTTTGCGCCATTCGCGTCGATCGTCTTTCCCGGATTTAGCAGCACGTCCGCGATACGAGCTAAAGGAAAGGCAACCTTCGCCGTATTTACCAGCCACGCTTGAGTGGCTTCGCCGCCTTGCTTCTGATCCTGCGCAAGCCCTAGGAATTTGCCGTCCTTAACGACGCCGACGCTTGCGGCGTTCATTCCGCCGATCACGCCGCCCGCGCAGGTAGGCGCGCCGCCGTTAGCGTAGTGGTAGCTAAAGCCAAAGCCCCCTCCTGCAAGTCCGATCTGCCCCAGCATCGCGCACAAAGTCACGATCATCCAGTGCGCCTGCTCGCCGTGATGAGCGCGCTGGATACCCCAGCCGGCCATTATCATCGTGCGGTTTTCGTAAAATTTTATCGCAAGCTCTTTGATCACGTCTGCGCTAATGCCGCAAATTTCGCTAGCCCACTCCGGCGTCTTGGCTACGCCGTCGCTCTGCCCCGTAAGGTACGGGACGAATTTTTCAAAGCCCACGGTGTAGTTTTGTAAAAATTCCTTATCGTACTTGCCCTGCGAGTAGAGGTGCTGCGCCATGCCTAGCATCATCGCTACGTCGGTGTTCGGGCGAGGGGTGATCCATCGCGCCTTGCCCTCGAAATACTTGCCGCTTACGGTCTTGATCGGATCGATGATAATGATCTCTTTATCGCTATTTTTTAGCTGCTCAAAATACTTAAATCCCTGCTCGTCCGAGCTTGTCCACGCCACGCGAAGCGTGGAGATCGGATTGAGCCCCCAAAAGACCACGACTTTGGAATTTTCAAGTACCACGGGCCACGAGGTTTGCTGCTCATAGACCTGATTTGAGCCCGTTACGTGCGGCATTATGACCTGCGCCGCGCCCGTGGAGTAATCGCCCGTGACGCCCGTAAAGCCGCCGGTTAAATTCATAAATCTATGAAGCAGCGTCCTTGAGACATGCACGTTGCCCGTGCTCTGCCAGCCGTAGCTGCCCGCAAACACCGAGCTCGCACCCTTTTGCTCGCGCGTCTTTTTAAGCTCGCGTGCGACGAGTTTGATCGCGTCCTCATATTTTACCTCGACCCATTCGTCAAGCCCGCGAAGCTCAGGCTTTGGATTATCGGGATCGGCGAGGTATGATTTTCGCACCATCGGCGCCTTGATACGCGTATTATAAACGAGATCCGCCATCGTATTTTGAAGAGTATTTGGAATTTTAGAGGTGATCTTCCACGGCGCTGATTTTACGATCTTGCCGTTTTTAACGCTCGCTTTTAAAATTCCCCATCGCGCCGCAGTTAAAATTTCGCCGTTTTTCTTAAGCGCTGTAAGTTTATCCGCCGCGAGCATCGAGCTTGGGATGAGCGGAAGCGCCGAAACCGCCGCGCCGAGCTTTAAAAAATTTCGTCTTTTCATTTCATATCCTTTAAATTTACGTCCTTGGAGTGCTTTTGCAGATACTGCACCACCGTCCAGCTCTCATCCTTGCTAATAGGCGTGCGCGAAAGCATCGATTTGATGTAGCCCGGCCATCTGTTGGCTTCGTAGCTGACGGGTTGGTGCAGAGCGTGACAGACGCTACACGAGGCTTCAAATTTCTCCTTAGCGCCAGCGAAAATTTTATCCACGTCGCCGCTTAGCGCGCTCTCGTCGGTGTAGGCGGTTATTTTAACCTTATTAAAGCCGTCCTCTTCGCCTAAGCTCTCGCTTTGAAATTTAGCCTGCTTCGAAAACGCCACTGCGATTATGCGCGCTTTAGGCGTGAAATAAATAACATTGGGCGCCTTTGGATTTTGATAGCCGATGAGCGAAAATTTCACCGCTCCGTCCTTGACCTCCAAGACCTCTATGGCATTCGTAGGCAGCAGCCTGCCGTCCTTGTGCGATAAATCGCCGCTTACGCTTACCTGCTTTAGCACCGTGCCGTAAAGCGTCTCGCCCGCCTTAACCTCGGCGTTTGCACAGCTTGCGATCACAGCCGCAAGAGCCGCCGCAGCCGCAATAGAATTTAAAAACTTCATGCTTATCCTTTCTTAAAATTTTAAAAACTTCTCGTAAATCTGCCGTATAAAAAACTCGCAAATATCACGGTCAAAACAGCCGCGAATGCCGCAAACGCTATCTGCGCGCACTGCGCCGCGTCTGCAAATTTAATGCTCGGCACCAGATAAAATCCCTCGCCGTAAAATCCGCCGAAAAAACTCTGCACTTCGCTAAGTGCGGTGCCTGCGGGGAAGGACGGGGTGCCCGTGCAGCTTGCGGGGCGAAATAGCTCCGGTAGCAGGCTATCAAGCGGCGCTGCGAAAGGGAAAGCGGGTGCCGCGAGGCAATTTGCGGTATCTGCGACAGGGCTCGGCGCGGAGCTTTGTAAATAGCCGTATATCGCGCCCGCAAATCCGAGCGCGTAAGCAATGAGCCTTGTTATGAAGCCAAACGGCAGCAGCAAGCCGATGAGCGCGCCCACGCCCGCCACGGCAAAGCCCAAACGCACGAGGGCGCCCATCTGCGTAGGCGACATAAAAAGGTAGCGCTGAAAGAAAAAATACGATACCGCAAGATAGCCTGCGCTTATCACAAAGAGCCAAAACCACGGCGTAGCGGTATTTTGCCACGCGTAAATCTTCAAAATCAATCTATTCAAGATCTCCTCCGTCTTATAAAATTCTTAAGAATACTTTTTAATCTTAAGATTTAAATTTATAAGGGAATTATAGCAATAAAAGATAAAAATTCGAGTCTGCATTGCCCTAAATATCGGAGTTTTATAAGCTTTAAGCTTAACGTATAAAATTTCAATTTTAAAATTTGTCGCTCCTTGCGCGGCGGCAAAACGTTTTTGAGATATGAAATTAAAATGATAGATTTTATAAAATTTTATCTTTGTCAGAGCCTGCTTTGAGGAAAAATATACCGATTTTAAAACCCCAGGCAACTCCGACGCTCAATAAATATTATGAAGATGATATAATGAGCCAAAATTTTGAATAACATCACTTTATAATTTAAGGACGAGGTGCCGTGTGAAATTTAACATAAATGCCGTTATCGGCGGGGCGGATGATGTGCCGATCTATATACCGGATATTATAAGAGCGGCAAGAAAAGAGATTAAAAGGATTTTTAGCGATTTTGAAATGCGCTCGCTGCAAAAGATCGATATTTGCCTTTGTTTGAGCGGGGAAGTATCGAGATATTTTCCGAAATCGGGAATTTACCAGCCGAAATATTATCTTAAAAGCAAAAAAATTATCGCGTATATTCATTTTAGCTCAGATGAGTGGGGCTCCGATAAAAGGGCGAACGTAGATAAATTTTTAGAAAAGTTCAAGCAGTATCTTATGGAGCTTGGAGATATTACCGGACGGAAAATTACGAATAATAATTTAGAATTTGACGATAAGCAGTACAAAGATAATATAGACCTAGTTTTTGAAAATTTAGTAGTAGATTGTTGAAATAAAATTTGAAAAGAATATCTATCTGAAGCGGCAAAATTCCGCTTCAGATAAGGCAGACGCTAGCCCGGGCTAGTGAAATTCCAAACGCCTTTAAGACGCAAATAGCGATGAGGCGAGTTTGGAATTTTATCATCAACGATAATTTAAAATTTTGCCCGAAAGCTTATTGGCGAGCTTAAAGCGCCTTGGTTGGCGCCCCGTAGAATTTCAACGCGCCGTTAAGCAAGCGATGAGCGAGCAGAGCAAGGCGAGTCTTGCGTGAGCGCATAGGGGTGCGCGCAGTGTTATTTCGCAGTAGAATTTTACGGATTTGATCTCGCGCGTAAAGGGCGAGATCAAGCCTAAATGCCCGCGCAAGGGCAAATTTTACGCAAGCCGCGCAAAACAAGCCTTGCGCTAGCGCTAAATCGCGGCTTTTAGCGCTTCAAATTTCGCGTCTTGCTCGGCTAGAAGCTGTCCTTTCTCATCGCGCGAGACGTAAATTTTAAAGATATTCTCGCCCGCCTTGTCGTAAAAGCCCACGAATTTCGAGAGCATCCCCATGAAAGTCTGCGTCACGAGGATGATCTTATCGATCTCATCCGTCTTTAGATGACCCGCCAAAATGCCCAGCCCGTGCGCCTCATCGCCGTTTGCGCCCATGCCGAAATTATAATATCCGCGCGCGCTCTTGCCGCTTGGGATCTTGGTTTTAAACTCGATGATGAAGCTCGGCGTATTTTTTACGAAAAGAACCTCGCCCCAGCTCTCAAGCTCCCTAATGACCTCGCCGAATTTATCGCCGCCCGCACTCTTTCCGAAGCGCTCGGGCAGGTTTAGCAGCACGTCGATCTCCTTGGCGCCGAGCTCTTTGCAGATCTGCGCGATCGAAATTTTAGGGTTTTGCGCGAACAGCGCCTCGATTCTCTCTTTCATTTTCATCCTTTCTAAAATAAAATTTTAAGCGCCATTATAATATAAAAATTCTAAGTTACAGATAATGGCAATCAATTAAAGAGGATTTGAAAAGCTTATTCTAAGAAAAATTTAGCGCTACAAAGTGCTTATGCATAGAATTTTAAGTGATAATACAAAGAATTTTATCTGCACAGAATTTTATAATTCTAAAATTCCGCAAATCTTTAGAGCTTTATCATAGCGGATCGTATCCGAAGCGATTGGACCCGCTATCGCCGCGCTGCACGAAAAACACAAGCAGCACTATCCAACCCACAAATGATACCAAAAGCCCGATATCGCCGAAAAAAGCACCCACGATCGGCGTTAAAATAAGCAGAAAAAACCAGCCGCTTCTATCGGTGTCATGTAGTCGCCTGACCGATACGGCAATGGCTGGCACGAGCATAGCTAGCTGAAAAAGCGCATCTATAATGCCGATTTCTTGATGGACGATTTTGCCGGCTATTATTTGATTATATCCTATCGTAGTGCCTAAAACGCCATCTATCAAACTCAAAACAATCCCGCCAAGCACGGTAAATAGAAAAAACCACCAGTACTCCGACCTTGATGCTCGCCCGCTAAATGCGGCGTATTTTTGCTTGACGCAAGTTTGCACGGACTCCATAAAAGTCATTTTAAACTCCTTTTTTAAAATAATATAGGATTATACTAATCGCCCTTAAATACCTAAAACTCCCGCCCGTTCATCTGCCTTATGTGATACGCCAGATGCACTAGGCCGTAGCCGCCTTTTGAAGCGGTAACCTCCCTAGTACCATAAACCGCCGAAACATTTAAAACTACCGAAGCTAACCACCCTATGGCAAATACTAAAGCGAAAAGCTGCGAGTCAAGCGCTATCAAGACTAGAGTTACTATCTCCGTAGCTGCAATAACATAAAACGCTCTTAGATAGTTTTTCTCTCCGCTGCAATCGTAAAGCTCTTTACTAACTAGCAGCTGATAGATCAGATATACCGCTGTGCATACGCAATAAATGCTTATCATAAAAACCGATGGTTTAAACAATTCAAATCCTACAAATATAGTGCTTACTGCGCTTATAGCCGAGGAAACCCCGACTAACACGGCGTTTGATAGCAGATCGGTGCTGCGTATTGCCCGCGCTAAAAAATATAGCCCCACAGCTAGGCATATCATCGATATAAGTCCGACGCCTTCCAACGCACCCACTTTATCTACATTCTTGATATATCTGCCTACCGCATTTAACGCCTCAAGCCCAAACGCTATGTAAAGGGTAGTTTTGGCAGTAGATAGATTTTCGCTCTGCTCTTTAGCGTCATCCGTATAAACATACAGGATTGCTCCCGCGCCTACGGATACATTTAGCTTTCGCACCATATCAGGCAACCTAAAAAAGTCGCTAATAAGCCAGATTAAAAATAAAACATTAGGCACCGAGAAAATAACCATAAAATGAAAAAAGCCCTGTTCTATATCCTTTAGGTCTGATGCTTGCACGCCTAAATCCGGACGAGATGAGTTTACAAGCGCCAACAGCTCGTTACCTTCTATACTCGTCCACATGACAGCAACCACTACTAAAAAAAGCCAGATGAGAAATGGCAGCCCGCCTAAAAGCTGAAAAATCGCAGAGATTATACGCCCAAGATAAAATCTATGCGCGCCGAAAGGTCCGAGAAACATATAAAATACGTAGGCTTTATTTAAATCATAAGCCTTAGCCGCTGAGATCTGCCTTGCTGAGCTTTGTGTAGAGCTAATTCTATCGGAATTTGAGGAAGCTGAATTTTGCCAAGTGGAATTCTGCTCTACAAAATTCTGCGAGTTCGTAGCATCTTCGGTAGAATTCAAACTTTTAGCGTTAGAATCTTGCTCGCTAGAGCCTGTCGCGGCAGAATCTCGTAAAATAGAATTTTCTTCATCCGAGCCTTGAGCTGCAAAAGCTAAATTTTGCTCTATAGAATTCTGGGCCGCGAAATTTTGCTCGCTAGTATCATCCGCCGCAAGAGCTTCTTGCGCTAAATCTAAATTCTCAGATTGCTCCTGTGGTTTCTCGTCCAGGGGCTTTTTCTCTTCGCCACTTTTACGTCTTATACTGGTTAGCGATGCAGGATTACTGCTGCCGCCCCAAATATCTTCGCCCATCTGCTCTCCTTGATTTTTAAAGCAATTTTACCTGAAATTTAAGGAATTTTTGTATATTCGCCGCTACAAATTCAAAACAAAGGACAAAAATGTCAAAAGTAACATTTCAAGGAAAGCCTGTAGAGCTAAGCGGGCAAGAGATAAATCTAGGCGATCGCGCGCCGCAAGTGCGCTTAGTAGCTCAAGATCTAAGCGAAATTGAGATCGCTAGCGGCAAGCACGTGCAAATCATCGTCGCTGTGCCATCGCTAGATACGCCCGTCTGCGCGACGGAGGCACGTAAGTTCAACGAGCGCGCCGCATCGCTTCCTAACACTGAAGTAATCGTCGTTTCGATGGATTTACCGTTTGCGATGGGGAGGTTTTGTACGACTGAGGGGATCAAAAATCTACGCGTTGCAAGCGATTTCCGCGATAAGGAATTTTGCCGCCGCTACGGCACTCTCATCGCCAGCGGCGCATTAGCAGGTCTCAGCGCCAGAGCAATCTTCGTCATAGATACCGCAGGCGTTGTGGTTTATAAAGAGCTCGTAAGCGACATAGCCTCTGAGCCCGACTACGACGCAGCGCTGGATTTTGCAGAGCTCGTCGCTCGCAACAGCTGCTCTAACTGAGCAAGATAATAGATCCAAGGTTTGGATAATTTTCGCCTTGCTTTAGTTCACTACTTTAAGCAAATTCGCCCTACTGCAAGTAAAAAACGAAGTAGGGCGCTTAAAATTCTACTTCAATTTTAAATTTTGATTTTACGCTTTGATTTGCGCTTCGGTGCACGCAAAGCTATTAACGCACTGCGATAGTAAGCAGATGAGAACAAAATTTATAGGATCGCCTGCTGCTAAATTTTAAATTTAGCCATAGCGGGAGTTGAAATTTTAAATTTGCCCGCTTAGCCACTCCGCGCGATAAACTCGCTAAAAGAGATCTCCTGTGCGTAAAATTTAACTCCGAGCGAGGCGAGTTTGTCTTGCAGCGGTAGTGCCAGCTCCTCTATGCCGCTAAATACGCAAAGCGGCAAATTTTGCGCCCTCTCTTTAGTCGCCGCAAAGCTCTCGTCATCAAAAATTTTCTTTAAAAACACGAGCGTTTTTACCTTGTCCGTGCCCAGATCCTCGATAAAAACGCTGAAATATTTATATCCCAGCTCCTCGCGCGCTTCATCTTTCATTGCGTAGTCGTCTGCTAGTTCGCGGTAAAATTCGTTGTTTAAATCCGCAAACGGCGCGATCGCTTCAAGCGAGCAAGGCGCCTCAAGTGCGGCAAGTGCGGTTAAAATTTCTTCAAATTTAACGATGTCGTCCGCGACTTTAATCGGCTCCCAAGAGCCGGCGCCGTGATAGGCAAAATACACGGGCGAGGCGTCCCCGAGGGCAAAATCGACGAAAAACGGATCGTCCATGCCGTTACGCGCGATGACCCGCCAGCTCTTGCGCCACTGGCCCGGTGCGTCGTCTGCTAGCTCCTCGCCAGTTTTGCGGCTAGCGAGCCTATATCCCTCCTGAAAGCTCTCAAACTCGCCCTCATCAGGATAGAAAAAAGGTAGCAAAACAGACTCTGAAACGATACGTTTGCGGATAAAATTTCGGATCAAACTTGAGATTTGCACGGCGCGGCCTTTGGGTTAAATTTGAGCGAATTCTAGCAGAGTTTTTAGTTCGCGCAAAATTTACGCCCAAATTCAACAAATTGCAAATTTAAGCGCGAAAAGACAAGCGGAAGTATCGCGAGATGATTTTGAGAGTTGTGCAGAAATTTTAAGTTAAGGCTAGACAAGTAGTCTGCCGCAGTCCAAAATTTTCAAACTCATTTAAAGACGCTCGCGAGACGATGCGCCGCCAAAAAGACAAGCGGAAGTATTTTACAGAAACATTTTGCTTTGCAAAAACGCTACGCTTGTTTTGAGATGATTTTTGTGGTTGCGACGTAAAATTTCGGCGTAGATAGAACGTATAGTTCATCGAGCCGAAATTTTACTAGCTCCGCAAAAAGCACTCACGAGACAACGCGCTACAAAGATTGTAAGATTTTAGGTTTACTAAACGCCTGTATCGGCTTAATCTCTCCCTTAAATTTCTCAATTTGAGCAAGCACGGTGTGAGCCGAGTTGCTTTGCGCAAGACTTGACGTGCCTTTATCGAACGTAAGCACGTTTACGCAGCCGTGCTGGCAGAGGCTCTTTTCGCCCCAAACCTCGGGATCGTACCACGCGCCCTCGCAAATCGCTGCGACGCGCTCAGGCACGATGTCGGTAACGAGCACGCCTGCCAAAATTTCGCCGCGATCGTTGAAAACGCGCACGATGTCGCCGTTCGCAAGCCCGCGAGCTTCGGCGTCTTTTGGATTCATTAACACCGGCTCTCTGCCGCTAACCTCGGCAAAATTCCTGATGATCGAGTTGTTTAGCTGGCTGTGCAGGCGGTAGCGAGAGTGCGGACTTACGACGTGGATCGGATACTTCGCCGTCTTTTTCGCATCGCCTAGCCACTCTTTTGGCTCGATCCAAGTAGGCATCGGCGGGCAGTCGGCATAGCCCATCTTAGCGATTACGGGTGAGTAAAGCTCGATCTTACCCGACGGCGTGCCGAGGCGGTTTTTGGCGGGATTTTCGCGGAATGCCGCAAGGCGCGTATATAGCGCGCTGCTCTCGTCGTCCTTTTCAAAGCGCACGAAGCCTTTGTCGTAAAATTCCTCAAAGCTAGGCATCGTTATATTTAGGCCTTTGGCTTGCTCTACGGCATCGGCGTAGAATTCTTTCATCCAGCCTAGCTCGTCCTTGCCCTCGCTAAAGACCTCGCCATATCCCCAGCGCTTGCAGATCTGCTCGCAGATCCAAAAGTCGCTCTTACTCTCGCCCATCGGCTCGATTGCAGGTCTGTAAGCGACTATATATTCGCCCGTAGCGCCCGTTTGGTTGATGTCGTTGCGCTCGACCTCGATCGCGACGGGAAGCACGATGTCGCTAAGCTTCGCCGTGCTCGTCCAGTAAGGCTCGGCGGTGATGACGGTATCAAATTTACGCCACTGCCTCACAATATTATTCACGTCTTGATGGCGCGTAAACATCGATCCACACGCCATATAAGCGACTCTCATATGCGGCAGCTTGATCTTAGTGCCGTCGTAGTCGATCTGCTTGCCCGGATGCTCCAGCGCCTCAATGCTGCGAGAAGACGGGATGGTAATGTTTTTCGCACTTTTCCAAGGCGCAGAGCCCGTGTTTTCGTATTTTTCATCTATACGAGTGCTAAGCCCCTTTAAAATCGGAGCCACTTTATTCGTAGCGCCCGCAGAGCCGTAGCCTAGGCTAAATTCAAAGCCGAGCCCCTCCTTGCCGATATGCCCTAGCATCGCATTAAGCGCCACTAGCGCCCAGAAAGGCTGCTCGCCGTGATCTGCGCGCTGCAAACCGCGACCGATCAGGATCGTGCTCGGCTCCTTTGCAAGCGCCGTAGCAAATTTCGCAATAGCCTCCTCGCTAAGCCCGCAAATTTTGCTCGCCCAAGCTGCGTCCTTTACGATTTTATCGCTCTCGCCTAGAAAATACGCTTTAAATTTATTAAATCCGACGGTGTATTTTTTGATAAATTCCTCGTCGTAAAGGTTGTTCGTAAACAGATAGTGGCACATGCCGATGATGAGCGCGGTGTCGGTATTCGGGCGCACGATGATATCTTCGCTGCCGAAGTAGCGCGCGGTGTCGTTTCTCATCACGTTTACGCTGTAGGTTTTGATGCCTGATTTTTTAAGCTCTTGCATGCCGATGTAGCCGTCATGCGTAGGCGGAATGGATGAAATTTGATTGGTTACTGCAGGATCAGTCGCCCAAAATACGACGTTTTTAGCGTTTTTGACGATCGCTTTCCACGTAGTAGGCGCGTCGTAAACGGCGCTTGAGCCCAGCACGTGAGGCATGATAACGAGCCCCGCGCCGGTCGAATAATCACCGCTTTCCTCTACGTAGCCGCCTAAAATTTTAAGCATTCGGTGCGCTACGGTGCGTCCCCAGCCGATCTTACCGCTGCCGCCCCACCAGTAGCACTCGCCGTAGATCGCCTCGGCGCCGTATTTGTCGAAATTTTCTTTCAAAGCCTTCGCCGCTAGATCAAGGGCCGTGTCCCAGCTAACGCGCACGAACTCCTCTTTGCCGCGTAGTTCGCTCTTTGCCGCGCCTTTTGCCTTCAGATAGCTTTTGCGTACCATCGGATAGAGCACGCGGTTTTCGTTTTGAATATTATCGGGCAAGCTATAATTCATCGTATTTGGAAATTTATCGCCTTCGAAATCGCTTACCGAAACGATCTGCGATGAGTTTAAATTTAGCCAAAAAGTGCCGAATCTATTCGCGCCGAATACCTTTTTGTTATCAAAAATCGTCTGCGTAACACCCTCGATCCTGCTAGCGCTTGCCGCGCTTGCGCCTAAAATCCCTGCCTTTAAAAAGTCTCGCCTTTTCATCTGATCTCCTTTATCATTCAGGTTTTTTTGCGTTGTGTTGTAGATATTTTACGATCAAATTTAAATCATCGCCCTCAAGCGCTACGTAGTTTGCGTTGATCATCTCTTGCAGATTCGCAGGCCATTGATTTGCCGTGAAGCTCTTTGGCTCATGCAAGCGGTGACACGCCGAGCAGATCTGCTCGTAGTTCGTCTTTGCCTCCGCATAAAGCGCCTTAGCGTCCTTAGCTACGGCATCCGAACTGATCTCGTAAATCCCCTCCGCCTCATACCAAATCTCGCCGTAATCGTCCTCGAGCTTTTTGCCCTTTTTAAAATTTGCTTCGGCTTCGTTCGTAAAAATCGCGTAAATTTCAGCCTCTTTCATATTTTTTTGGATTTGAAGCTGATAGTTTTCGCTCACGACGCCTTTAATTTTAATCTTGGTAACGCCGCCATCGCTGGATATCACCTCGATCGGCGTTAAAATTTGAACCTCGCCGATAGTTTTTCCCTCCTGCGAGATCGCCGTGGTTTTGGAGATCACCTCGCCGCCAAAAAGCGAACACGCACAGATAAATGAGATAAAAATTTTCCTCATAAAGTATCCTTTCTAGGTTGTCTTTAACGCGAATTATAAATCAAAGATAAATTTAAATTTGTCGCGATTGCGACGAATTTATCCTTTTTATGTAAAATTTACGTGAAATTTTATGCAAAGAGCTGCTATGATAGATAGACTAAATAACGATTACAGCGAGAAATTCGACTTTTTAAGCAGGGAGCAGATTGCTAAATTTAGGCGCGAAAGCTACGCTCGCGGCGACGTGATCTACGCGCAGAAGTTTAAATTTATCATTCTGCTGCGTGGCAGGGCGAAGCTAAACTGCTACGAAAACGGCAAGGAATTTATCTTTAGCTTCGTAAAAAGCGGCGCCTACGTCTGCTTGGATAAAAACACGAGCCTTGAAATTTTAAGCGACTGCGAGACGCTGCAGATCAATATCTCGGAGCTTTTCGAGCTACTCGGAGACGAGTTTGCAAGCTCGATCATAAACGCGCTTATCAAAAATATCTACTCACAACGGATTTTAATTAAAGAGATCGTCTTTGCGAAAATCCAGACGCGGATTTTAAATTTTCTAAATCGCATCGCAAACGCCGATAAGATCGTGGAGCTTCCCTTTAATATAATGACGCTGGCAAGCCTGCTCGGAGCGCCTCGCCAAAACGTCTCCTCGGCGATTACGAGGCTCGTAAACGACAAAAAAATAGTGAAATTAAAGGGCAATAGGATTAAAATTTTATAGTCTGAATCTGCGCAGGGGATCTAAATTTAGACGAAAAGGATTATTTTAAGCGAAACCGCCTCATAAGACAAAGGGCTAAAACCAAAATGGGATTAGCCCTAAATTTAGCTTATTTGCAAAGCTTATGTGTGCTACAAAGCTACGTTTAAAAAATCGAGCCTCTGCTTGCGGGTCGCAACGGATCGTCTCCAAAGCGGTTGCCTCCGTTAGTGCCTTGCTGGATAAAAAATACGATCAATACTATCGAGCCTATTATCGGGACAAAAATTAACAGATAAAACCAGCTGCTTCTATCGGTATCGTGCAGACGCCTTACCGCTACGGCAATAGAAGGTAAAAGTATTGCCAATAAAAAGATTGAGTTAATGAAACCGATCATTCTACCGGAACTCGTAACGGCATAGGTGCCTAAAAAGCCATCCAATACTAACGTTATAATTCCTAAAAGTGCCGCAAATAATGCAAACCACCAGTACTCTGAACGTGGTGCACGCCCCTCAAAGTTGCAATAATTCTCTTTGAGACAAGTGCGAACAGACTCTATAAAAGTCATCTCAAACTCCTTTTTAAAAATAAGATAAATTATATAACAATGGCACTTAAATTTATCCTTTATATTGATTAAATTTTAAAATTTACCTTCGCCGCCACGCTGTCTGGCAAATACATTAAAATTTATCTCGAATGAACTTAATAGCGAGCTGTTTGATAAGTGAAGTAGGGTAGGTTGGCGGAACAAATTTTGCTTTTTCGCTCGCGTTAAATGACAAAGTAGGGCGGCTGCGACTAGCACAATTATAATAGCGATTTTATCTGCTTTGCCATGCCATAGCCGTATGAATTTTAAAATTTAGCCCTTTTGACGGCTTAAAATTTTAGAAATTTTTGCGGCGTCGTAAGTTTTCGCCTGCGCTTTTAGAAACTCGCAAAGCTCTTTCTGCTTACAAAGACCGTGAGCGAGCAAAAACTCCGCCGTCATCTCGTCATCCAGCACCACAGCTACTTTGATAAGCGTTTCGATCTCCTTTTTATCGATGCTCGCAAAGCTTTGAAATTTTAAAATTTCGTCCAAATAGCATAATCTCCCATCGCGGAATTCTTTAAATTTGGCGCCCGCGGCAAACTCCCTCGCGGCAAGCGGCAGCGCCTCCTTATATCCGAGAATGGAAACGTTGTTGTCGCTTAGAAATATTAATTCGCTGCCCGCAACCGAGCCGACCACATCTTTCGTATCTCGCGCGCCGTTTGCAATCAAAAACTTAAATGCCTCGAAATTATCGTTTGCCGCGGCATCTCGCAGCAGCCCGCTAGCCTTGACGTCCGCGCCGTTTCGTACCAAAAGCTCTAAAAGCCGCATCGCATCGGCTTTATCAAAATGGTAAAGCTTCGCTATCTCACCGCTAAATTTTGAGCCGAAAAAGATCGCGAGCTTTAGCGGCGAGAAATAACCGCCGTCTCCGCCGTAATTGAGATTTGGTTTGAATTTAAGGATTTTTTCTATCCGCTCGAAGTCAAATTTTGAATTTCGCAGCACCTTTGGATTAAAAATGAAAGCGGTGAAAATTCTATCTTTAAACTCCCCGAAATCCTCGTCGATCCTGCCCCTGTTTTGCGCCGCGAAGGCTAAAAGTGCGTCCAAGCCCGCATCTATCTGCGCATCGCTAGCATTTTCATCGTAAAAAATTTCAAAATTTGGCTGCGATAAATTTGACTCTGCTTGCTGTGAAGCAGAAACTCTCGCGTCATCCTTAGCGGCGCCGAAAGCGCAACTCGCAAGCAAAAGCCACAAAAAGATAAAATTTTTCATATCGTCCTCGCTTAAATTTTGCCCGATTATATCAAATCTAAGGCTAAATTTAACGGCATCTTGAAATTTCATAAAAAGCAAACGGCAAATAAATTTAGCCCAAAAAAGCGCCTTTTGATTTTAATTTCGCTAGAATTAGCCGTAAATAACCTAAACAAAGGAGCGGCAAATGAAACTACTTTTTACTTTGATCTTGCTTTGTGCAGGGCTTTTTGCAAACACGCTGCAAGAGATTAGAAATAGCGGCGTCATCAGAGTCGGCGTCAGAGATGGCAGACCGCCTTTTAGCGAGATTAGCGGTGGTAAATTTGAAGGCTTTGAGATCGAGCTTGCCAATGCGATCGCAAAGGCGATTTTTGGCGCCAAACAAGGCGAAGTGCAGTTTGTCTCTCTAAGCGCCGCCGATCGCGTCTCGTATCTAGTCAATAATAAAGTCGATATAGTTGCAGCTACCTTCGTCATCGATTCGGCGCGCAAAAATCATGTAGACTTCTCGATGCCGTATTTTTCGACCAATCTCGGCGTACTAACTCGCAAAGCGGACGCCATCAAAGATATATCGCGTTTGCGCGATATGAGGCTCATAACCGAAGAGGGCACGACCGTAGACAATTACCTCAAAAAAGAGAAATTTAGCAACGTAAGCTACTGCAAAAACACAAGCGAATGCTACGCGATGATCCGAGACGGCAAAGCCGACGGATACGTCAATCTAAATATCACGGTGCTAGCCTACGCCGTCGTGGACGATACGCTCGAAGTGCCGTTTCAAAACTTCGGCAAGCCCGATTTCATCGGTATTGGCGTGCAAAAGGGCAACAAAGAGCTGCTTGATTTCATCAACGCAGAGCTTGTCAAGCTAAGCAAAGAGGGCTTTTTCAAAAAGGCTTATCAGGACACCTTTGAGCCTTTTTACCGCGGCACGGCGGATAAAAAATACTTCCTGCTAGATGGAATTTATGATTTGCTATAAAAGCGTAGAGCTAGGAATTAAAATATAAAATTTATCGAAGGTAGTTTGCATAACTAATAAATCTTGGGATTTAAAATTTTTCAAATTCATTAAATTTTAAATCCCCACTTCGCCCCTAAATTTCAAACTTGCATACGCGCGGTGATTGAATTTTAAACCGCTTGCATTTATTTTCTCTAAAATATATAGTGCTATAATTAGTTCAAAACTAAAAAGTAGGGGGCTTTTTATGAGATTACTTTTTATTTTAGCCTTATTTTGCGCTAGCATTTTTGCAAATACACTAGATGAAATCAGGCAGGCAGGTGTTATCAGAGTGGGCGTGCGCGAAGGTCGTCCGCCGCTAAGCGAGTCTAATAACGGCAAGTTTGAGGGCTTTGAAATCGAGCTTGCTAGCTCAATCGCCAAAGATATTTTCGGCGATAAAAAGGGCGAAGTGCAGTTCGTAGCCGTAACCGCAGGCGAGAGAATCCCGTTTTTGAAAAATAACAAGGTCGATATGGTTATCGGCACCTTTATGATTACGCAAGAGCGTAAGAAGCAGGTGGATTTCTCACTGCCGTATTTATCGGTAAATTTTGGCATTGTAACGCGTAAAGAGGATCAAGTGAAGGACTTCGCACAGGTTCGTGATATGAGAATTTCAATCGAAAAGAACCCAAACGGCTCGATGACCGAGCGATATCTGCGAAAAGAGAAATTTAGCAATTTAGTTTACTGCAAAAATACCTCCGAGTGCTATGCGATGATGAAGGACGGCAGAGCCGACGGCTACGCCAATGACAACATCATCGTCCTAGCCTACGCCGTAGTAGACGATACGCTCGAAGTGCCGTTTAAAAACCTAGGCGCGGCGGAATTCTTAGGCGTCGGCGTGCAAAAAGGCAATCAAAGCTTGCTTGATTTCATCAATGCCGATCTAATCAAACTAAGCAAAGAGGGCTTTTTTAAAAAGGCTTATGAGGACACTTTCGAGCCGTTTTACCGCGGCACTGCGGATAAAAAATACTTCCTGCTAGACGGAATTTATAATATGCTTTAGACCTTAGAATTCTAAGGCGCGGGGTTTTAAAATTTTAAAATTCCGCCGCGCGCGAGGCGAGTGGAATTTTACGATATGCAAATTTTGAAATTTTTGTAGCTGCAAAATTTCGTAAAATTCTAAAATTTAAAATTTTATCTCACGCCCGCTCGGTTTTAAAATATCTATTCCATTTAAAGCAAAATTCTACGCTACGAACAGAATTTTACCCGCACTGCGAATTTCAAAATCCGTACTGCAACAAAATCCCCCCAGATAAGCGCGATAAAATTTAAAAGGATAAAATTCTGCGTGAGCTAAATTCTGACTCACGGCAAAAGCGCAGTCGCCGCAGATGCTATCGTTTAAGCTTTGTGGTCGCAGAAATTTACTCAAACGCCTTGTAGTGCGCCTCGTCTGCGAATTCTAACATCTCGCGATCGCCCCTGCTGTCGCCGTAAGCGATGATGCGATCGAAAGCCTGCACGTCGTATGCTGCGCGCACGCGAGCGACCTTTTGCGCGCCGTAGCAGTTCTGCCCCTCGATCTCGCCCGTGATGATGCCGCCTTTGCGCCGTATTTTAGTGCCTAAGAGCTCCAAGCCCTGCGCTTCGCACCACGGGCGCAGCCAGTCTTCGAGGGAGGCGGTGACGATGACGACCCTATCGCCCGCGGCTTTGTAGCTTGCGATCTTGTCCATCGCGCTTTGTTTTAGGATATCTTCGATGTGGGTGGTGGAGTATTTTTTGCAAATTTTATCGAATTTATCGGCGCTCATGCCCGCAAAAAAGTAGCCCAGAAGCTTTCTGCGCGTAAAATTATTGCTCGCAAGACCTAGCTTATACGCCGCCAAAATCGGCGATAGCACCAAAATCCCGCGAAAAAATTTCTTAAATCCGACTACGTAGGCGACGAACTCGAGCAGCGAATCATCGCGCGTGATCGTGCCGTCAAAGTCGAATAAAACAAGATTCATTGCCTCTCCTAGCAAAATTTTAGCAGCGTAAATTTTAAAATTTGCCTATAAAAAAGGCGTGAAATTTAAAAGCTAAATTTCACGCCAAATTTTAAAATTTCATTTTGAAATTCTATTTTTTCGCCATTCGTCTGCGCGTCGTAGGATCAAGGTATCGCTTGCGCACGCGGATATTTACGGGCGTAACCTCCACGAGCTCGTCCTCCTCGATCCACTCCAGCGCGCGCTCTAAATTTAGCGCACGCGGCGGCACGAGCTTGATCGCGTCGTCGCTGCCGCTGGCGCGGACGTTGGTTAAATTTTTACCCTTGATCGGATTGACGTCCAGATCGTTCGGACGGCTGTGCTCGCCGATGATCATACCTAGATAGACCTTCGCCTGCGGAGCGATAAAAAGCACGCCGCGATCTTGCAGGTTCCACAGGCTGTATCCTAGCGCCACTCCGTTTTCCATACTCACGAGCGCGCCGTTTTGTCGCTTCTCGACCGCGCCGATAAATGGGCGAAATTCCAAAAAGCTATGGTTCATCACACCTTCGCCGCGAGTATCAGTCAAAAACTGCGAGCGAAAGCCGATAAGACCGCGCGCCGGGATCTCAAACTCCATACGCGTCTGCCCGTCGCCGGTAGGATTCATCACCTTCATCTCGGCCTTTTTGCGGCCGAGCTTTTCTATGACGGTGCCGGTGCAATCATCGGGTGCGTCGATAACTAAGTGCTCGAAAGGCTCACATTTGATGCCGTCGATCTCTTTGATGATAACTTCCGGGCGTCCGAGGCAAAACTCAAAGCCCTCGCGGCGCATATTCTCAGCCAAAATCGTGATCTGTAGCTCACCGCGACCGCTTACTTTAAATTTGCCCTCGCCCGCGTTTTCATAGCGCATCGCGATGTTAGTTTTCATCTCCGCTTCCAAGCGCTCGTCGATCTTGTTTGAGGTTACGAATTTTCCCTCCGTGCCCGCCAGCGGTCCGTCATTTACGCTGAAAATTACGCTAAGGGTCGGCTCTTCGATATGCAGCGCATCAAGCGGGATCGGATTATTGGGATCGACGATGCTGTCGCCTACGTCAAGCGCGTCAAAGCCCGCAATCGCCACGATGTCGCCCGTGCCCGCCGCGTCGATGTCGGTGCGCTCAAGCCCGCTAAAGCCGATGAGCTTTGAAATTCTACCGTTGATGTGCGTGCCGTCGGCTTTGGCTAACATAACACTTTGGTTTTTATTTATAGTGCCGTTGAAAATCCTAGCGATGCCAATCTTGCCTACGTAGTTATCGTAATCGAGCGTGAAAACCTGCAGCTGCAAAGGATTGTCATCGCTACCGCTAGGGGTCGGAACGTGAGAGATGATCGTCTCAAAAAGCGGCTTCATATCGGTGCTTTCGTCGTTTAGATCGTATTTTGCATAGCCGTTTTTAGCCGCGGCATAGATAACTGGAAACTCCAGCTGCTCGTCGTTTGCATCAAGCGCTACGAAAAGATCGAAAATTTCATTTACCACGCGGTCCGGATCGGCTGCGGGCTTATCGATTTTATTTACGACTACTATCGGCCTAAGCCCCAAAGATAGCGCCTTTTTTACGACAAATTTCGTCTGCGGCATGACGCCTTCTTGCGCGTCGACGAGCAAAAGCACGCCGTCTACCATCTTTAGCACGCGCTCGACCTCGCCGCCGAAATCGGCGTGGCCCGGAGTGTCAATGATGTTGATTTTAACGCCGCCGTAGTGGATGGCGGTGTTTTTGGATAGGATCGTAATACCGCGCTCGCGCTCGATATCGTTGCTGTCCATCACGCGCTCGCCGACTTCTTGGTGATTACCAAAGGTGCCGGATTGTTTTAAAAGCTCATCTACGATAGTGGTCTTGCCGTGATCGACGTGCGCGATAACCGCGATATTTCTGATATTTTCCAAAATTTTCTCCGTTTGCTATTTTAAAGGCTGACGATTATACTAAAAAAATTCTTAAGATAAAAATTTACGAGTACTCTTTGACTTCGCAGACAAAAAACTCATAAACGCGTTGTTGGATCAGCGCATCCTCGTCATCGTCGCCGATCAGACGGCGTAGATGCGAAAAATCGATCTTTTTGATATATTTTTTGTTATTTTTAATATCTCTGTCTATCTCTTTTAAAAGCGAGTCTAAATTTAGGCCTTTATAGGTCTTTGCCTTTAAGATATACTCTTTTACGATGGATACCAGTACGCCGATGCGTTGCTCGTCGCCCGGATAAATTTCGCCCGCTATATCTTTGATCACATCGTAATCCTCGTCGGTCTGCTTTTTTTTGGCAAGCAGCATTGCGGCAAAAATTTTGGCTCTAAACTCAATAGAGCGATGGTGAGGGATAAAAACCTCGCGAAATACGGATAAAAGATGATTTTTAAAATTCATTTATAACCTTACTTTAAGAAACATTTCCATATAATCCCGATTGCCCTTTCTTAGACCTGTGCAATGCTTTTTTTAGGCACCGCTTCAGGGTAGGAATACAGCAGAGCACTTAGATCTCGCATGTGCCGCAGCCATCTGGGAAGGGGTTTTATAAATCGATCCTATTAAGCCCGAAATGCTCTTTGAAATCCTCGCAAACACTCTGAAAATCAACGCCTTCGATTTTCGGCTTGGCTTTGAAAAACTCTAGCATCGAATTATACCCGCTAAGCAATTCCTTGCTTTTCACGCCGTAGCTAATCGAAATTCCAGCCTCAAAAAACGCCGCGAGTTTGTCGCAATACTTAAGCGCCTTGCCGTCGATTGCGCGAAATTTATCTTCGTTAAACATCTTTAGGCTGCCTTCTGCAAATTTAGGCTCCTTGCCTAGCTCGAAGGTGCGGTTTTCAAACTCATCTTTTATAAATTTACCGCTCTCTTTGCGGATACCCAAAATATAGCTGAAATCATCTCTCATATGCTCCGGCACGAAAGGCAAAATTTTATCGTCTATTAGTCGCATCTCATATTCGCTAATGATGTCGCTAAGGCCTTTGACGCCGTATTTTACGGGGCTAATGATGTCGCGAGTGAGGCTTTCAGGCAAATCGTGAAATAACGCGCAGAAAAAATTATACGCCGTGCGCGAGCGGCACGCATCCACTTCAAGCGAAAAAAAGTAGCTTAAAATCGCAACTACCAGCATGTGTCCAAGCACCGATGTCTCAGGAATTCGCGGCGTCTGCGCCCAGCGCTTTTGAAAACGAAGTCTGCCGCTAAGATCGACTATGCGGGCGAGCTTTTTATTCATCACGATCTTTCGCACGCCGATAAGCTCGTAATAATCCTCGAGCTCCTCCTCCACCTTGGCTTTTAGCTCCTCGATGTCGTTTAGAAACTGACTCGTCTGATAGACGATGTTAAATTCCCACCGCGTAGAGAGGTAGCTTGCCGCCTTTAAGATCACGGCTTCTTTCTTATGATCTTTGGAATTTAGATATTTTTTAAATCGCTCGAAAAAAGCGCCGTTTTGAATAGGCAAAAGATCGCTTTCGAGGACGCTTAAAACCCATTCGTTGATCTTTTTTTTCTTGGTTTTTTGGATCTGATGAAAGACGTCCGGACGGATGTCGGTTACTACGATACGCGCTAAAAACTCGAAAATCCCTGCTTCGATGACGTAGTTGATATCCACGTCGCGCTCAAAGCTAGCGATAAAATAAGCGATAATAAATTTATGCGCCTGCTTGTCGAGCTCGACTAAACTCACCATCTTTGGGTAATCATTCCAGCGACTAATGCTTGCGGATTTAAAAATTTGTTCGACTAAATTTGAGCTTATCATCGATAAATTTGATCCGAATTTATTTCGATTACCGTGTGGACGTTGCCGCGCGGATTAAAATCGCCCGTGATTTTCATAAATTTAGGCTTTAGCTTACTTTGAAGCGCGCCGTAAATTTCATTTATACTATCCTCGTGGCTGATATAGCGGTTCATAAAGGAATTTATGTAAAGTTTGATCGCCTTAAGCTCCACTACGAGCTTATCGGGGATATATTCCAAATAGATCGTCGCAAAGTCCGGATATCCCGAGCGCGGGCAGCGGCAGCAAAACTCGGGCAGGGTAATTTTTATCAGATAATCACGCTCCTGTTTATTGGGCCAAACTTCTAAATTTTCGATGTCAAATTTCTCAATTTCCTCTTCGCCGTATCTCACTATGATCTCCTTAAATTCGATATATCATTCGGTTTTTCGACGCAAAATCCCTGAATATAATCGATACCCATTTTATAAAGTTTCATTTGAAATTCCTGCTTATCTACAAAGCGCATTATGGTTTTGACGTCCGATTTTGCGCAGGCTTCGTTGATGCCTATAAAAATATTTTTTATCTTTTCATCGTCTAAATTTTTATTAAATTCTATGTCATAAACGATAAAATCGACGTTTAGAAATTTTAAATACTCAAAGCTCGCGTTTGAGCCGCCGAACTGCGACAGCGCGAAGCTAAATCCAAGTTCGCGAAATCTAATTAAAATTTCATCAAAGCGCTTGATCTCAGAATAGATAAGCTTTTCGTTAAACTCAAACACGATCTTTTTCGGATCGATTAGGTTATTATCGATGAGCTTTAAAATTTCATTGCGAAACTCATTATTTCGCAGCGTTTGAGGCATAATCTCGATAAAAATTTTAGCGTCGATATCCTTAAAATAGATGATTCTAGAAATCTGCCTCATCATCGAAATATCGTATTTAATATCGTAATGATTTAGAAGCAAAATATCTAAAATTCTACTTTTTGTGATCTTTTCGCCGCTTCTTAGATCAAGCTTCGGAATCAAATTTATATGAGATTTTACCCCGTTTTTATCCGCAACGCGCTGATATTTAAAACTGAAATTTTCACTATCTATCGCCTCCATCACGTCGGCGGAAAATACGTCTATTAATACTTTCTCTACGTCAATAGCCTTCTCGCCGTGCTCTTCGTCGTCCAGGTGATTTATCTTATAAAATAGCGCATTTACGATATTATGCAGATTGCGATCATAGGAGCTTGGAAGCATCGTAAATTCGCTTTTAATCTCTACATTTTTGATCGTCTGACTTGAAATTTTATGCTCAAACATCCTCAAAATATGGCTTAAATTTGTAGCTTTTGATTCTACACCGAATACGAAGTAGCCGTTTATAAAGCGACCGATCGGAAGGTCCTTAAAACCCTGCTCCGCCATAAAATTTGAAAGTTCCTTACAATACTCGTATAAAATTTCATCGCCGTTTTTATAACCGTATCGATCGTTTATGTCGATGATATTTTTAATTCGCAAAAGCACAATATTTATTTGACGATTTTTAGCTAGATCATTGCTTAAAATTTTCTCGATCTCCTCGCGCACGAATACATGCGTAACGGGATCAATCAGCGTCTTTTGAAAACCGAAATAAATTTGATAGATAACGTAATAAACATAGCAGATTAAAAGTATCAAAAATAAAATTACGTCGTCAAATTTAAACTCTCCGTTTCGGAACAAAATAATTCCGAAAACAATTAAAACGCAGGTAAACGGCACCGAAATTTTAAGTGCCGTTATAAAACGATTTTCGCGCTCTTTGGTCTCACTAAATAACATCTAAACATCCAAATGTTTTACATCTTTTGCATGATCTTGGATGTAGTTTCGGCGCGGCTCAACCTCGTCACCCATAAAAAGATTAAAGGTATCGCTCGCACTTTGTGCGTCTGCAATGCTGATTTTTAAAAGCCTTCTATTTTCAGGGCTCATAGTGGTTTCCCAAAGCTGCTCCGGATTCATCTCACCAAGACCTTTGTAACGCTGAATATAAGCGCCTTTTTTCGAGCTTTTTTCGATTTCGTCTAAAATTTCAATAAAATCCTTGCCAAAATTTACATCCCGATCTTTGATCTTTGAATAAATTCTAATCGCCTCTTCAAAGATATAATTGCCGAATAAATTCTCATCTATCACAAGCTGTTCTAGGCCGCTTGGCGTCTGAACGTAAATTCTAATCCCTTCATCATTTACATAGGAATTTAAGATATTAAATCCTTCACTCTCTAGGCGCGGTTTTAAAATTTCAAATAGTTCCTCGTAGCCGAGGCTTCGCGCTTCGTCGTTTTCTATTAAAAATCTGATCGCACTAAGCACGCTGAAACGCTTTTTGAGCTCATTTAGAAGCGAGCGATAGTTTGAGACAATTTTTAGATAATCGATCAGATCCTCGTTGCCAATACCTTCAAACTCGCCCATATCGATGCCCGTTTCGATCAAAAACTCGCTAAGCGCCTTTTCGTCTTTCAGATAAATCTCTTTTTTGCCCTTTTTATATCTAAAAAGTGGCGGCTGTGCCAGATAAACATAGCCGTTTTCGACAACAGGGCGCAAAAATCTAAAGAAAAATGTTAGAAGCAGCGTCTGAATGTGGCTACCGTCGACGTCCGCGTCCGTCATAATGATGATTTTGTGATAGCGGAGCTTTTCCTCGTTAAATTCCTCGCCGATACCGCAGCCAAAGGCCGTGATCATATTTTTAATCTCTTCGGATTGCAAAATTCTATCCAGGCGCGCCTTTTCTACGTTTAAAATTTTACCTCTAAGCGGCAGGATCGCTTGAAACACGCGGTCTCTTCCCTGCTTCGCCGAACCGCCCGCACTATCGCCCTCGACTAGATAAATTTCGCTAATGCTTGCATCTTTGCTCTGGCAATCGGCTAACTTTCCGGGAAGGGTGCCAACGGAATTTATATTGTCTTTTTTGCGCGTTAGATCGCGTGCTTTTTTTGCCGCTTCGCGACCGCGCGCGGCTAAAAGAGCCTTATTCATAATGGCGCGCGCTTCGATCGGATTTTCTTCAAAATACTTGCTAAGCACCTCAAACGCCATCTTTTGCACGATCGGCTTAACATAGCTGGAACCCAGCTTGCCTTTAGTCTGCCCTTCAAACTGCGGCTCGGGAACCTTGACGCTAATTACCGCGATGAGCCCCTCGCGAACGTCGTCGCCGGTGATCTTCGTATCCTTTTCACGTGCAGCCGCATTTGCCGCGACGTAATTTGTTATCGCTCGAGTAAGACCCGCTCTAAAACCCGCCTCATGCGTACCGCCGTCCGGAGTTTTGATATTATTTACAAAGCTCAGTAAATTTTCGCTATATGTTTCGTTATACATAAGCGCGAAATCCACCATAACATCTTCCGCGCCGTCGCTAAACGATACGGCTTTGGATATGGCAGGCGCTTTATTCATATCGTTTACGAAGCTTTCTAAACCGCCTTCAAAGTGAAAGTGCTCGTCCCTGCCCGTGCGGTTATCTTTAAAATTTATCGTGATTTTTGGATTTAGATACGCTAGCTCGCGAAATCTTTTCGATAAAATTTCATCGTCAAATTCTAAAATTTCAAAAATTTCGCCGTCGGGCCAAAACTCGATCGTCGTGCCCGTGCGGTTAGTAGTTTTTATCTTTTCAAGCTCTGTAGTAGGAATTCCTTTGGCAAATTCTTGTCTATAAATATTTCCGTCACGTTTGATCGTAGCAACGAGCTTTTTTGAGAGCGCATTTACAACGCTAACGCCCACGCCGTGCAGACCGCCGGAGACTTTATAAGTGTCTTTGTCAAATTTACCGCCTGCGTGAAGCACGGTTAAAACCACCGTCGCGGCAGGAATTTTTTCGGTCGGATGTATATCGACGGGGATTCCGCGACCGTTATCACTAACGATACAACTTCCCTCGCTAGTGATCTCAACATCGATTGTGTCGCAGTAACCTGCCATCGCCTCATCGATCGAATTATCTACAACCTCATAAATCATATGATGAAGTCCACCGATATTGGTGTCTCCGATATACATTCCAGGGCGCTTTCTAACAGCCTCAAGACCTTTTAAAACTTTAATATTACTGGCGCCGTAATTTTGCTTCATAATTTTCCTTTAAATATTATTTATCGGCATGACAACCGTTTTTAGGTCGTCCGCGCTAAGTACGAACGCCGTATCGGAGTTGTTAAAATCAAGCTCAAAAATTTCACTCTCAATATTACTTAAAAAATCAAGCAGAAAGCGATTTTTCACGCCGAAGACTATCTCGCCGTTTATATCGATCGCCGCTTCAATTTCGGTCTTTGCTTCGGAATTATCTTCGTTGATACTTTCAAAAACCATTCCGTCCTTCTTAATGGTAACCTTCATCTCCTCGCACATTGCATTTATCGCTCGCACGCCGCTTACCATCTTATCGCGCGGGATTAAAATTTTATACGCCGTATCGCTTGGGATCACGCGCTCGTAGTTTGGAAATTTGCCGTTTATAAGCTTCGTAAAAAACTCAAAATTTTCGCTCACCGCTAGTAGCACGTTTTCGTCGTAGTAAATTTTAATTTTATCCGAAAATAGCTTTTGAATTTCGCCTATCGCCTTTTTAGGGATTAAAATTTTAGTATCTAGCTCGCCCGCTTTTGATTGAGTGATCAGCTTATAAACGCTAAGTCGCTTAGTATCGGTTCCGACTAAATTTAAAAATCCCTCTTTTACGTCGATTAAGGCTCCGTTTAGCTCATATTTCGGATTGTTCGTATCAATTGACGGATATATTTTTTTAAGGCTTCTTCCTAAAATTCCAGCATTTACGTCAAAGCTATTTTTGCCCTCTATTGTAGGAAAGCTCGGAAAATCCCTCGTTTCAAACATCGGAAGCTTATACTTAGATTTTTTTTGCTTTACAAATAGCGCTCCATTTACGGTCTCTAAAGTTACGTTATCGTCGCTTAAGCCTTTAATAACGCTAAGAAGTTTGCCTCCATTTGCCGTAGCTTCTCCCTCTGTTTCTATCGAGACATTTTGTAGATTGTAGCTTAAGCCAATTTCATGATCGGTAGCTTTTATACTAAAAATTCCATCTTTAGCGCTCATCAAAAGATGCGAAGTTATTGAGCTTAGATCTTTTTTATCAAGATAGGAACTCGTATTGGAAACTATCTCTTCTAAAAGTTTTTTAGTGATTAACACTTTCATATTTTTATCCTTTTAAATTTTTATCGTTGTTGTAGTTGGTAAGCGGTTTTTGTGAAAAACTCATTTTTAGATCCATTTTTAGGAGGTTTTTATCGTGAGTAAGAGATCTCATTTTATTCACTTTCATTCACGTTTTTTGATCTATTTTCATAAAATACGTTAAATTTCATTCTTTTCCTTCTTGGTTATTTTGTTTTTTAGCTCTTCTATTTTTATCTTTAACATCTCGTCGGTTTGGATGAGTTCGTTGATTTTTTTGATATTTTTGCTGATAGCGCTGTGATCTTTTAGATTAAAGAATGTTGCGATTTTTGGCATTGAGTTTTGAGTTAGCTGTTTGGTTAGATATATGCAAATTTGGCGCGCTTCTACGACGTTTTTACTTCGCGTTTTACTCTTTAGCTCGCTAGGTTTTATGTTTAACTCTTTTGAGACGACCTCAATGACGTGTTCTAGGCTCACGCTTGAATATTTTTGATGGATCTGATCTTGAAGCGTACTTTTGGTAAATTCCAGCGTGATCTTCGTGCGAAGTATCGATGAATAGGCGTTTAGTTTATTTATTGCACCTTCAATTTCGCGGATATTATCGCCCATATTTGCGGCAATATATTCTACGACGTCGTGTGGAATTCTAACGCGATTTTCTTCGCTCTTTTTATTGATAATAGCGATTTTAGTTTCTAGATCCGGCGGGGTTATGTTTGCTATTATGCCGCTTTCAAATCGCGTTGTGAGGCGACTTTCAAAGCCTTTTAAGAATTTCGGCGGCAGGTCGTTGGTTAGCACGATTTGGCAGTTTTTGTCTTTTAGCTCGTTAAATGTGTAAAAAAGCTCCTCCTGAGCCTTATCACGCCCGATTAAAAACTGAATATCGTCGATGAGTAAAACGTCGCAGTTGCGGTATTTTTGTTTAAATTTATCGATTGAGTTGTTTTTGAGATTAAAGACAAAATCATTGGCAAACTGCTCGCTAGTGACGCAGATGACGGTTTTTCCCTTTTTGATGCAGTAATTTCCGATCGATTGAAGTAGGTGAGTTTTGCCAAGCCCACTAGGTCCGTAGATAAAGAGCGGATTAAAGCGGATTCCAGGCTCTTTTGCGACGGTAATTGAACACTCAAAAGCAAATTTATTTGAATCGCCGATTATGAAATTTTCAAAATTATAATTTTCGCTTAAAATCGTACTCTTAGGCTTTTCGGAGATGATTTTTACCTTTTCTTTCGGCGAAATTTTAGATTTTGAGGTAATTTTAACGATTACGTCGTTGAGTCCAAACTGTTTTTTGATAAGCTCTTTTATTTTTTTGCCATATTTTGTCTGGGTATATTTAGCGATAAACTCGTTAGATGCGTTATAGATGAAAAATTCAGACGTCGAGCTTTTATCGTTAAATTTCAAATTTTTGATATATCTAGAGTATTCGGTAGGTAAAATTTCCTTCTCTAGGTTTGACAAAATTTCTTGTGCTTGTGACGTCGCCATTGAATTCCCTTATAAATTAAGATGTCATTTTAGCTAAATTTCACTAAATTTGCGGTAAATTTCAGTTTGTTCACCGGTGATTAAGCCGTGAATAAGCGTGAAAGGTGGCTATGAAAATTTTAGGAATTGATCCGGGAACCAGAAATTTAGGCTATGCGATTTTGGAAAAAGATGTGAATAAGATTAAACTCATTGAGGCGGGATTAGTAAAAATGAAGGCCGAAAACGTGCAATTTCAAATGACGCAGATGAGCGAGGCGATCGATCAAATTTTTAGCGCTCATAAGATCGATGAGGTCGCGATAGAATCGATGTTTTACGCCTACAATCCGCAGTCTGTTTTAAAGCTCGCTCAGTTTCGCGGCGCGCTGGCTCTTAAAATTTTACAAATTTTTGGAAATTTCGCCGAATACACGCCGCTTCAGATAAAAAAATCGGTCACGGGCAAAGCAAAGGCGGCGAAGGAGCAGGTCGCCTTCATGGTAAAGCGGATTTTAGGGATTAATAAGGAGATCAAACCGCTCGACGTTACCGACGCCATTGCCGTTGCGCTCACGCACGCTCACGCGATGCGCCGGGCGCCTAGATAGGAGAAAGAGTTGAAAATCGCAATCTTACAAATGAACGTGAAGCTCGCCTCTACTGTCGCGGATTGCGAGCAAAATTTTATCCGAGCGCGAGAGCTTATAGATCGCGCGTTAAAACGCGGCGCGGACGTAGTGGTGCTGTCCGAGGCCTTTAATACGGGCTTTTGCGTGCAAAATTTCAAGCGCTTAGCCGATGCGGGAGCTGCGCGAACGAAGGGATTTTTAAGCGAAATTTCGCAAAACTGTGGAGCTGTTTTAATAGGCGGATCGATAAACTCCGAGCGAGATAAAATTTATAATTCTGCTTTCGTCTATCAAAACGGAGCCGAAATTTTACGCTACGACAAGATCCACGCTTTCTCGCTCGCTCGCGAAAACGAGATCGTAAGCAGCGGCGATAAGCTAGGCATTTGCGAGATAAAATTTCAAAATCGCGCAGTTAAAATCGGCGTCGCGGTCTGCTATGATCTGCGCTTTTGTGAAATTTTTCGCGCCTTAGCGCTTCGCGGCGCGCAGATAGTTTTTGTGATTGCGCAGTTTGCGCAAAGTCGCATAGAGCATTTTATCACGCTTGCTAAGGCCCGCGCGATCGAAAATCAAATTTTTATCTGCGCGGTAAACGGCTGCGGCGATACGGGGCAGGGCGAGAGTTTCGGCGGAAATTCCATGCTGATCGGTCCCGGCGGTGAGATCGTCGCGCGCCTAGGCAAAAAAGAGGCCGTGAAGATTGCTCGAGCGGATTTAAATGAAATTTTAAAATTTCGCGCTAAAATGGATCTTTTAAAAGATATGAAACCTGAAATTTATAAGGAGTTTTGATGAAAACTTTGGTATTTGTGATCGATATGTTAAACGGCTTCGTAAAATTCGGCGCGATGGCCGATCCTAGCATAGCAAAGATCGCTCCTGCGGTGATTAGGCAGATTGAGGCGGCTAAAAACGTGCATTTCATCTGTGACGCTCACGCCGAGCGGGATCTGGAGATGAAGCGATATCCGGTTCACTGTCTAAAAGGCTCGCCAGAATCGGAGGTGATCGAGGAGCTTGCGCCGTTTGTAAGCGAGCAAAACGTCACTTTTAAGCGCAGCACGAACGGCTTTCATAATTTGGATAAGAAAATTTTAGAGGGCTTTGATCGCTTCGTAATTACGGGCTGCTGCACCGACATCTGCGTGATGCAGTTTGCGCTTAGCTTGCGAACCTATCTTAACGAAATTGGCGCCGATAAAGACGTCGTCGTTCCGCGAGGTGCGGTAGCTACCTACGATGCGCCGAATCATGAACGCGGTTACTACGACGAATGTGCGCTAAGCTTAATGCAAAATGCAGGAATTTTGGTAGTTTAAGCTGTACTTAGATTAAACAGAATTTCAAGCTAAATTTTCTAGCTTATAAATTTTAAAATTTAGAGCCGCTCTTAAAATTTTGAAATTTTGTGTTGCTCGTAAAATTTTAAAGTTTTAATCTTTTTATGGAATTTAGCTTTGTTTCACCGCGACTGCTTTTGCGACGAAAAATCCCACTACTCCAGAAATTATCGAGCCTAAAAATACCGCGAGCTTGTCTGTGTAATGATACATATCGCTGCCGCCGTATGCTAAGCCGTCAACGAAAAGCGCCATCGTAAAGCCGATACCACAGATGATCGCCACTGCGTAAAGCTGCATCCAGCCTGCGTTTTCCGGCATGTAGGCGATTTTGGCTTTGATTAAGATCCAGCTGAAAGTAAAAATTCCGATCTGTTTGCCGAAAAATAGCCCGAGCATGATGCCCATCGGTACGGGACCGAAAAGAAAACTAGGGCTGATACCAGCTAGCGAGACGCCAGCATTCGTAAAAGCAAAGATCGGCAAGATGAAGAAATTTACGGGGTAGGCTAGGCCGTGTTCCATATCCTTTAGCATCGAGCCCGAGCAGGTCTTAAGCGGGATACAAAAGCCCGCGAGTACTCCCGCGATGGTCGCGTGGATACCTGAGTTTAGCACCATTACCCACAGCACGATGGCGACGATGATGAATGGAAGCTTTTTATCAACGCCGAATCTGCTCATTGCTAGCATTATTACGATACAGGCAACCGCGCCACCTAGATAGATTGCATTTATATCCGAGGAATAAAACAAAGCGATGATTAAAATTGCACACAAATCGTCCATTATCGCAAGCGTCAAAACAAAAATTTTAAGGCTAGCCGGGATTTTTTTGCCCAAAAGTGCCATAACGCCCACGGCAAAGGCTATATCTGTCGCCGTAGGGATTGCCCAGCCCTTCATCGCGACGGCATCGCCCCAGTTAATGATCGAAAATATAATCGCAGGCATCATTACTCCGCCCAGAGCCGCGAAGCTAGGAAGTAAAATTTGAGAGAAATGGCGTAGCTGCCCTTCGATCTTTTCGCGCTTGAGCTCAAGTCCAATGGCAAAGAAAAATATAGCCATGAGCACGTCGTTTACTAAAAAATGCATCGATTCATCGAGCTTTGCAGGGCCGACGCCTATGGTGAAGTTTAGATGTAAAAACGCCTCATAGTATTTTGATAAAAAACCTACGTTTTGAGCTACGATTGCAAAGACCGCGGATAAAAGCAGTATAATTCCCGCGCTACTTTCGCTCGATAAAATTTTTCTTATGATCTGCCGCACATGCTTCCTTTAAAATTTTGCTCTAATTTTATGCAAATTTTAATTAAATTTTTATCAAAGCGCTTAGTTGCTCGGTAAATTCGGCATTATTAGCATCGCATAAAGTATTATAAACATCAGGATCGTAGGACCTTCGTTGATCGCACGAAAGTACTTTCCGCTCCTGTGGCACTCGTTTTTTTCAAATTTATACATATAATAATACAGCCACAAATGATAACAGATTAGCAAAACTCCGGCTAGCAGCTTTAGATGAAAATATCCCATCTTCATAAGCCCCGGATTTAAAACGATAAGCATTACGCCGCTAAAAACCGTCACGACCATCGCTATCCAGCCGATCGCATGATACAGCATCCGCTCCATCTTTTTAACGACCTTTACAAAATCCGGCTTGTCTAAATTTTCAGCGTGATAAACATACAGGCGCGGCATATAAAACAGCATCGCCATCCATGAAATAAAGCCCGCAAAATGGACAAATTTAAACCAATAGTAACTCATTTTTTCTCCTTAATCTCTCATTAAAATTTCTTTTCGCGCCTCGAATTCCTCTTTAGAAATCGCGCCTTTTTGATACAGCTCAAAGAGCGCATCGACTTTTTTTAGACGTCCTTCGTAGTCGTCTTCCTCCGTCTCACTTGCAAAAGCATTTAAATCTTCTACCCAAATTCCTACGAAAAATATATCTAGCAAAATCCAAATTCCCCAAATCGCCCAAAACAAAAAGCCCACCAAAAACCATAGTGTAAAACTTCCCAGCCAAAATAGCGCGATTTGAGCAAATCCGCTGATAAATTTGCCGCAATAAATTCTATGCAGTCCGCCGCCGATCGGCATAGCTGCGATCCACGAAAACGCACCTAAAAACCAAAGCGCGTAAGCGATATAATTATTTCTCTTCATTTTTCTCCTTTTTTGCGGTGCGTAAGCCCTGAAAAATAAAAATCACTACGGCCAGATCTATCATCACGTCGGCGAAATTAAACACCGCAAACTCAAACCATTTATGCCACGCAACGTAATCCACGACGCCGCCGCGAATGAAGCGATCAAGTAAATTTGAACAACCTCCCGCGAGCATCAGCGCAAACGGCATCCAATGCTCGCAAAAGAGCTTTTTATGACAAAATACATACGCCGCAAGCGCTGAGATCAGCGCGATCTGGATAAATTTTAAATTTTCGCCCAAAAAGGCAAACATCGAAAACGCAACGCCGCGATTAAGCGTAAGCTCTAGCGAAAAAAACTCTCCTTGCCACGAAAAGCCGTTTAAAAACAGAAGTTTGATCGCTTGATCGATCGCAAAGATCGCCGCAAAAAGCAGGATAAATTTAATACAGGTCTTAGCCATCTCGCAGCCTAAATTTAAATATGTAAAGCCTGCATTTTTTATCCGCGCCTTTTGTACCGAGCCATGAGCTTGTCGCGCCGTAAAATTTCACCGCAACGCTACTCATTTAGGGCTTTGGTAAAAAATTTCTCGACCTCGTCCATTCGCTTTTGCAGCAGTTTTTCGTTTTTGCCCTCGAGCAAGAGGCGGATAACGTTTTCGGTGCCGGAGTAGCGAAAGAGCGAGCGGATATTGTCCGCTTTAAGGCTTGCTTCAAGCTCTTTTAGCCCTTTTAATTTTTCAAGCGGCTTTTTATCCGCGATCTTTAAATTTCTTAAAATTTGAGGATATGGCTTAAGCATAGCCGAAAGTTCGCTCGCTTTTTTGTGCGTATCCAGCATGCAAGCGGCGAATTGCAGCGCGCTTGCGATGCCGTCGCCCGTTTTGGCGTAATCGCCGAAGATCACGTGCCCGCTCTGCTCGCCGCCGAAATTTGCGCCAAGTTCGTGCATCATCTCAAGTACGAATTTATCGCCGACATTGCAGCGATTAAGCGCGATGCCGTGTTTGGCTAAAAAATCCTCCAGTGCGGAGTTACTCATCACTGTTGCGATCATCTGATCGCCCGCGAGGCGCTTTTTCTCTTTCAAATATACCGCTAAAATTCCAAGCAGCGCGTCGCCGTGGATGATTTCGCCGTTTTCATCCACGACTACGAGTCTGTCGGCATCCCCGTCAAAGGCAAAGCCCACGTCGGCGCGCAGGCGTCTTACCTCCCCGGCCAGACCTTGCGGGCTTAACGCGCCGCAAGCATCATTTATATTTTTTCCGTTAGGCTCGTCGCCGATGACGATCGTTTCGGCTCCCAGCTCATTAAATACGGTAGGTGCGACCCTGTAGCTTGCTCCGTTTGCGCAATCAAGGACGACGCGAAGCCCGTGCAGCGTCTTTTGCTTCGGGAAGGAATTTTTAATATGCACGATATATCTGCCGATGACGTCGTCCACGCGCTTTGCAGCGCCTATCTGCATCATTTTGGTGCGCGCCTCAGAGATGAGTTCGTCGCTGAAATAAATTTTTTCGATCTGAGCTTCCTCTTTTTCGTCGAGTTTGAAGCCCTCGCTGTTGAAAAATTTAATGCCGTTGTCGTAGTATGGATTGTGGCTCGCGCTTATCATGATGCCTGCATCGCAGCGCATATCCTCCGTAAGAAAGGCAATCGCAGGAGTAGGCATCGGACCGATCTGACGGACGTTGTAGCCCACCGAGGTAAGACCCGCAACGATCGCTGTTTCTATCATATAGCCGCTTCTGCGGGTATCTTTGCCGACTAAAATCATATTCGTAACGGAATTTTTCCTAAAATAAATTCCCGCTGCCATCGCTACGCGCATCGCAAGCTCGGCGGTCAAAAATTCTCCCGCTTTGCCTCGTACGCCGTCCGTTCCGAAAAGTTTCATTATCAAATCCTTGTATAAAAATCATGAAATTCTACCAGAAAAAGTTTAATCTTAATAAATTTAAACTATATTTAAATTTTACTTAAATTAAGCGTCGATTAAATATTTTTTACGTATAATCGCAGGTTCAAATTTAACTGAAAAGGAACATTATGGCAAATCACAAATCCGCCGAAAAACGCGCGAGACAAACCATAAAAAGAACGGAGCGAAATAGATTTTATCGCACCAGAGTAAAAAATATCACAAAAGCCGTAAAAGAGGCGGTCGAAAGCAAGGATCTAGACGCAGCGACCCAGGCTCTGAAAACGGCTAATGAAAGCTTTCACAGCTTCGTAAGCAGGGGCTTTTTGAAAAAACAGACCGCGAGCAGAAAAGTAAGCCGCCTAGCCAAACTCGTAAATTCTTTAAAAACCGCCGCGTAAGCGTCCCTTACGCATAAAATTTAAATGCTAGCCGATAAACTAAAGCCCTTTTTGGATCGCTACGACGAGCTTTCGCGCATGCTTAGCGATCCCGCAGTTACCGCAGATATCGCTAATATGACGGCGCTATCTAAGGAGCAGCGCAATATCGAGCCGATCAAAGAGGCGGCTAGCGAGTATCTTAAAATTTTAAATCAGATCGAAGAAAACAAAGCCCTGCTAAGCGATGCCGATCTAGGCGAGCTAGCCAAAGAGGAGCTTAAAAGCTTAGAGATGCAAAAGCCGCAGCTCGAAGAAAAAATCAAAATTTTACTGCTTCCGAAAGACCCCAACGATGATAAGAATATCTTTCTTGAGATCCGCGCCGGTACAGGCGGCGACGAAGCGGCGCTGTTTGCGGGCGATCTGCTCGGCGCGTATCTGCGCTACGCCGATCTTCGCGGCTATAAATGCGAGATCGTAAGCACTAGCGAAGGCAGCGTCGGCGGCTACAAAGAAGCGATCTTGCTCGTAAAGGGCGCGGGAGCGTATTCGCGGCTGAAATTTGAAGGCGGCACTCACCGCGTGCAGCGCGTCCCCGAAACGGAGAGCCAGGGCAGGGTGCATACCTCCGCGATCACCGTCGCCGTCATGCCCGAGATCGAGGATAGCGAGATACAGATCAACCCAAACGACCTTCGCATCGACGTTATGCGCAGCTCCGGCCACGGCGGACAGTCCGTAAACACCACCGACAGCGCCGTTCGCATCACTCACATCCCGACCGGTTTAGTCGTTACCAACCAAGACGGCAAGGACCAGCACAAAAACAAAGAAGCGGCGATGAAGGTGCTGAAGGCGCGCCTTTACGATATGCAGGAGCAGGAGCGGCTCGAAAAAGAGCGCAAAGATCGCAAGGATCAGGTAGGCACCGGCGACCGCTCGGGGCGAATTCGTACCTACAACTATCCGCAAAACCGCATCAGCGACCACCGCATAAATTTAACTCTCTACCGCCTGGACGCGATAATGGCAGGGGGCTTGTTCGACGAGATCATCGATCCGCTCATCGCGCACTCTCAAGCCGAAGCGATCGCAAACGCGGGCTATTAGCCTTTTAAAATTTAATCCTCATATTTTCAAAATTTTGCTGCGATTTTGTTGCAAAATTTACTTAAATTTAGCCGCAAGCCTTCGGGACAATGTGTTTAATGGCTTTCGCCTCGGCAAATTCACTTAAATTTCATCGCAGTCGTCGCTTGAAATCCCGCCTTTTTAAATTTAAATTCTATTCGCCGTGCCGCCTGGCGTTTTAAATTTCTCTGTTTTTTTAAAATGCGCGCCTTAAACGCCGCTTTAAAATTTACGCAGACGCGAGCAGGGGGGGTCGCTGCGATAAATTTAAAGTCAAATTTTATTTCTAGCCATCTTTTAATTTGTTTCTTATCTTTGGTGTATTAAATCCCGCTTCGTTTCATTCGTAAATTTGAAACGTATTTCTAAAAAGGAAAAACAATGAGCGAAAGAAATTTACAAATTTTAGGTTGGGCGGGCACATGCCTGTCGGTCATCATGTACGTATCCTACGTGCCGAACATAATGGCAAATTTAAGCGGCAACAAAGTCCCGTTTCTCCAGCCGCTCGCAGCCGCGATAAACTGCACGATATAGCTTAGCTACGGCCTGCTAAAGCCCAAAAAGGACTATCCGCTCGCCGCGGCGAATTTCCCGGGGATCATCTTTGGGCTACTAATCGCAATAACGGCGCTTTGAACCGCGCTTTTAGCGGCTTGATAAATTTTAAAACCGCCCGCGCCGCACCTTGTCTGCCGCGTCTGTACAGCGCACCCACCTGCCACGCTGAGTCCGAGCTAACTTGTCGCAAGCGTACCCGCACCTCACATATCCATTACGACGCGGCTTTAAATTTCACAAAATCGTCCGTGCCGAATTCAAGTCTGCCGAATTTAAATAACTTTTATACAAAATTTGATAAGCTTATTTTGATTAAAATTTTATCTTTAAAAGGACGAAAAATGAAAAAGGTCATCACTTGCGTCGATCAAAATGCGCTTGCCCCAGCGGTTAGAGATTACGGAATTTACGTCGCTAAAACCTTGGGTGCCGAGCTCGTGTTTATTCACGTGGTTGAAATCCCAGAGCTTGGCGAGAATTTTTATGGGCTAGCCGCAGGCGGAATCGTCCTAGGAGAGAATGATATCCTTGCAAATAGCTACGGAAGTCCCACACTAGGCGGCGTGGATGCGGAGAAAGACCACGAAGAAGCTGAAGCGATGCTGGATGAATATATCTGCGCCGCGACTACTGCGGGCGTAAAGGCGAGTAAGATCATCAAAGATGGCGATTTCATCGACGTTATCGCTGAGTACAAGGAGGAAGCTGAAATTTTTGTACTCGGTATCAAGGGCTCAAATAACGAGGACGTAGGCTTTAACGCAAGCGTGCTAATAAAGGAGCTTCACGTGCCGTCGCTGCTCGTGAATAAGGAATTTTCACCTATTAACTCCGTGCTCATTGCGTTTGACGGCACTGACGCGGCGAAACGCACGCTTGAGTTTATAAAGAGCTCAAAGCTTCTTGCGAGCGCACATAAGCATGTCTTGCACATCAATGCGGGTGCCGCAGAGGGTGAGCGGATGCTGGATCTAGCGCGCGAAATTTTAGGCACTCAAAACGCCACTTTCAAATACATCCAAGCGGAAGTGCCCGCCGATGAGATCATCAAATATCGCCGCGCCAATAACCTCGATCTGATCGCTACCGGTGCCTTTACGAAGGGGTTTTTCAAAAAGCTCTTTTTAGGCAGCGTCTCCGAGGATATCTTGCACAATGCGCTGGTACCGGTGCTAGTGCTATCGTAGCCGCAAGACCAAACGCCGATAAACGCTAAATTCCGTCGCTTACGTTATTTTAAAGCGGCGGAATTTTAGAATTTTAAATTTTTCAATCCTTCGTTTTTCAAATTCATATACTTTTTAAAATTCATAGAAATTTTGCTTGAAAATTCGTCAATATATCTTATTAAATTCCGTTAAATTAGTAATTGCATATATAATTTTATGATTTAGTTTATTAAAAATTTTATTATTATTTAAGAGGAATTGTAAGATAATCCCACCAGTAAATTGATATAGATTATAAAATCTAAAAAGGATTTTTATGAAAAAGGGTAAAATTTTACTCTCTTTGGCGCTACTTTGCTCGCCGTTTTGGCTTACTGCGGCGCAAAATAGCGGCACTTCTCAAAACTCATCTGTCGCAAGCTCTGCCTCTAAAATTTCGTCATCGCAAAGCTCTGTGCAAAAGCCTGGAAGTCGCCCTACCACTGTAAATTCCGCGCCGCAGGGCAACGCTGTCGTAAGCCCCGCTACTAAAGGCGTTGCACAAAATTCCATGCCGCAAAGCAGTAGCGCGACAAATTCTACGCTGCAGGGCTCAGACGGCGATAATCTCGGCACCATAAACGTCACGGGCAAGGCCGATCTGTCCACTACCGAGGGCACGGGCTCTTATACGACGGGCAATATGAGCACAGCGACGGGGCTAAATTTAAGCATAAGAGAAACGCCGCAGTCCATAAGCGTCATCTCCAATCAGCTTTTAAAAGATCTGAGTTTACACAACGCCGAAGAGGCTCTTTCAAAATACGCCACCGGCATTTCGCTAAATAACGACGCAGGCGGCAATCGCATCGTCTCGCGCGGCTTTTATGTCGATAATATCCAAGAAGATGGCATCGCAAGCTCGGTTTCCAGCTCCGTGTTCGGGCCGCTGGGCTCATCGAAGGAATTTACCGATTTGGAATTCTACGATCGCGTCGAGGTTCTGCGCGGCGTAGCGGGCCTTACGCAAAGCAACGGCGAGCCCGGCGGCACGATAAATTTAATCCGAAAGCGTCCGAGCGATCAGTTCGGCTTTAACGCAAGTCTAAGCGGCGGTAGCTGGGATAATTATCGCGGCATGATCGACGTTACGGATGCGGTAAATCAAAGCGGTACGGCACGCGCGCGGCTGATCGGAATTTTAAGTAAAACGGGCTCGTTTAAGGACTATCCGCGCAACGGCTATCGCGAAGGCGTCGGCGTTTCGACGGAATTTGACTTGGCCGATAAAACGCTTCTTAGCGCGGGATTTTTGTGGCAAAAAACCGTCGGCGTCTATGATATTTACGGCGTGCCCGTTTTAGATAATCATGGAAATTTACTAAATTTACCGCGCAGAAGTTACTTCGGCTCGGACTGGGACAGAAGCGAATATAAAAAAATTAACGTCTACAGCGAACTCTCGCACGAATTTAGCGATGATCTGAAAGCCTATGCGAGGCTCAATTATACCGATAGCGACAGCATGTTAAAATTCGGAGCGCTCGGCGGGGCAGATCCTTACAACGGCACCACGTCGCATACGGTGCGATATAGAATTTACGATAACGACTCCAAAGAGATCGGGTTTCAAACGGGACTAGACGGTAAATTCGAAGCATTCGGGCAGAAGCACGACTTTTTCTTAAACGGCTCGCTTAGCAACGAAAAGCTTAATTGGCGCGAGACTAGGACGAGGGATTCGTCTCTGGCGTCGCTGGGGATGAATATTTATAATTGGGACCGATCAAGGATCGCTCAGCCCGATTGGAGCAGTGCCGCTACGTTTAAAGACCGAAGCTCCACTACCATAAAGCAGCGCGCGATCTCGCTCGGGACTAGATTAAATTTAACCGACGATTTTCACTTTTTACTCGGCGGGCGCTTTTCGAAGGTAACTTACAGCAGATATTATTATAATATTTTGCGCGGCACGGCTTCGCATAGTGCAAGCCCGAGTAAATCGAATTTCACGCCGTATGCGGGAGTGGTCTGGGATTTTGCGGATAATTTTTCGTGGTACGCAAGCTATGCCGAAATTTTTAAGCCGCAAGCTGCGCGCGACAAGGACGGTAAAATTTTAGATCCCGTAGTCGGCTATAATTTAGAAACCGGTGTGAAGGGAGAATTTTTTGACGGCGCGCTTAATACGAATGTCGCGCTATTTCAGATCATTCAGAAAAATAGGGCGATGAGCGATCCTCTTAATACGAACTACTCCATCGCCGAGGGTAAGGTGCGAAGTCGCGGCATAGATGCCGAGCTGCAAGGCTCGCTTACTGAGAATTGGAAATTATTCGCGGGATATACTTTCAACCGCAGCGTCTATTTAAAGACGGAAAGAACCTCCGCGGTGGTCGATTATAGCAAGGGCGCAAACGCTAAACGCTACATTCCGAAGCATCTGTTTAAGCTCTATACGAACTATGAAATTCCGCTCGGCGAAAATCGTAAGATCACCCTGGGTGCGGGCGTGCGCTATCAGAGCAAAACCGCTTCGATATATCGCGAAAACGTTGCGTATTATGCCGCCCCGCAAAAGGCTTACGCGCTGTGGGACGCGAACGTCGGCTATCATTTCGACAAGCACTTTAGCGTAAATTTTGCGGTCAAAAACATCACGGATAAGAAGTATTTTCAAAATACGCAAAATCGCGTCGCGGGACATAACAACTACTACGGCGAGCCGCGGAATTTTATGCTGACGCTAAATTATACATATTAGGTGCGGATGGAATTTTGCGCTTATGCGAACTTGGACTGACCGAACTCGCACGCGGCCTTGGATAAATTCCGCGCTTTATAAGAGCGCGGATAAAGCGAGCGCAGAGGCGCGAGACTAGGCTTTGTCGCAAGTAGCACGTAGCGAGGCGGGTAAAATTTGAACGAAGCCGCGGGATTAAAATTTAACTTGCGATTTGGTTGATTAGCGATTGATTAGTGCGGGCGATCCGGGCGATCGCGGGCAGGGGCGATAAATTTAATTTCGCGAAATTCCAAGTGAATTAAACGCACAGACTTGCGAGCATAAAATTCGCTCGCGAGTCTGCGGGATCAAATTTAATCCCGCGATTTCGCTGTAATCGGCGCTAAATTTTAAAATTTAAAGAGAAAATTTGAAAACCCTAAAGCAATTTTTTGAAATTCTACGTCCTCACTGGTTCGGCAAGGGCGCGGCGAAGCTGTGGGCGCTGCTACTGCTCGCGCTTGGTTTTAGTCTCGCTATCATCAAAATCAGCGTGCTGATGAACGCGTGGGACAAGCGCTTTTACGACGCGCTAAGCGAGCTTAAAAGCGAGCTCATTCCCGCGCTCGTGGGCGAATTTTTGCTCTACACGGCGCTCATCGTGATTTTCATCGTATGCGGCAGCTGGCTTCGCAAACTGCTTGTGATCGTCTGGCGCGAGCGGCTAAGCGCGATGATGGAGCGCAAATGGCTACATAACGCAAACTTCTACCGCACGAGCCTTGATGGAAATTTTAGCGCCAGGGGCGGATCAAATTTAGAAAAACCTGGCGACGTAAATTTAGATGAAAATTTAAACGAGCGTGCAGAGTATTCCGCAGCCGAGGTGGACAGCGCGGCTTTATATAGAGACGCAAAGGGGCTTGAAATTTTACCGAGTGCGGCGGAGCAAAATGCGGCAGGGCAAAGCGGCTCAAGCGAGAATGAAATTTCATCTAAAACTCGCGCAGATTGTGAAATTTCAAAAACGATCGCAAAGCTAGACAACCCCGATCAGCGTATCGCCGAGGACAGCTTGCTGCTCGTGCAAAAAAGCGTCGATCTCGTAAAATCGCTCGTCTATAATCTCGCCAAGCTCATCGCCTTCGTCGCGATCTTGTGGCAGGTCTCGAAGGTGCTGAAATTTGAAATTTTCGGCGTGCACTTTGAGATCGAAGGCTTTTTGCTCTACGTCACACTTATTTATACTCTTCTTTGCTCGCTGATTACGCATCTCATCGGGCGCAGGCTTAGGGGGCTAAATTTTGCCAAGCAGCGCGCCGAAGCCGACTACCGCTCGGATCTGCTGCTAGTGCGCGAAAATGCAGAAGTCGTAGCCTTTATGCGCGGAGAGGATGCCGAGCGCAGCCGCTTCCGCGCGAGCTTCGGTGAGATCATGAGAAACTGGCGCAGCATCATGAATACGGAATTTCGCCTCGAATGCTTTTCGGCAAGCTACCTAAAAATCACGAATTTAATCCCGATCTTTGCCTGCTTGCCGCTGTATTTGTCGCGCGCGATGAGCTTTGGCGATATGATGCAGGCGCGCTCGGCGTTTTACAGCGTGCAGGACGGATTTGCGTGGTTTATGGACTATTATAAGCAGATCATGGAGTGGGCGGCGAGCGTGCAGAGGATCTATGAGTTCATCTCGCGCATGGATGGCGAGAGCGCAAATTTGCACGCTTGCGTCAAACAAAGCAACGAAAATTCCGCTCGTTGCGAGGGCTTGTCGGTCTTCACGCCTGCGGGCGAGCCGCTGATCGAGGATCTACGCTTTGAGCTTGCGCCCGCGCAGTTTATAATGCTGCGAGGCAAGAGCGGCGCGGGCAAAAGTACGGCTCTGCGCTACGCGGCGGGCCTTTGGAGATACGGCCGCGGCGAGATCAGTCTGCCGCGCACGGGCGTGATGTTTATCCCGCAAAAGCCCTATCTGGCGCCGCTTAGCCTAAAAGAGCTTATCGCTTATCCACAGCCGCCGCGCGCAGACGACGCGGAATTTTTAGAAATTTTACGCCACGTAGGGCTTAAGAAATTTGCTCGCATGCTAAACTCGCGCGCCGATTACGTTAAGATTTTAAGCGGCGGGGAGGCACAGCGGCTTAGTTTCGCACGTATTCATTACCACAAGCCGAGCTTTGTTTTTGCCGATGAGATCACGTCCGCACTCGATCCCGCCTCGGCGCGCGAGCTGCTACTTGGTCTGCGTGCGGATCTGCCGAGCCTTGGCATGCTAGCGATCGTGCATCAAACGGGGCTTGAGGACATATTTGAGCGGACGATAGAGCTTTAAATTTCATCGTTTAAATTTCACGCCGCAGGGATTTCGCCTTTAAATTCATATCTTTTTAAATCCAGATTTATTAAAATTACTCATTTATATTAAGCGGCAATAAAATTTAGCCGAGGCACTCGGTGTTCGTATATATGGGCATCGGCACCCGCGTGGCTAGGCGCTCGCGCGCAGTCGGCGGCGGGCAGGCACTACGGCGCGGCGAGCGGCTTGGAGGTCGGTAGACGGCGCTCGATCGCGATTTTGCGCGAAATTAAGTCGGTAAAATTTAAACGCAAAATGATCTGCCAAGAAGACGGTGCTAAATAAAATTTTAAACCGAGCCTCGATCGGTAGCGTAACGGCGTGCTAAATGAACGGGCTACGGCAGCGGTGCGATGCGTGGGCGTCGCGATAAGTCGGTAGCGCGTCGGATGGCGCGTAACACATCGGCGGCGCAGACGGCACGCCGTAGTCGAGAAGCGGAGCGGTGATACGTACCTACTCGGCGCCGTATGGCATAACCTTCGCTCGGGCAAATCATCATCGTAACGGCGCTACGATCAAAACGAACAACGTTGCCGTGGCGGCGGATAGGCAGCACAAAGCGGCGCGGCGTGATTATGGCGATGACAGCATAAAATGCGCAATATGGCAACCGCGATCGACAGGATGCGTATGTAAGTAAAGCGCAGTGCAGGTAGCGCAAACGCCGCGATACGATGATGGCGACCCGCGGAGCGTATAGGCAAGCAGCAGTGCGGGCGGCGCAATAACGCCGAGGCGATACGATAGCGGCGACCGACGGGACGTAGCGCCGCCGTAGCGTTCGCGGGCGCTACGGCTAAGCCGCTAAATTTTAAAAACGAGATAAGGAGATTTGATGCTTAAGGCAGGGATTGTTTATAAATTTGTGCTCATCGTGTTGCTAGGCTGCGCGCTTTGCATTTTGGGCTTTTCGGGCGCCTACTTTGCGCGCGGCGAGTACGACGAGACGTGGATGAGCCTGCATAAGATCGCGGGATTGGGCCTGCTTTGCGTCGCGATCTTGCATATAATCACAAGGCGAAAGAAGCTCGTAAAGCTCTGGGGCGAGTTTTTGGATGTGATCTTAAGCCGCAAAAATCCGGGCTTTTGCAATATGGACCGCATCATCGGCGCGATCGAGACCTACAATATCAGAGAAATTGCCGGTAAAATGGGCTTTGGCGCGGATGAGCTCGCTGCGATTTTAAAATCGAACGGCATCAAGCTCGTAAGCGCAGATCAAGACCTGCGCGAGCTTGCAAAGCTCAACGACGAAAAAATTTTCTTCATCTTGGTACTTTTAATCGAGGCAAAATTCGGCAAAGCGGGCAGCTGCAAGGTCTAAATTTTAAAATTCCGATCCGAATTTACTCCATAAACTTGCTGCTTTAGGAAATAAAAATCGCTAAAGAATCTAAATTTAAAATCGAAATTTTGCCGCGCCACGTAAAATACTCAAGATCAAAATTTCATCCAAACTACGCCTAAATTTTAAAAAATCTATCTTTAATCTTTGAAATTTATTATTATTTAATTAAGAGAAATTATAATATAGCATTTGCAAATCATTCGCAAAATTCTAATTTTGAATAGGGGAGAGTGATGTTTAAGAAATTTTATCTTTCAAATGCCGCGATCGCGCTAAGTTTGTGCGCCGCCTTACAACTAAACGGAGCCGAAAACAACGCTACGTCCGTAAATATCGGCGCGCCTAGCGCAGGGGCGGTAAATTCCGCAGCTGCTAAAAACGCTTCCGGCGCGAACTCCACGAAGCTGGGCACCATCGTAGTTACCGCAACGGGCTTTGAGGATATGCTTAAAAACGAGGTTCGCAACGTCTCGGTCATCACCGCGGAGGATATGGAAAACCGCGGCTACCGCGATCTGCGCGAAATTTTAGAAAAGGCGCCGGGGGTTAGCTTTCACGGCGATACGGTTGATCTGCGCGGACAGGGTCAGAAGGCAAATACCTCCGTAAAGGTCCTTCTTAACGGAGTCGCGCTCAATATGATCGACACGACGCCGACGAGTATCCCGATAGATCTCGTTCCTATTGAGGATATAGAGCGCGTGGAGATCATCCCCGGCGGCGGTAGTGTGCTTTACGGCAGCGGCACCAGCGGCGGCGTGATAAATATCATCACGAAAAAGGGCGCCAGATACCCATACGCCAATGTCTCCACCAAGATCGCGTCGTATAATTACAATGATCTAAATTTAGGGCTCGGTGGCAACGTGAGCGAGAATTTGTTTCTAAAAACCGCCGTAAAGGGCTTTAAGCAGCGCGGATACCGCAAGGGCGAGAAAAATACCGGCTACTACGGCTCGCTCGGGATGCATTATAAAATTTCGGACGATCAAAGCATCTCTTTTGATCCGAGCTATTATCAGGCGCGAACCTATTCGGTGCCGAGCTTAGGGCTTGCCGAGCTTAAGGCGGATCGCCGCCAGCAGGGAGGCGAGAGGACTTTTACCAAAAGCACGCGGGCAAATTTCGATTTCGGCTACACGGTAAAATTCGGCGATAAAATCGAAGCAAATTTGCATCCTTATTATCAAGATATCAGGAGCGTACAGCAGGGATTTGTGATGAAAGACCGCAAAGAGGGGGCAAATTTAAAAGGCAAGCTCGACTACGACAGCGGCGAGTTCATAGCGGGATATGATTATCTCAAAAACAAGGGCTTTCGCAGGATAAATTTTGACGACGCGATGAATCCTATGATGAGCCTTTCGCAGCTTACGATCTTTGATATGCAAAAGCTTACCCACTCGGTCTATGCTTTAGAAAAGCACAATTTCACCGATCTGTTTTCGCTTAGTGCGGGCGGGCGGTTTGAGCGCGCCGAATACAAAGTAAATCGCAGGGTTTTAACGACTATGAAAATGATGGGAAACATAATCTCGCAGACGCAAAACAGCACCCGAGTAAGCGATCATAAGAACAACTACGCTTTTGAGATTACGCCGAATTTTAATTATTCCAAGGATGGCAATCTATATTTTAAATTTGAGCGCGGCTATATCTCGCCGGGGCCTAATCAGCTTATCGACAAGCTCGGTCGCAACGGGCCCTATGTGCTTAATAACCTCAAATCCGAAACTTTTAAAACCTACGAGATCGGTCTTAAAGACCTGATCTACGGGCAATACGTAAGCGCTACGATCTTTTGGACCGATACGAAAAACGAGATCATAAACGAAACTTTGGGCAGCTCGATCACCGACGGTTGGCATTTTATCAATATCGACGAGACGCGCCGCAAGGGCGTGGAGCTGTATGCGGAGCAAAGCCTGCTTTCAAATTTAAAGCTCAGCGAGACCTTTTCATACGTCGACGCCAAGATCCAATCCGGCGCGAATAAAGGTAAGCAGGTTCCGTTGGTGGAGCGCTCGAAGTTCGTTTTGGGGCTCGATTACGAGCCGATTAGAAATTTAACGCTGATGAGCGATTTTAAATATTTCTCATCATCGCACGACGGCAACCACGATAGAATCGACTCGCGCACTATCGTGGATCTGGGCGCTGTGTACCGCTTCACAAACGGATTTTTGATAAGCGCGGGAGTCAAAAACGTCTTTGACGAGGAGTATAATTACAACCAAAATTTACGCTCGGACATCTATACTCCGGCTCCCGGGCGCAATTACTACGCGGAGTTTAAATACACCTATTAGCGTGCGTTTAAATTTAAGCTAGGTCTGAGCCGCGGGCTTTAAAATTTACGGGCGGAATTTAAAATTTCGCCGCAGCGTGCCTTTTTGCCGCCGCGAGATTAAATTTAATAAAAGGAGCGAAGATGAAACCGGACTATAAAAACTGGGTGCCTAAGGGCATGATCGCGAGCTTTGCCGCGGGTGCGGGCGTAGCGTTAGTTTTGTTTTTGATTTTCGGCGTTTGCGGTTTGGGTGTTAGTGGTGCGCTAAGAGGCGTACTAGCTGGGCTTTTCGGCGCAGCGACGCTGTTTTTGATCGGCTTTACGATCTACTGCGTCGTATGGTACCGCGCGTTTGATTACGGCGGCAAGCGTCAGCTCTCTCGCGCGATCGTAGAGGGCACGGCGAAATACGTGGATCTGCCAGAGGGCGGGCGCGGGCTGGACGTAGGCTGCGGCAGCGGCGCTCTAACGATCGCCGTCGCCAAGCGCAACCCGCACGCATCGGTGCTGGGCGTCGATCGCTGGGGCTTTGAGTATGCGTCTTTTAACAAGCAGCTGTGCGAATCCAACGCGCGCGCCGAAGGGGTGCAAAATACCGGTTTCGAGCAGGCCGACGCCAAGCAGCTGCCCTTTGAGGACGGCAGCTTCGATGCGGTTACAAGCAACTACGTCTATCACAACATCATGCGCAAGGACCGCCAGGCGCTGCTTTTAGAGACGCTCCGCGTGCTTAAAAAGGGCGGCAGCTTCGCGATACACGATCTTTTCTCGCGCGGAAACTACGGCGACATGGATGCTTTCGTCGCGCGGCTTAAGGAGCAGGGCTATGAGCAGCTCGAGCTTATAGATACGACGCAGGGGCTTTTTATGGGCCCGCGCGAAGCCAAATGGCTGATGCTCGGTAGCTCAAAATTGCTGGTGGGCAAGAAATAGATTTTTTGTAAATTTAGATTTAGGCAAATTTGAAGACGGATTAAATTTTAATCCCACCCGCTTTTAGCCGAATCCAAATCTTTAGGCTAGACTAATATATAATTGGCTATTTATCTCAAAAAAGAAACCGCGAAAGGAATTATTTCGGCCGAGGGCGTTATCCTTGCTGTGGGCGCGCTAACGGTCGCCATCGGATATTTTGTGCTTTTAGCAGCATTTATCCTATAGTGGTATAGGCTGCGAGAGATCAAGACCGCTTAAATTTATCATATTTGTTCTGTGAGCTAAGTGCATGCGGGTAGAACCTGCTGCCGAATTTTAATTTTGTGATTTTATGCAAAAAATCCGCGCCTCAAATTTAGCAAGGATTGCCCTCGGCATAGGCATAGCCGCCCTGTGCGATTTTACCGCTCATATCTACTATTTTTGACATAGATTACTCCTTATTTTGTTTAAATTTGTTTTTAAAATCTGCATAATTCATATATGCTTTATATGGTTCCCATAATATGCCCATATATAAGCCCTTGTAATTTCCGCAATTATCTATACCTATTCTATACATAGAATAATTTTCTAATATAATCTTATTTCCTTTATCTCCAATAATTTCAACGCTTTCTTTAGTAACGTCAAGTTTATTTTTATCCATCCAATCATTTAAGGTGCAAAAATCATCACTTTTATCAATACGTTTAAGGGCTAATAGCATTCTTAGCGCTAGCCTATTATCGTTTTTGTATATGATCTTCTTGCTTTTTCCGGTAAGTAAATCAAGCAATTTAATCTTAATAGTAGGATCCTCGGCTATAAACAAAGAATCATATCGATAATACTCGCTATAATGGTTGTCCTCATTATTAAAGTAGATAGAATAATTAAGTTCCCCTTTATCATTAAAAAGCTTGCTATCCTCCCATGGATACACCACGCTTTCATCATCTATAGCTTTTAGTATGGATTTATCTATCGGCGCAATTTGTTTTCCTTCTTTGCAAATTTGTCTGCCGATAGACAATAAATTTTCTAAATTTAACTCTTTAGGTATTTTCCAAAATTCGCAATTATCATCGGGGCGCTTGTCGCCGTTGCAAGGTTGGATTCTGAAAAACGGGATATTATGCTTGTAATTATACTCTTTATGATGTTGTTGCAAATACTGCTTAAACGCTATCTCTTTTAATTCGTTATCCGATAAGATGCCAAAATGCAGAGGATTGGTGCAAACTCCGGCGTAGTTTAAGCCCATATTTATAGGCATATAAGGGATAAATGTCAAAATGCAGATGATAAAAATCGCAGAGATTATATAGTGGCGTTTTATAAGGCGCAGAGAATTAACAAAGAATTTTTTCAAATTTGCCCCCTTCAGATTTCGTGCAATGATAACCGATTTAAGCTTAACTGGCAAGATATGATATTAAAGCCGTAGCGGCTAAGCTTTTTCAGGCGCTATTTAGCATTAAAAGCGCCTTATTTTGTTGATTCAAGCGAAAATTCTATCAAAGCCGCCGCCGCAATCGAAACGCTGATATTCAATTTTATATAGGCCGTTACGCTTTGGGTGTCGAATGGCCCAAAACCGGGCGCGCTATTAAAAGATCGAGAGGAGATCGCTCGCCTTAAAAGCGCAATCTGTAGAAGCCTACACCTGCGGCTTAAATTTCACGGAATTTAAACGCGATACAAACTAAAGCAGCCGTAGTCGGTGCGCACGGCCAAATTTTTGCTACCGTTTGAATTCTCAAATTTCGCCTCGCATCGCTTTACGACATGCTCCAGCTCAAAGCTAGGCGTCAAATTTGCGCTTTTTAGATCAACGATGTGAGCCTTACCATAGCTGATTATCGCAAGGCGCGAGCCGTCCGCACTAAGCGCGATGCAAAATATCGGCGTGGAGCTTTTCATTTCGGCCTTATATTGCGTAAGAAGCGAAATTTCGCCGTCTCGCAAAATAAAAATTTGACCGAACATCGCAAACGCCGCCGTATCTTTCGCAGCGCAAACAAAACTCGTAAATTCTTTGCTATTTTTAAAGCTTAACCCCTGAGAGAGATCGCTAAATTCGCCCGTAGCGGGGTCAAATTTAAAGATAAAATGATCCAGATCCAAAAGCAAAATCTCGCCCGCGCGCTCTGCTCGCCACGCAAGCGGCTTTGGCAGGACGATCTGCTGCTTTACGGCGCCGCTCGCGTCCAGCCTGATTAGAAAATCATCCAGCGCGCCACCCTCTTTGTAGCCGCCGCATTTATAGACAAAAAGATCACCCTCAGCGCCCGCAAAGGCTAGCGCGCCCGTGTATCCGCCGCCGATGTAGATGTGTAAACTCGCTTCGCCCGCTTTGGCGCCCATGTTTTGCAGGACATAGCCCTTCTTTAGGCCCTCCCACTCCTTTTTCGCGCAGGCTTTTTGCGCCTCGTCTATGCTAGCAAACTCCTTTTGCGTCTGCCTGGTTTTGCCGTTTTTGACGCTCTCACTGAGTAAAATTTGATCCTCTACGCGCAAATTTAAGCGATCGCCGCCGCTTAAATTTATTAAATTTTTCATTTTCGCTCCTGCGAATTAGTTTTAAAAATTATCTCAAAGCAGCGCTTAAAAGCCGCTAAATATCGATAATGCCGAGGTGCGAGAGTAAAATTTTAACCCCGATTAGAATCAAAATCACGCCGCCTAAAACGAGCGCCTTTGAGTGCAGATATTCGCCCGTTAGCTTGCCTACGTAGCACGCTGCGACGCACAGCGCGAAGCAGACGAGCCCGATTACGCAACAGGCGTAGAGTATGTTTATCTCGCCAAAGGCAAAGGTTACGCCCACGGCCATCGCGTCGATGCTGGTGGCGATCGCGCCCAGCACCAGCTCTTTCGTGCTTAGGCGCAGAGCGGGCTTGTCCTGCTCGCGGCGAGATTCTGCGATCATCTTGACGCCTAAAAACGATAAAATTCCAAACGCGACGAAGTGATCGATCTGCGCGATAAATTTTAAGAAATTTATCCCCAAAGCGTAGCCCGCCAGCGGCATTATAAACTGAGCCGCCGCATAGAAAAACGCGACGCGCGCGATCTGTGCAAATTTGAAATTCGGATATTTCGCGCCGTTTGAGATACTAAGCGCGACGCTGTCCATCGCAAGCGCGAAAGCGATGAGTAAAAGCTCCATATTTAGCCCTTTTGGTATTATAAAAGCGTTGATTATACATTAAAATTTCTGAAATAAAATGAACAATCTTAAATCGGGGAAAAGTCTTGATTAAAAATCTAATTTTTTGCCTTTTGCCGCTCATAGCGGCTGCGAGTTGGGAAGAGGTCGCCGTAAAGGGGCTGGACGTGGTCATCAGCGCAAACGTGGGCGATAGCGAAAATTTTAAAAACTCGCTAAGCACTCTGATCGAGCGCGCCGCAAGCGAATACGAGCGCGAAGGGATCGAGGACTATGAGCTTGATCTGCCGGGCTATCTGACGCAGCGCGCCGGCAAAAAAAGCATCGCCGTGCAAAATATGCGCCGCTTGGCCACTCAAAAGCTAAATCCCTCGATCGAGCCGCTAAAAAATTTGATACTTACTAAAATCAAAGAGATGCCAGAGGCCGATACCAAGGCGGTTATGAGCGGCGAAGTGCTGTTTAGCCACTATCTGCGCACAAACGCCTTTGATGAAATTTACGATATTTTGCTGCCGTTCGCGCGCGCGCTGGGCTCGGACGCGGGCTTTGCCAAAAGCTACAAAAATGCCGTGGGCAAGGAGATTGCGGATGATTTCGGCAGCGAATTCAGCAGCGCCTTCATCAAC
>NZ_CALIIS010000039.1 GCF_938017705.1 uncultured Campylobacter sp.
AAGTGACGGTTAAGCGGACTTTGTGTCGTGCCGCTTAAGCGCTAAGCCCGTAAAAGCCGCTCGCCGCGCACCTTTAATTAATATTTTCCGCACGCTCCGAACCGCCGCGCGCCGTAAAATAAACGACGCCTATGTTGTCCGTTCGCTCGCCGTCTTTGTGCTGCCGCAAAGTAAACTACCAAGCCGCTACACCCGCGACCTTACCGCGCCGGGCGGCGAAATTTAACTCTCACCGCCCGTAGTTTCCCCACTCGCGCCCTGATCGAGCTTCGCCGCTACGGCATCCACGATGTCGCCGAGAGTTTGGATGTTTTTAAAATCATCGGGCATCAGCTTGTAGCCTGTGTTTTTCTTGACGTAATCGACCAGATCGATCGCGTCGATGCTGTCGATCTGCAGATCCTCGTAAATTTTAGCCTCAGGCACGACCTTGCTCTCGTCGATCTCGAAAAGCTCCACGAGCGCCTTTTTTAAAATTTCAAAAATTTCATCTTTACTCATTTTTACTCCTATTTTCGGCTATGTATTGCGCCAAAGACGCAACGGATGAGAAAATTTGCTTTAAATTTTGGGTTTTTGAGTTAAGCACGATGCCGTATTTTTTCTGCACCAAAAGCCCGAGCTCCAGCGCATCGACCGAATCGAGCCCGAGCCCGTCGCCAAAAAGCGGCTCATCGTCATTTATGTCGCCTGGCGCGACGTCTTCGAGGTTCAGCCCCGAAATGATCAGCTCCTTAAGCTCCAAAATTTCTTCGTTCACAGATTCTCCTTTTCATATAGATTTGATATTTTTTCATAGAGTTTGCGCACTCGGATCGGGTTTGGGCGATCTGACTCAAAGCCCGTTAGATCCAGCGCGCACAGCTCGTAGAGGTCGTATTTCATCCGAACCTCGGGCGTATCGTACCATACTTGTCCTTTTTTTAGGCTTTTAGGATCCATTTTTATCGCGACGCAGTTTATGTTTTTTGCGAAATTTATCGCGATGTAAAACGCCGCTTTGTGCATGGCGATGCGATCCGCGGTGCGCGTGCCCTCGGGGAAGATGATTAGGCTTTCTCCTCGCGCAAGGGCGCTGCGGCACGCATCTATCATCGCTTCCGAGCCGGTGTTTGGGATGTAGCCCGCGGCTGCGATAGCGGCGGAGAGGAAGGGGTTTTTGCACAGACTTTCCTTGACTACGCAGTTTGCGCGCCGCACGTGGGCTAAAAAGATCACCACGTCAAGCAGGCTAGGGTGGTTTGCGATGATGAGAGTGCCGCTAGGCGGGAGCTTGCAGCGCCAGTTCACGCCGATGCTGCCGTAAAGTCGCGCGAGTAGCAAAAATATGCGCCACGAGATCATTATAAAATCACGCACGAAATTTCGCACGACCTCTATGGGGTTTAGCCTCAGCAGCGCTACCGGGAGGAAGAGTAGGTTGCCTATCATACACAGCGCGCCGAAGCTTGCAAAGCACAGCGCGATGCCGATCTGCTTGATTTTGCGCCTTAGCGGATCTGTCTGTTTCATCGCGTGGCGCCTCTTTCGACGGAGATTTCGCAGCAGCTCTCGTTGGAGATTTTGCGGCTTTTAGCGGAGATTTTACAGCTTTCGGCGGTGATTTGATGGTTCATCATGTGCGCGATCTCGATAAAATTTTACGGCTTGCCGCCTGCTGTATCGCAATGAAATTTTTGCGGTTCTCTGCGCGCGATATTTCGCCTTGCGATGTGTGCCGAAGCAATAGAATTTTTATAGTCTGAGCGGAGGCGACCTCGGCGCCGCGTATGTGCCGAAGCAATAGAATTTCTGCAGCGCGCGGTAAACTGCGATTTTGTAAAATTCTTGCCGCTTGCCGTATGTATTGCTCCGGTGAAATTTCCGCAGTTTGCCGCATGCTTCGTCGTGCGTATTGCTGCGATGGAGCTTCTATCTTTTGCTGCACATATCGTTGCGGTAGAATTTCGGCGACTTGCCACGCGCGCCGCCGCGAGGAAATTTCTGCGAAGCGCCGTATACGCTGTTTTTGCGCCGCCGTATGACGTGCCCTTTGATTAAATTTATAACTTGCGGCGCCGCAAAATTTAAAATTCATCGCAACCGCCTTGTCGTGCGCATCTTGCCTGAGCGGTCGCTCTATTCATCGCGCGGCTAAATTTAAACTCGTAGCCCAAGCTTTGCACTGCTAAATTTATGAAATTTGCAGCTTGTCGCGCGTAGCATTTCGGCTCGCCGCATCTGTCTTTATAGCGGAATTGTGCGGTGTTTTCTACGCGCCGCTGCGGTAAAATTTTTATGGCTCGCAGCTCGCACCGTTTAGGCGGATTTTTTTGGGTTCGTTGCGTATGCTTCGGCGGCGTATTTTCGCAGCGCGCCTCATTGCAACGCGATTTGGCGGCGTATGGCGCGCGCCCTTTCGGCGAGTTTTTAAGATGCGCCGTTTGGGCGAGCTCGTGTTTGGTAGCGCGGCTAAATTTAAAACTTTCACCATATCCGCGTTTGGCGGAGCGGCTAAATTTAAAGCTCGTCGTTCTCGCCTTTGAGGCTCCGTGTAGCCTGAGATTTTGATCAAATTTGCTCGTCTCGCCGCGCTTTCTCATGCGATGAAATTTTGCTATTTTAACGCTCACGATTTTGCCTTAAAAAAGCTGCGATTTTGGCTGGATCTTTGACGCGCCAAAGATAGTCCAAAACCCCGTCGCTGCTGCGCCATTCATGCTTGCCGGAGAGGATTTTAGCCAAAAATTCCACCGCGGTATCTAGCGGGATCTCGCCGCCTTTTTTAAAGCTTCGTAAAATTTCATTCTCGGCTCGCGATTTTGGATTTTGTGCCTCTAGGCTCTGTGCCGTCGCGTCCACAACGTGCGGAGAGATTTCGATCTGCACGTCATCTCCGCGCTGAAGCACCAGAAGTAGGGCACAGGCGAAGTCGCAGCGCTTCAGATAGTCGTTATTTACCTCCTCAAAATAGCAGAGCAGGGCGATTTTACCGTCATCCAACTTGCATTCGCCGTCCTTGCCTGCTTCATTTGCGTCCTGCGCGGAGCCGAAATTTTCCGCGCTTTCTTTCAGCCTCGTAGCTGCGATTATTGCGCCGTTTTCGAGCGCGCACGCCGCAGAGATCGTCGAAATTTCGGCATGGTTTTGCGTAAAAATCGCATTTTGCGCCGCAATCGCGTTGAGTACGCTGACGCAAAAGCTCGAAGGCGAGACGCTTTCGCTCATCGAGCCGAGCAGGCTAAAACAGCGGTTGATCTCGCCCAGGCGCGAGCAAAAGACGAGCGGCAGCCCTTCGCGCTGCGTCGCGGTATCATCGCTTGCTTTTAAATTTTGCCTTATCGAATTTAAAGAATTTTCATTTGTGAAATCCTGCGGCGCCGAATTTAAATTTTGCGGCATAAAATTTAAAGAATTTTCGCTTGAAAAATCCTGCGGCGATGGGTTTTGCACGGCGGTGCGACTTTTGCTCGCGTCTAAATTTTGCGACGCAGGATTTAAGGAGCCCTTCTCGGCTAAACTCTGCGGCGCATTTTGCGAAATTTCGCCTAAAAGCGAGATGCAAAGTTTCGCCCCAAGTCCCAAGCGGCGGCGTTGCAACGGCGGGATGTGCGCAAGAGCTGGCTTTTTCTTTAAAGCTTCGAGCGCTAAAATTTCATCTTTTAAGCGGGCGTGAGCAGAAATTTTTAAATTTCCTACGGAGCTTTTTTGTAAAACCCCATTTTCGCACGCTGCAAAATTTGCGGGATTTATAGAATTCTGCTCGTAGTCCCGAGTATCTGTAAAATCTTGCGTAGAATTTAACGCGAAATCATACGTAAAATTTTGATCCGTATCGCAAAAGAGATCGGAATTTCCGTCTAAGCTTACTTCGAAAATTCTGTCCGAGCAAGCGGCGAGGTTTTTATAAAACTCCGCCGGCTCGCCCGAAATTATCGCGCTTGCGTAAGATATGCCGAAGCTTAGTTTATTTTGCAATATAGCCTCTTAGCGTGACGCCGCTCATTATCGAGCCTACGCCGCACTCAAACTCTTTGTCGCTCACGAAAACGTTTTTGTAATAGTAGCTCGTGATGTTGACGACCTTGTCTCCGCCCTCTTTTTTGGCGCGATCTTGGAAACTAAGCAGCGCCGATAAAAACGCGCGGTTGCATGCAGCTTGATCGGTCTTATTGATGCTGTTTGTTTTTTTATTCGAGCTTAGCTGCTGCGTGATCTTTCTGCCTACGGATTTGTTACCGAAGTAGAATTTTATGTTCGGATCAAGCTTGGCTTTAGCGTCGGGCTCCGCGAGTGCCGCAGCGATCGGGAAGCGCACGATATCGTTTTTGGCATAAGCCGAATTAGCGACAAAAAGCGTCGCAACTACGAAAAATAGAAATTTTTTCATTTTCTCTCCTTTAGTCGATAAATTTTTTAAAAATCAAAGATGTGTTTACGCCGCCGAAAGCGAAGTTGTTATTCATAACATAGTCCGTCTTTATCTCCTGCGGCTGCGTGAGGTACCTAAGCGGCGCGCACTGCGGATCGATATCACGTAAATTTAGATTCGGATAGAATAGCCCCTCATTCATCATCATCACCGAGATGAAGCTCTCCAGCGCCCCGCACGCGCCCAAAGTATGACCCAAATAGCCTTTATAAGAGCTCACTGGCATTTGCGAGCCGAAAATTTCATGCGTCGCCATAGATTCCGCGACGTCGCCTTGTCTGGTCGCCGTAGCATGGGCGTTTACATGCCCGATGAGATCCGGCGAAATTGCGGCATCTTTGAGCGCCAGCTGCATCGCCGCGCGCATAGTCTCGCTCTGCGGGCGGGTGATATGCGTGCCGTCGCAGGTCGTGCCGAAGCCCACTATCTCGGCGTGAATTTTAGCGCCGCGCGCAAGTGCGCTTTCGAGGCTTTCTAGCACGAACATAGCGCCGCCTTCGCCCAAAACCAGTCCATCGCGCGCTATATCAAAGGGCGCGGGGCTGAGGGTAGGGGTGTCGTTTTTGCAGCTTGTCGCGTAGAGCTTGTCAAACACGAATGCCTGGCTTGGGTGTAGTTCATCCGCGCCGCCTGCCAGCATCATATCCGCAAGGCCAAATTTTATCGCTTCGTAGGAGTAGCCGATCGCTTGAGACGCGCTCGTGCACGCAGAGCTCGTGGGGATGAGCCTACCTTTTAGTCCGTAGTAGATCGCGATATTTGCAGCGACGGTGTGAGGCATCATCTTTACGTATGAGTTGGCGTTGAAGGTGCTATCCTTGCTATGCAAAATATCTATGACCTCGCCAGTAGCCTTTGCATCGCCGCTACAGCTACCCGCTGCGACGCCCATACGACCGTCTTTTATGTGCTCGTCCTTCAAAAGACCCGCATCCGCCAGAGCTTCGCCCGCAGCATCTACGCCAAACATCGCTACCTTGCCCATCGAGCGGGTATCTTTGCGGTTCCAGTGCGCAGGCGGCGCGTAGTTTGGTATCGGCGCGCCCAGCCTCGTATTTAGCTCCTCGCCGAAGATATCCCATTCGCTCATATAAACCACGGCGCTTTTTTGCTGCGCCAAATTCCACTTGATGCTCGCCCAGTCCCGCCCGAATGCACAGACGTTGCCAAAACCCGTAATAACTACTCTATTTAACATAATCCACCGTCTATTTTAATAACCTCTTTTGTGATGTATGCGGAATTTTCGCTTAGCAAAAACTCTACCAAATGTGCCACCTCGCTCGGCTAGCCGATACGGCCCAGCGGAATTGCGCTTAAAATTTGCTCGCTTGCGGCTTCGTTTATGCTCTCGCTCATCGCTGTTTTGATGAGCCCGGGAGCCACGACGTTTACCGTGATCTTGCGGCTTGCAAGTTCTATCGCTAGCGATTTTGCCGCGGCGATTAGGCCTCCTTTGCTAGCGGCATAGTTGCTTTGACCGCGGTTGCCGGCAATTCCGCTAACCGAGCTCATCACGACGATACGTCCGCCCTTTTTGGCACGGATCATCGGCATCAGTGCGGGCTTTAGGACGTTATAAAACCCGCCTAAATTCGTATCTATCACGCTTTGCCAATCCTCGCGCTCGAACCATACGAAAGAGTTATCCCGCGTGATGCCAGCGTTTAGCACGATGCCCCAGTACGCGCCGTTTGCCTCTATGTCTGCTTCGATCTGCTCCTGCGCCGCAGCGGTATCTGCGACGTTAAATTTTAAAATTTGAACCTCCGCTGCGCCTACGTCCAAGCAGTGTTTCGCTACGTCATTAAGCTTTGCTTCGTTGCGCCCGTTTAGCGCCAAGCCGTAGCCTTTTTGCGCTAAATTTAACGCGCACGCCTCGCCGATACCGCCGCTTGCTCCGGTAATTAAAATTCTCTTAGCCATTTATACTCTTTATCATTTCGTCGCTCGCGCGCATTACGCTAAGTGTGGCGCTTGCGATATGTTCGCCGCCGCAGCGGATCTCGCAGTCGAAGATATATAGCCCCTCACCGTCGCTTACGCTCTGCCTCGCCGTCGTAATTACGCGCTCGCCTACTTTCAGGCTTGCGCGCGAAATATCCAGGTTTCGCACGCCCAGCAAAAACCCGAGCCTTGCCTCGCCGTCATTTCGGTAGCCCGAATAGGCGCCGATGCACTGCGCCATTATCTCCATATACGCGTAGCTGCCTAGTTCGCCGTTTTCGGTAAACGGCGAGTCCTCTTTAACGCTAAACGCACAGCTCGCATATCCGTCGCTAATCTCTAAAATTTCATCTGCGAAGACCATATATCCGCTCTGCGGTAGGATACTAGAGGCTCTCATACGCGTCCTATTATGGTTACGGCGTTGTCTCCGCCGAAAGCAAAGCTTAGATTCATCGCGGTATCTACGCGCGCTTTTTTGGCTTCGCATGCGAGATTAAATTTAGACAGCGCAGCCGGAATTTCACTCGTTTGCGAAGCTTGATCCGCGGCGTATTTTAAAATTTTATCGCCTGCGTCTTGCAAAGCTTTAGACGCAGTCAAAATTTCATCCGCGCCGCTTTTTGAAATTTCACCCTGCGCGTTTTGCAGAATTTCACCGCCCGAGCTGCATAAAATTTGATCGCTTGCGTTATTTAAAATTTCATCGTTTCGCTCGCCGTACCGCGCCTGCGCGCTATGAAAAATTTCAGCCTCCGAGCCGCAAAATTTATCGTTTGTAAAATTTGGCGGGATCACGCCCTGTCTGATCGCCTCGTAGCATACGGCAAGCTCGATCGCCCCCGCAGCGCCCAGAGTGTGTCCGATCGCCCATTTGGACGAGCTTGCGGGCGCTAAGGGTAGGGCGGCGCTCATAGCCAAGGCCTCCATCGCGTCATTGGCCGCAGTGCCCGTGCCGTGCAGATTTACGTAGTCCACGCTTTGCAGCTGCGCCGATTTTAGCGCGGTTTTGATCGCCGTGATCTGCATGCGCGCGCTAGGATCGGGCTTGGTGATGTGGTAGGCGTCGGAGTTTGCGGCGTGAGCCAAAAACGCAACATCGCTTATGCGCTCGCGCGAAAGCACGAATGCGCAGGCTCCCTCGCCCAGATTTGTACCTGATCGCGCCTCTGAAAACGGCTTTAGCGGCTGCTCGCTTAAAATTTCAAGCGTGCTAAAGCCCTGCAGCGTGAGCTCGTCTAATGCGTCGGCGCCGCCAAATACGACCGCGTCGCAAAGTCCCGCGCAGATGAGGCGCGAAGCTTCGATGAGAGCTTTGTTTCCACTGGTGCAAGCGCTAGAAACTCCGATCGCGACGGATTTTAGCCCAAAGCGTTCGCGGATAAAATTTGCGAGGTTTGCGTGGGAGTTGCGCTCGAAGCAGAAGTTTTTAAATTTATCGTTTGCGTTTTTTGAAATTTTGGCGAAATTTTCGCCGTTTGCAGTAGAAATTTCACTGCGCGGCGCGGAGCTCTCGCCGTCTTGCGAGATAAAATTTCCCGCGTCTTTGCCGCAAGCGAAAAATTCCGCATAGTTTTCCTGCACGCCGGTGTTGGTGGTCGCAAACACTACTCCTACGCGGTGCGCGCCGAATTTTTGCACGGCTTGCTCGATCTGCCCCTGCACGCCGAGGCAAGCGTAAAGCGCCAGGGCGTTCGTGCGCGTGGCGTAAGCGCGATCTTTGATCTGCGGCAGCGGCGTATCCACGCGCCCAAAGATGAAATTTTTACCGCAGACGCTAAGCTTTTGCAACGCGGATCTTTTTTCGCACAGCGCGCCAAAAAGCTCTGCGGCGCTGTTTGCGCCCGCACAGATGAGCCCAGGGTTACTTAGATACTGCGTCATATCGGCGCCCCTTTGCGTTTATGGTGAAATTTGCTTTATCCGCATTCTCAAGCAGGACTAAAAATACTCGTTCGCTTTGCGAATCGGGCGGCAGGAAGCCGTCGTTGCGAAATTTAGCCTCTCCGCCTTTGATCGATAAAATTTTACGTGCGATCGGCGCGCCTAGCATATCGAGCCAGACGAGCTTGTAGCGGCCATCTTCGCCGCTTGCGGGCGAAATTTTTGAGATTAGGGCTCTGCTTTTTACGCCGAGCTCGTCCGTCAGGATGAACTGCTTTTGGCTAAATTCCGCTATCTGCTCAGGCGCTTTGCGCGCGCATCCGTCTATAAAAAACGCGGTGCAAAGCAGAATGAAAGCCGTTTTAGAAATAGCGTAAAAACGATAAACAGGTCTCAAAAATTCTCCCTAAAAACGAGCGAAATCAAAATTTCGCCCTCCAAAATATAGCTCTTGTAGTGCCACGCCCTGCCGCGCTCATCAAGCGCCAGAACCTCTCCCTCCGCGCCGCGCGCCAGCCCCACGCGAGCAAGCGCGTAAAAACCCAGGCTTCGCGCCTTAATCAGCGCCTCTTTGATCGTGTAAATTTTATAAAAAACGAGCGTCTTTTCGCTCTCGTCCGCCGCCGCTAAAAGCTCGCGCTCAAAGGCGTTGAAACAAAACTCGCTCGCTGCGGCAAAATTCCGCGGTTTTAAAATTTCAAGATCGAGTCCGAATTTTTGCCTCGCAAAACCCACGGTGACGATCGTTTTGCCATCCGCGCTTTTGTGCGAGATGCAAAATTTGCCGCGTTTTTTAAAGCGCGCCTTAAGCGCCCGCGAAACGCGAAACTCGCGCAGATGGGCTCGCGCGCGCGCCAGCTTCTTATCGCGCCTGCTCAAAAGCCGCCGCGGAGCGCACAGATCCTCGTCGGTGATTAAAATTTTTATCTCGCTCATAAAGCTCTGATTTTACTAAAATAGTCTTTATAAAAATATAAAATAGCGCGTCGGCGTTGAAATTTCGTTTAAAATCTATTTGATGCGACTAGGCTCAAAGGCGCACTAAAACATAAAATTTATCGTGTTTGCATCAAGGCTTCTGGCGCAATAAAATTTTAAAATTTAGCTCGATCTGCGTCGCGCGCTTTTTGGTTCGTCGCGTGTCGCTATGCGGCGTCGGCTGTGTTCGTTACACTCGCCTTGTTCGTCGTATTTGGTTAAATTTTTAGCGTGGCTGTATCAAGAGGCAGGCAGCGCAGGGTTTGAAAGCCTCGGCGCGGAATTTTAAAAAATTTTACGATGAAATTTTAAAAACTCTGTTGCTGGCGACGTTTGCGCTAGAGTTTTTGCGATGAAATCCGGATGCGTCATGCGATGAAATTTTAAAATTCCGAAGCGAAATTTAAAATCGCGAGCAGTGCCTAACGCAGCAGGCGTCATAATGCGGCGGTTTAAAATTTAAACGCATTTGAATAAAACAGCGTGAAATTTTATCCGCGCCCCAATGAAGCAGCGTGAATTTGGCTACCCTTGAAAGGACGGCTCGGAATTTAACCGCGTTTGGCTACCGCAACCGCGATTAAATTTCGAAAATTCCGAGCCGAGCCGTCTCGGGCGGCATAAAATTTATCCGCGCCCGGCGGTCATATAAATTCCGTCGCTAAGCCGTATTGTGCAAAGTCGCAGCCGCTAGGTTTGCGTTAAATTCCGAGCCGCATTAAATTTACGTCAAAATTCCGTCGCCGCGAGGACGGCGTTTGATTTTATTTTTTGATCATGCGCTTGTATGGGCCGAAGCGGTGATCGTTCTCGTTAAATCCGTCGTTGTAGGGCCCCACGTCCATATCCATCTGCTTGACGTCTAGGTCGGGGAAATCTTTCTCTCTATCGGGTTTGATCTTGCGCGGTTTTGAGTTTATATACGCCGTCACGTCGAAAGCTTCCTCCCAGCTTAGCGAGGCGTCTCCTTTAGGCATAGTGGCTTTGACATACCTCGCCCCTTCGATGAGCCTATACATACCGGCGCCCGTATTGTAGCTGTCATCGCCCCAAAGCGCGGGGAATGTGTAGTAATCGCCGCTTTGAGCAAACCCCTCGTTTTTTATCCCTTCGCCGTTTTCGCCGTGGCAGACGGCGCATTTTGCGGCGTAAATTTCGCCACCTTTTTTAGGATCCGCCGCGCGGTCTAAAAACTGCGCCTTCGGTAGCCCCTGGCCTTTTAGCTTTGCGCCGACCTCATATCCTGCGGAGAGCCAGTGCATGTAGGCGATCATCGCGCGCATCTCTTTGGAGTTCGTAGGGATCGCTTTGCCCGCCATCGAGCGCTGAAAACAGCCATTTATGCGGTCTTGCAGCGTGACTAGCTGATCCGATCTCGCGACATACTGCGGAAATCTCGCGTAGATACCCACGAACGGGCTTTGATCGGGCACGACGCCGCCGCTCGTATGACAGCTCGAACAGGATAGGTTGTTGCCCGCAAAGCGCATTTTTTCGTCCTTTGCTTGCGGTCCGAGATACCTCGTCGTCTCGTTGATGAGCTTCGCGCCGTAGATGACGGTCTTTGCATAAGGCGAGTCGCCGAGCTTTGCCTCGTCTATGACGCCGTTTTCGTTGATGCCTACGGGCAGTCTAAACTCCTGCGTCTTTTGCTCGTACGGCACGACTTTTTTGGCGTTGAGTTTGGCTACATCAAAGCCTAAAACGGGCGTAAAAAAGAGCGGAAGCGCTAAAATAAGGGTGGTTTTTCTCATATGTTCTCCTTTAAAAAGTAAAATATACATTTGAAATTATTGAATTTTTTAGTTAAATGTGCGTTAAAATTTTAAAAAAAGGAGAAATTACGAGAGCTCTCGTAGGGGAAATTTAAAATTTGAGCGGGCGAAAAAATTTTAAAAGCTGATTTTTGCGATCTGCGCGCAGGAGAAATTTTAAAAAGAGCCTATTTTTGAAGGCTTGCGAGAGCGCAAATCTAAAGGGCGCCTTCGCTTTGCGGCTCGTTTCGTGCACCGCTCGACCGTTTCCTGCACCTCTGTATTTCGCGCCGCTGCGTTTTTGTGTCGCGCGCACGAACCGCTTCATTTTTGCGTCGTGGATGCGGCGTCGCGCCGCGTATAAATACGGAGCGCATGCAAGCGCTTGCGAGAAGCGAGCGGGTAAAATTTAGGCGGGCATTTCGCTCGTGCGCAACCGCGGTATATTGCCGAAACACAAGTCGCAAATTGGTATTTCGGCGCGAGATTTGCAAAAGCATGTCGCGGTACATCGCAGCAGGATCGCCGGCGCATTTGAAATTTATCTAGGTTCGCCGGCGCGATAGGGCGAGGCGGATCGTTTCGTCCATGCGCCGTTTGGACGGCGCGCGTATTTATGCTCGCCCTGCATGCGCCTTAAACGGGCGCTAGGTTTGAAATTTAACCCAAACGGGCTTGGAATTTTAAATTTAAGCGGATTTGGGCTTTGGCGGTCGGATCTGCTTGCGCGCCGCGCCAAACCGTATCCGCTTAGAATTATCGCCGCCGAGATAAAATTTCGCGCGACAGGCACCGTAATGCGGCGATATGAAATTCTAACGCTCCTAAATAAAACGGCATGAAATTTTAAATGCTCTTAAATTAAAACAGCGCGAAATTTAATCGCACCGAGCCGCCGCATTAAATTCTGAAAATTCCAAGCCGTGTCGGGCGGCACAAAATTTAACCGCGCCCGGCGGTCGTATAAATTCCATCGCTAAGCCGTATCGTGCGGAGCCGCATCGCGTCAGATCAGCGTTAAGCTCTACTGCCGCGCCGCGCGGGATTACGTTAAAATTCTGCCGCCGTACTGCGCTGCGCCCGACAGGATTTACATCAAATTT
>NZ_CALIIS010000040.1 GCF_938017705.1 uncultured Campylobacter sp.
TGCCAACCGCTTACTAAATTTTGCATTTTTTTTACTCCTCCACGAATTTTGTAATTGAATTTTGTAGATTTTCATCCTCTACAATAAATCTCACTTCTTTGCCATCTCGATTTTTCGCAGTAGCAACACCGCTAGTGGCATCTTTCCAGCTCATATCAAAATCACCAAAATAAACCCTAGTTTCTAAAATATAGCCCAAGCGACGATTGTATCTATCATATCCGTTGCCGTCAAAAGTAGCATATTTTTCAATCTCTCCATACTCCCTGACACGCTCGATCTGAATTCTTTTTCTCTCAACGTAGAAAACGTTGCCGTTAAAATCTTGAACCTTTGTCAAAACTTGCTTTTTCATCTTTTTCTCCTTTTAGGCTTTGCCCTTTTGATTTATGAGTGAATTATACAATATATTTACTTAAATTATGCTTAAAAATGTATTAAATAGAAAATAAAAATATGAAATAGATACTTTTCATGAAGAAAATTCATTCAGCAAAAAGAGAAATCTAGGGTTCAAATCCCTCTCTGTCCGCCACTACCTCATAATTTAAATCAATTAAATTTCACTTCCGTGATTCAGCCGATTTCAGCCGTCTAGGATACTGCCTAAAAGCAGCACCGGCATCATTAGCGGCATTACGATGAGTCCTTGTATGTCGGTATCCATTTTCGCATCGCGCTCGCTTTTGATCCCGCTATCGACCGCTATACGCGCGGGGTACTCGATCGGCACGCTTAGGCGGTGCGATCTGCGCAGCTCGTCGTGATCTTTTAAGCGCTTAAAATATTTGCCTTCGATCAGATAGGAGTAGCGAAACGTAGAGCTATACGCTGGCTCAAGCTGCTCTGGGTCGTCCATTAACTTAGCCTGCACGGATAGCGGCAGATCGTATTTTACGAGCTCGATTTCATGCTGGATATATGCGGCATCGCTGCCCTCGTTGTATCTGTCGATCGTGAGCATGCTTACGTTGCGCCTTATCGCATTTTTATTTAGCGACGCCAGACTCGCAACCTTGGCGCGCACGGTTCCACTGAACAACGGACACGCCTGCTCGATGTAACCGACCTGACGCCGGTACTCATCATCATCATGCTCAC
>NZ_CALIIS010000041.1 GCF_938017705.1 uncultured Campylobacter sp.
TTGCCGCGCCAAAGACAAGGTTGCGGTGAATTTGAATTTGGGCCTGAATAGCACGGCTTGCGAACCGTGGGCTAAATTTAACAAAATTTGATCGTTGAATTTTACCTTTTTGGCGGTTGAAATTTCAGTGCCGTTTCGGCTTGGAATTCCGCTTTAAATTTTAAAAATTTGCACCCGCCAAAGCTGCTCGTTGCGCGGAAAAGACAAGCCGCATCGAAACCAAGCTATGCCGCGTCAGGCGATACATGCGCGCTATGTGTGCCAAAATACAGCGTGGGATTTTAACCGCATCAGCTCAAATTGTGCGACGAGCTGCGCTGCACGAGACCTCGTTAATTAAAGCGCCAAGCCGTATTCGTGCGCCCCATAAAGGCGCTAGGCGTAGAATTTTACTCGTTTAAACGCAGTACATCGCTTCACAAATAAAAAGCTGCATCATTTAAAGATGGCACTTGGCGCGCGGTATATGCAAGCCGAAAAAACAAAAGCGCAAGGCTGCGCTCATTTAAAATTTTAAACCGTACTTCAAAAATAAAGCCATGCTCGCTCGAAGTGCAAAGCCTCGCCCGTCCGTTTAAAGCGTGGAGCCCAAAATTTGTCCGAGACGTGAAGCCTACGCTTCAAAACGCAAAATCTCGCTAGCTTAAGGTACGAAGCCGTGAGTACTGAAAATGCGGAGACACGACCGCCAAAAATATAAAGCCGCGACTGCTAAAAATTCAAAGCCGCATCTGCTCGAAACGCAAAATATAAAGCCAAAGCTGCTTAAAAATTTAAGCCTATCCAAAATTCCAAATCCGCTTAAAATTTTAAAATTTAGCCCGCTTTATTCCCTCGCTAGGCCGTTTTTATCGGATTTGTCGCTGATTAGTTTGCCGCTTTCGTCGTATTTTTTAGCGCGCACGAGCCTGCCGCGCTCAAACTCGCCCTCGGCTTCGAGCTTGCCGTCTGCATAGTAGTGCTTCGCCGTGCCCGTCTCCAGACCATCCTTGAACGTAACTCTAGCCTTGAGCGCACCGTTTTCGTGATATGTTTCATAAAGCCCGTGTTTGCGCCCATCTCTCTTAGTGCGCCGTTATCGTGATACCATCTCTCTACGCCCTGTCTCTTACCCCCTTTATAGCTTCGCTCCCCGCGCACTTTGCCGCTTTTGTAATAATCCACGTCCTTGTCGTTTCGCAGCCCGCCCTTATACGGATGGCGCGCGCTTACTTCGCCGCTTTCGTAGTAGTCGGTGAAAACGCCCTCGCGCCTATCCGCTTTATACGCGCCCTGCTGCTTTAGCTTGCCGCTTCCCTGATAATACAGCTTGTAAAAGCCCTCGCGCTTGCCGGCTTTGTATTCGCTCTGCGACTTCAGCTCGCCGCCGTCTACGTAGTAGCTTTTTGCGACGCCGTCGTACAGGCCGTTTTTTAGCGGATATTCGTTTGAGGGCTTATCTCTGCCGTCAAAGTAGTCGCACTGAAGCACCGCAGTGCCATCCTTTACGTCGATCTCGCGAATTAGCGTCGGCGGCAGCGGCTTTGCTCTGGGGTAGACGACGCCCATAAAATTTACGTCGTAGAGATCCTCGGCGCTGTAGTGCAGCACCTTGAGCGTCCCGCTGTAGGGCTTGTCCGCTACGAAATACAGACCGTTTTTCAGGACCGGCTCGGGCTGCATTATGATTTTTGGTTCCAGAGCTTGCGCGCCCAGCGCTAAAAACGGAAGTAGAAGCAGGAACTTTAATGCGCTTGAAAAGTTAAAATTTCGTATTAAATTTAAGCCCAAATTGAGAGAATTTTGCGCGGTTTTGCGGGTTTTTATATTTTGCTTCCTTTGGCTCGGTTAAATTTGAAGAATTTTAAAATTTGAAGCTAAATTTTAGATAAATCCTCACGGAGTTTGGACTGTGGATTTGGTTTATGATGCGGGCGGAGCGCAAGCCGTCCCCGTAAGCCTGTCGCGCGCCGTTTAACGGAGCCGAACGCTAAATTTCGGCGCGCTTTAACACATCCGCGACGATCGTCCACTCGCGCACGAGCCTTTCAAAACTAAAATTTGCATTTGCAGGGCTAGTCGAGGGTAGCTTGATCGGCTCTCTGCCCGTTGCGTTTAAAATTTGAGTTTTTAGATGTTTTTCGCAGATTTCGTGCGCCTTGCCGCCGTTTGCGAACACCTGCACGATGCGCGCTCCGCTAAAGATCGGCTCCAAATTTGCGGGCTCGACGACGGTCATTTTGGCGTCGCTCGAGCCCTTTATCTCGCAGCAGATCGCCGCGTCGTAGATGGCGATGCCGCGGGCGAGCAGGAATTTTATCTTTTCATCCGTGCTCGCAGGCGGCGGCGCGTTTAAAATTTGCGCCAGCACCCGCCAGAAGCGATTTTGCGGATTTGCGTAGTAAAAGCCAAATTTACGAGAAACGACGGAGGGAAAGGAGCCGAGGATTAAAATTTTAGAATTTTGATCGAAAATCGGCTTAAAAGGGTGGGTTTGGCTCATTTTGCACCTGCTTTGTATTCGCCGAAAACGCCCGCCGGAGCGCCATAAAGTTTATATTTCATTTTCGCTTTATCTCCCGCAAATACTCGAATTTCACCCGCAAAGCAACTTGGAACTGAAGTTGCGCGACGGCAAAGATTTGCTGCGCTTGCTTGTTCTGATACGACGTGCGGTAAAAATTCTAATGAGCCTGCCGCGACGCGATTTGGGTCTAAATTTCAATTTTCCAAGACCACAAAGCAGAGCCTTCGCGGCTAAATTTAGCGCCTCGCGACAGCAAAATTTTAACCCTCGCGGCAGTTAAAATTCCGTCCGCTGCCGCAACTATCGCCGAAACGCTACGCCCTAAATTTTAGGTACCGAGATTACGCGCACGAGCTCGCCTTTTTTGAGCTCCTCGACCTCTAGCGGCGCTACGAGCAGGACGCTATCGTCGTCTAAATTATTCAAAATCGCGCTGGAGCCCTGCTTTTTGCTTTGCAGGCTAACAAAAAGTCGCCCTTCTCTGTTTTGCAAGACGGCGGGCATAAACTCCAGCCACGGCGTCTTTTTTACGTAGTCGTGATCTAAGATCGCGCTAAATTCCGTATTTTCGCGCACGCCAAAAGATCTTTGTAAAAATACGCGTAGAAACAAAATGCACGTAATGAGCGCCGAGAGCGGGAAGCCGGGGAATGCGAAGATATATTTTTCGCCGGTTTTGGCTACGCGCACGTGGCGGCCCGGTTTGATCGCCGCACCTTTTACGATTAGCTCAAATTTTGATTGTAGCGTGCTTTGCACGAAGTCGTAGTCTCCGACGCTCACTCCGCCGCTAGTTAGAAGTATGTCGGCGCTCTGTAAAGCCGATAGGATCGCGCCTTCTAGCTCTTTTTCGTCGTCGCGTACTAGAGGCATTATCATCGCTTCGCAGCCTAGCTGCGTTACTAAATTTGCAAGCGCGATGTGGTTGGAGCTGTAAATTTGAGCGTCGTTTTCGAGTTTTTCGCCCAGATCCTTAATTTCGCTGCCGGTGGCTAGGATCGCTACTTTTGGGCGGACGAATACGCTTATGTGAAATAGCCCTAGCTCGGCTAGCAGCGCGATCTGCGAAAAGCCGAGCTTCGTGCCGCTACGAAGCAAAAGCTCGCCCTCGCGGTAGCTCTCGCCCGCCGCGCGCACGGCAAAGCCCGCCGCGACAGGCTTTATGACGACGATTTCGCCGCCTTGTACCTGCACGTTTTCGATCGGCAGAAGCGTGTCGCTGCCCTCGCACATGAGCCCGCCGGTGAAGGTCTTGACGCACTCGCCCGCCTTTGCCGCGGCGCCAGGCATCTTGCCTGCAGGCGTCGTGCCGACGATCTTAAATTTCGCTCCCTCGCTTAGATCCGCGCCCTTTAGCGCGTAGCCGTCCATCGCGGCGGTCGGGCGGCGCGGAGTGCTAAAAGGCGCCGCGACGTCGGTAGCTAAAATACGCCCCAGCGCCTGCGTGATCGCGACTTTTTCGATACGCGAAGACTTTTGCACCGTCTTTGCGAAGCGCTCCATCGCGCTTTCAAATTTTTCAAATTCCATCATTTGCCTCCTACGATTTTATAAATTCGATCTTCATTTATCAGTTTCGAGTTAAATTTCACAACGAGTTCGCCATCGGTCTCGTAAATTTCAATAATGCCCTTTACGCCCTGTAGTGTGGAAAAATCGCCGCCTTTAGGAAAGTATAAATTCTTAAAAAGTTTTGGATCGCTCAGCCTAGAAAGTAGCACAAGCCAGATCACACCCAAAACCGCGACGCCAATGCCTAGCGCTTCGATGCCGATTTTGCCAAAAAGTGCGCCACCGCATAGCCCACCCAAAAAACTGCCAAAAAATCCAAACGAATTAAAAATCCCAAGCGCGGCGCCTTTTTGAGCGACTTTGGCAAATTTGGACGCAAGGCTTTGCATAATGGGCTCATGCGCGTTAAATCCCACGAAAAAGAGCATCACACCCACCACGAAAGCGCTCGCCCCGCTGGCAAACGCAAAAATCAAATACGAAGCGATGAAAAAGCAAATACCAATAAGTAGAATTTGCTTAGCTAGTGCGCGCTTTTCGCCTAAAGCACCGCTCGCGCCCATCGCGGTAAAGCCGAAAATAGCGCCTAGAGCATAAATTTTAGTCAAATCACTTTTGGAAAGTCCGAATTTTTGCACGAGCAAAATTGGAATTAGAAAAAACGCTGCCGTCATGAAAGCTTTTTGAAAAAAATTCGTTAAATTCATAAGCATTAAATTTTTATCGCTCAAAAGTGAGCCGAGCGGGACCTTTTGGCGCAGGGAGCGGATATGCGGTTCGGTAGGTACTACGAAAAAAAGTAGTACTAAACATAAAAGCGTAAGCGCCGAACTTAGATGAAATAGGCTGGCAAGTCCAAATTTGGCGCTTAAAAGCGGACTTAAAATCATTGCTACGCCAAAGCTCACGCCTATCATCGCGCCCATTACCGCCATCGCCTTACCGCGCTCTTCCTCCCGCGTAAAATCGCTAATTAGTGCGGTAGCTACGGCTCCTACAGCACCGCAGCCTTGCAAAAAACGCCCAAAAATCATCGTATAAATGCTCTCGCTAGCCGCGCAAACGCAAGCGCCCAGGATAAAAAGCGCCAGTCCTATCGCAAGGGTTTTTTTACGTCCGATCTTATCGCTTAGCACTCCAAATGGCGTTTGCAAAATCACTTGCATAATCGCATAAATTCCAAAAAGTAGCCCCACTAGGCTTTCGTTTGCGCCGTGTAAGCTCAATGCATATAGGCTAAGCACGGGTAGCAAAATAAATAATCCAAAAAACCTCGTAGCGATGATAAAACTAAGCGGAAGAACGCTTTTTAGCATAATCTTAGACCTCAAATAATATGAAATTTGTGCCGATTATAGCCAAAAATCGTAATGAATTCTTTGATTTTGGGTAAAATGGCGGCTTAAATTTAAGGAGCGAGGATGAAAATTTTACTTGCGACGAGCAATGCGGACAAGGTGAGCGAGATAAAAGAATTTTTCAAAAATCACGAAATTTACGCACTGGCGGAGGTGTTGCGCCCGTTTGAGATCGAAGAGGACGGCACGAGCTTCAAACAAAACGCGCTTATTAAAGTTCGCGCCGTGTTTGAGGCGCTAAAAAGTAAAAATTTGCAGAGCGAATTTTTCGTACTAAGCGATGATAGCGGTATCTGCGTGGACGCGCTGGGCGGGGCTCCGGGGATATTTTCGGCGCGCTTTAGCGGAGCGGGTGCAACGGATGCGAGCAATCGCGAGAAATTAGCAAGGAAGCTGAGGGCTTTAAGCTTAGATTCGTCGCCCGCGCATTACACGGCGGCGATCGCGCTAAAATGCGATTTGGGCGAGTTTTGTACGCACGGCTTCATGCACGGCACGGCGATAACGCAGCAGCGCGGTCACAACGGCTTCGGATACGATTTTATGTTTGTTCCGCGTGGATTTGACCGCACAATCGGAGAGCTGCCCGCTGAGGTGAAATTTAAAATTTCGCACCGCACGAAGGGGCTAGCGCTGATGCAAATTTTGTTGAAAAATTTAGAAAAACAGATGAGGCTTGCTAAATTTCATTAAATTTAAAGCCGTAAAAAGCGGAATTTAAGAAAAAATATATATAATACGCTTTTCATTCAATCCACGAAAATCTTCGGAGCGTAGCGCAGGCTGGTAGCGCATCTGGTTTGGGACCAGAGGGTCGAAGGTTCGAATCCTTTCGCTCCGACCATTGTGGTGAGTTTAGCTCAGTAGGTTAGAGCATCAGATTGTGGTCCTGAGGGTCGTGGGTTCGATTCCCACAACTCACCCCACTTTATGCGCTCGTAGCTCAATTGGATAGAGCAACAGACTTCGGATCTGTAGGTTGAAGGTTCGACTCCTTTCGAGCGTACCACTGATTCGATAATTTGCGCTCATAGCTCAGTAGGATAGAGCAACGGCCTTCTAAGCCGTAGGTCAGAGGTTCGAATCCTCTTGGGCGTACCATATTAAGCTCATATTAAGAGCTATTTAGCTAATATGCGCTTTCTTTTTTGCGGATGTGGTGAAATTGGCAGACACACCAGACTTAGGATCTGGCGCCTCACGGCATGAAGGTTCAAGTCCTTTCATCCGCACCATCCATTCTACGCGTTCCGGATTAGCTCAGCGGTAGAGTAGGCGGCTGTTAACCGCTTGGTCGCTGGTTCGAATCCAGCATCCGGAGCCACTTGTATTCAAAACTATTTTAATTTATCGATATTCGAATGCATTTGTTATTGATTATATTCCTATCCTAAATTTAATACAAGTAAAGCTAAAATATTCTCTACAAAAGTCGCTTTTTGATTTCAAAGTAGTAATGAACTAGTAAAATTCGCCCATATGAAATTTCAAAAATCGTTGTGCGGACAGGATGTGTAGTTAAATTTATTTAGTCTACATTTTTGATCATTCCGCCTGCAAAGATGCCTGATGAGCTAAGGCATTCTGTTTTGCCGAAATAGCTTATGTCACAATCACATAGAAAATGGGTTTTTAAACCTTTTTAGCTACATAGATATGACTGTTTAGCAATTGCTTATTACGGTGTTACACTACAGTTAAATTTTAAAATTTCAAGCGCCGCGGGGGCTAAAGTAAATTTTACTCTAGCCCGCCGCTTTGCTTTTGAAGGCTTGAAATTTGCCGCCGCTTTGCAGTAGGGCGAAGCGGGTTAAAACGAAACCTCGATCTTGGCGTTTAGGCTATTTGATTTCACGTCGTTTCCGAACGCGCCGGTGTAAGATAGCCTAAGGCTCGTGTTTTTAAATATCATAGTCTTCACGCCCACGCCTGCGGTGGCGAAGTCTCTAAGCTCTTTGCCCTCTAGATCCACGTATCCTGCGTTTGCGACATTCACTCCCGCGCCCGGTCTCGTGTCGCCGAAAAATCTATTGTAGGCTAGATCGAGCTGTGCGGACGAGCTCATACCGCCTATTTTAAACGGCACGCTCGGACTGATACCCACCGTTAGGATATTCATGTTTCTAGATTTTTTATCCGTGCTCATCACGAATGGACCCACATTTTCGCTCATGCCGCCCGTTCTAGCATAGATGCGAGAGACACCCAAATACGGATTTATCTCGAAATTTTCGCCGTTAAAGCCGCCGTATGTCGCGCTAGCAAACATATTTACAAGCTTTTCATCGCTCTTGGCGCCATTGTTCACAGTGTATTGCACTATCGTGGAGCTGCCGGTTTTTTTACGTTTTATATCCGTATATACGGCGCCCAGATCAAATTTAACGGTCTCTAAGCCCACTTGCGCGTAAAGTCCCGCGTGTCTGTTCGTGTGATCAAACTCTTTGCTGCCGTCTTCTTTGGTTTTGGTTTTTCCTGTACCCAGCACGACCCCCAGTCTTAAACTCTCACTCAGCGCGCCGTCTAAGCCGACAAGCTGCGTCACGGACGTGGATTTGAAATCCCCGCTTCCCTCATCCGAGTTAAATTTCATGACGTTTCCCGCAGTGTTCGCCCAGAAGTTGATCCCCATTTCCTCATCTATGCTTAACGCATTAAAATTTCTTTTGCGGTTTAAGACGGCGTTTCGGATCAGTACGTTATCGATCACGGCTGCATTTTGTGCGGCGAAATTTGCCTCGTTCGCGAACGTTTTTAGCGTGTCGGAGGCTTGCTGCGGCGTAGCGAAGATGAAATTTCTATATAGATCGCTCGTTTGTACTGCAGGCCTGCTTCTAAAAGCGCTCAATAGGGCGGGCTGACCGCTTGAGCTTTCTATCGCAGCGGCGATAAGTTTTTGATTTTTACCCTTTGCGAAATCCACCATGCCCCCGCTGCCCTTTTTGAAAGTGAACTCTAGCTTGGAGTCGTTAAAATTTTTAACTAAATCAAAAAACGCGTATTCTCTTAAGATTGTCTGATCGTAGCCTCTGAAGCTGCCTTCTACCCAGTATCTCTTTGATTTTGCAGGATCTTTATATATTTTTTGCGCATCTTCGAAAAGAGGATTTTCTAGATCCACGATGGAATTTTTTTCAAACGTAAGGTTTAAATTTGTAGCACCTGCCGAAGACATGCCGACTATGCCGGGATGTGATATGACGTATCTGCCGCCTTGCTTTATCGTCGCCGTGACGGTATCTGAAGTGGCGGTTCTGGTTTTATTTACGAATTCTTTCGGCTTTTGGAGTATGTCGGTTTTGACCTCTTGAACAGTTAGGCTATTTTTGATATTCAGGGCGCCGCCGTTTTCTACGGTCACCTTGCTATTTAAAGACTGATTCAGAGCAGTAATTTGCCCGCCTTTTATAATCGTATCGCCGCTGTAAGTATTATCGCCAGCAAGCGTTAGCGTGCCGCCGCCTCTTTTTATCAACGTTCCTTTATAGCCTTCCGCCGCTCTATGCGCTCGCGCTTGCTCTCTGGCTAGCTCTACATTGTATTCGGCCCTCTCTTCCGTGGTCAAATTTCCGCCCTTGGCATCGAGCTGTGCTTTGCGCACCGCCCAAGCCGCCGCATCCGCATCGTCCTCGGTCTTTCTAAATTTTATCGCCTTGTCCGAGATGTCGTTGGACCAGACGTCATCTACGTCCATATTTACGTCGAATTTCCCTAGAAACTGACCCGGTCCGAACATCGCCTTGCCGAGATCTACTATGCCCCAGCCCCATCTTTTATCGGGCACTCCAAGCTCGCTCGTCCAGCCCGAAAGCCTGCTAGTGTCGTTCTTTTTAAACGAATACTTCGTCTGTCTCGCCGTCGTTAGCAAGACGTCTCTTGCTTGCTCGTTCGTCATATAGCTATATCTAGACATTATGACGCCCAAAGCTCCCGTTACGTGAGGCGCCGCCATCGACGTGCCGCCCCAAGAAGCGTATCCTGCCTTGCCCGTTTTAACGTCCACGATAGAGGATTTTACTTTCACCCCCGGTGCCGCTATGGTCCACCATTTCGAATGCCCCGCAGTGTTAAATCTTTGAGTATTGCTATCGGTCTGTCCCGTTACGTTTAGCCATAGCTTTTCCGCGTCGGGGCGAAAATACGGCAGCATCGCCCTTGTGTAGGATTCTTCCATGCCATCTCTATTGCCCGCGGTAAAGACTTGGATTATTCTGTATTTTTTAGCGACTTCGTATGCGGCGTCTATGAAGCTTTTTTGGCCGCCCGCTACGAATTGATAATAAGCTTTTTTGGCAGCGTTTAGATCTCTTAGATATAGATGATGTTTGGGCTCGGTAGGATTTGTCGCCGTGCCGGGACTATAATAACCTTCTGCACTGGGATAGGAGGAATTTACCCTTCTATTCGATCCCCAGCTATTATTTATCGCCCTTACGCCCGATTTAGCAAGCTCATTATATACGGCATAGAAGTATCCGTAGTCTTGATTTGGGCCGTAGGTCATGCCGTCGTTTCCGCCCGTGTTTCCCGAGTATAATCTCGACTCCCATGCCACTCCGTGCGTGCCTCTTCCGTCGCGATTGGCCCCTATCGTACCTCCTACGTGTGTGCCGTGCGAGTCGTTTATACCAGCCGTCCAATTGCCGTTAGTTTCAAATTTTTGTCCTTTTCTAAATTCGCCCTTGTCCGTCTTGTCTTTTTCGTCGCTGCCTTTTTGTTTAAAGGGCGCGTTACCGAATTCTGCGTCTGGGTAACGCATGCCGTCTTTGGAGTACTCGCCTTTCGCAGTCGTCCCCGTAATCCTGCCTCCTGCGAATTCTTGATGGCTTAGAAGCATACCCGAATCGACCACGCCGAGTTTTACATCTCTACCGGTGGCGCCTTTAGCGTAGGCTACCGATGCATTCATACTGCTTAGACCTCAGTACGCTTTATACTCGTCCGTCTCCCAGCTTTTTATATCGCCTATTTTACCGGGTTCTATATACTGTGCTTCACAGACATTTGCAAATAGCACGGCGCAAACTGCTGCAGACAGCACATGGGCTCCTTTGAAATTTAGCTTTCTCATACGATTCCTTTCTTTATGGTTTGGTTTTTATAAAAAAATTGTTTAATTATAATAACCTTTAAATGAAAATTTAATTAAATATTTTAAAGATTTTATAATAATTTACTTATATTTAAACTCATATCGTAGATTCCGATTAAGTGCTAGAATATAATGCAGAGCCGCGTTTAGGTCGGCTTAAATACGCTTTTACTTAAAACGCTCGACTAGAGGAGAGTGTCTCGTCGCAAAATCGCGTGCTCGGCAGCAATTTGGTCGTAAGCGTTTACTTCGCGATAGTATACGGCTATAGGCGTTTGCTTCACAGCAGCACGCTCGTTGCGCTATTCGCACCGCACGCCGCATGGGTTTAAATTTCAAATCGTTCTCATTTTAGAAGCAACTTTGATAAAATTTAGCTATTTCTTGATTATAATCAATTTTTTTGCCTAAATAAAATCTTAAAATTACCAACTAAATTTTTTTACAAAGGATTTTCTATGAGCGACAATCTAGAGATGTTCTGTCATCAGTGTCAAATGAGCGCACCCGAGGGCTGCGGCGCAAAGGGCCAAAGCAAGGGCACCTGCGGTAAAACCTCGACGCTAGCGTTACTTCAAGACACTATGGTTTTCGGGCTTAAAGGGCTTAGCGCCTACCGCCACCACGCGCACGAGCTCGGCGCCGATACTAGCGCGGTCGATACCGTTATGGCGGACACGCTGTATTTCACGCTGACGAACTCAAATTTTAACTTTGACGAGCATATCGCGCAGCTGATGGCCGTCGGAAGCGCGGGCGTGCAGATGATGGATATCTTAAGCGAGGCGCATACCGCAAAATTCGGCGTGCCGACCCCGGTTAAAGTTAGTCAAAACAAGGTCGAGGGCAAGGCGATTTTGGTTAGCGGACACAACCTGCATGCTCTTGAGGCGCTACTAAAAGCGACCGAAGGCAAGGGCATCAATATCTACACCCACTCCGAGATGCTTCCTGCGCACGGCTATCCGCAGCTTCGCAAGTATCCGCACCTAAAGGGCAACGTCGGCAAGGCATGGTTCGATCAGACCAAGCTTTTTAACGAATTTAAAGGCGCTATTTTGATGACCACGAACTGCATCGTGCCGCTTCGCTCGTCCTGTAGCTACGCAGACAGGCTGTTTGGCTACTCTATCGCGGGCACGGACGGCGTCAAACATATCCAAAACGACGATTTTACGCCGCTTATCGAGTGCGCGCTTGCGTGCGGCGACGTGAGTATGGACAGCGACGAGAGCTTAGTGACGGGCGGACACTACAAGACGATTTTGAGCCTTGCGCCGCAAATTTTAGACGCGATCAAATCTGGCAAAATCCGCCGCTTTTTCGTCATCGCAGGCTGCGATGCGCCGGGCAAGGGACGCGAGTATTACCGCGAGCTAGCGCTTAGCTTGCCGAAGGACTGCGTGATTTTGACCTCTAGCTGCGGCAAATTCCGCTTCAACGACGTGGATTTCGGAACCGTACCCGGCACCGAGCTTCCGCGCTATATCGATCTAGGTCAGTGCAACGACAGCAACGGCGCGGTCAAGATCGCCTTGGCGCTTAGCGATGCTACGGGCATCGCCGTAAACGACCTGCCGGTCTCGATCGTGCTGATGTGGATGGAGCAAAAGGCGGTCATCATCCTGCTTGCGCTGTTTAGTCTGGGCGTTAAAAATATCAACGTGGGCCCTACGGTACCTGAGTTTTTCAACGACGAAATTTTGGGCTTTTTGGTGCAAAATTTCGGCCTTCGCCTAATCAGCGGCGACGCGCAGGCGGATTTGAAATACTTCCTGGGCGAATAAATTTTATAGCGAGGCAAATCGGGTAAATTTAAAATTCGGCAAAGCTTCGATTTTAAATTTACCCTTTATACGCCGCTTTTAGCGGAGCTAGCCGATCCGCTCCGCGGCTATTTTGCGCCGACGCTCATATTTAAATTTCACGACTATGTCATCCTTCTTAATTTAAATTTTAAAATCATATAATCTCGCCAAATGATTAGAAAAATTTAATTAAGTGCTTTTTTACACATTCAAATTCCAATCGTCTTTGCTATTACAATCCTTCTTTTTCTGTGTAAGTATTTATCTTATCCGTATCGCTGCCGCTCATAGTAACCGCTATAGTGTAGCCGTCTTGATGCTTGGTATCTCATAAAATTTTCCGTATCATCTCATTTTTCGCTATCAGATATTGCAATTTAGTGCCGTTAATTTTATATCCATCTTTATTTAATTCTTCAAGCATCCTCTCTAATAATCGCTAAAATTTTAAATAAATATAGGATTTAAATACGGATTTTAATCTAAATTTTGAGAATACTTTATGAATGCACGGCTTGTGGAAATAAAATTTTAAGCAGATTTTGTACGAAATTTCAAAATGCAGCTCAAGCTCGCAAGCAGATAAATTCGCTGTAGCCTTGCGTTTAGAATTCCGCGCTAGCCGACAAATTTCGCATCTTTACGTCGGTGCAAATTTTAAAATTTTATGCAGGAGATAAAATTATAAGCCCGTGCAATGCATGAATTCTAAAATTCCACATCGCCTATAGAATTCCATCCCCCACACGACACATAATTTTGAAATTTTAAAATTTCACGCCGCAGATGAAATTTAGGAATTTCCTTTTGCGGTAAAATTTCAAAGCTCTGCCACAAATCCTCTGTCCGCGCGGCGAGTTCCAAATCCGTCTAGAACTTAGATTTTCCTCACCAGCTCGGGAATTATCGCTTCGAAATCGACCCCTTCGTAGTCCTTGCGCTCCTCGTCGCTCATCGTCTCTTTGATCGTGCTGACGACGAAGTCCGCAGCGACTCGAACCGCCGTTTCCAGCGACTTGCCGCGCATTATCGCGCCGAAGGCTACGGCGGCGAAAATATCGCCGGTGCCGTTAAATTTAACCGGCAGCAGCTCGTGAAAATACTCGTTCGTCCTGCCCGTGCGCGCATCGTAGCTGAAAACCCCGCACTGATCGGCGATGTAGCCGATGCCCTTTAAAATAACCTGCCTGGCGCCCAACTCTCGAAGCCTTGCAAGCAGATCCATGATGAAATCCCTATCCGCATCCTCTCGGTACGGCACTCCTGTAATCGCGCAGGCCTCGGTGATATTGGGCGTGATTACATCGGCCTGAGCGCACAGAAGCGCCATCATACGGGCAAAATCCTCATTAAAGCCCGGATAAAACACGCCGTTATCGCCCATGCAAGGATCTACTAAAATAGTCTTGCCCGCGCCGCCGAAGCTCGCAAATAGCTCACTCATAATCTCGATCTGCGCCGCCGAGCCCAAAAAGCCCGTGTAGATGCCGTCAAATACCACTCCGCGGTCTTTCCAATGCGCCATGATCGCGCGTATTTGAGAGCTTAGATCGCAAAAGGTGTAGCCCGAAAAGCCCGTATGCATCGATAAAACCGCCGTAGGGATCACGCTCGTGCTCATCCCCATCGCGCTAAGTATCGGCAAGGCGACGGTCAGCGAAACCTTGCCCACGCAGGATATATCTTGAACGGTAAGAACTTTTTTCATCACAATTCCTAAAATTTTTGGCTCTATTTTACCGCTATTTATATTAAAAAGGCGAATTTAAATAAAATTTACTCTACGAATAGTCTAAATTTATGATATTTTTGGCGTTTTTCCGCTAAATTTTATCTCGGATTCGCCGTAAATTCGGCTCTAAAAATCAAAAAAAGGTAAAAAATGATAACCGCAAAGGCTCTTTACGCATCAGCTCGCCTTAGATCGCTGCCGCTTAGCGTCTCGGGCGTACTGCTCGGTAGCGGCGCGGCTTGCAGCGCGGGCGTATTTAGAGCGGATATTTTCGCACTGGCGCTGCTTACGACGCTGCTGTTTCAGGTACTCAGCGACTACGCCAACGACTACGGCGACGCAATAAAGGGCGCCGACGACGATGGCAGGCTGGGGCCGCGCCGAGCGATCCAAACGGGGCAGATGAGCGCCGAGCAGATGAAGCGCGTCATCGTCGTTACGGCGCTGCTTTCGGCATTTTCGAGCCTCGCGCTAAGCGTTTTGGCGTTCGGCGAGCGGTTTTATCTCGTGGCTCTATTTTTGGCGCTGGGCGGTGCGTCGATATACGCCGCGATCCGCTACACCGTGGGCGTGGGCGCATACGGCTATAAAGGGCTCGGCGACGTTTTCGTGTTTTTGTTTTTTGGGCTTTTGAGCGTGCTGGGCTCGTATTTTTTATATGCCCACTCGCTAGATGCGGCGCTGCTGCTGCCTGCGTGCGCGTGCGGGATGCTAAGCACCGCCGTGCTAAATCTAAACAACATGCGCGACATCCAAAACGACGCGCTCAAGGGCAAGCGCACGATCCCCGTTCGTATCGGACTGCGCGCAGCCAAACGCTACCACTACGCGCTGATCGCGGGCGGAGCGGGCCTGATGCTATACTACTCGCTTTTACGCGGCGAGCCGGGCGTAAAACTACTCTACGTAGTTAGCTTTGCGCCGCTTAATAGGCACCTATTTTTCGTTTCGCGGGTGCAGGAGTGCCGCGATTTCGACGGACAGCTAAAGGTCGTCGCGCTCAGCACGTTTGCGATGTCGGCGCTGTTTTTCGTCGGGGAAATTTTAGGCTAAATTTAAATGCCGCGCAGATAAAATTTACGTCGGCACCGCAGCAAAGTCCTCTCGCGCAAAAGCGCTTCGTGCGAGTTCTCCTAATCTTGCAATCAACCTGCTTGTCGCACAGCAAAGCGTCTGCGGCAAGCTCGCTCAATGAAAACGTCCATAGCATATCTCTGTTCGCCTGATGGCTACCGCAATAAAATTTAAGGGGGCAAACTCCAGGTCTCCGCGCCGTCTTGTATCGTTAAATTAAGCGAGCATACCGCTCTTAAGTCCATACAAGCCCCATCACACCACGCTTTAATTGCCGTTTTGACGGCGAGTTGCCCGCCTTTGCGTCAAATTTAAAAACTAGAGCATTAATTCTACAAAAGGCCCGCGTGTTTGGCGCGGTGGGCTTTGTGCTTATTGCACGGCGGCAGTCCGCACCGCAAACGTTGCTTTAGCCCTACTTTTGAGCCCTCGCGCCGCTAAAATTTTACTAAATTTTACGCACCACCTTTTTGAAACGATGCTTGCAAAACCATATCTCCCTGCGCACAGCCCTCTAAAACTTGAAGCAATTTTGCACGTTGCTTAGAACTTCGCAATCGCAATACCCGCTGTTTTGCTCGCAAAAGTCTAAAACCGCCGCTTCATTCGACGCGCGGCGGGCTCGCAAAAACTCCAGCGTGAGCCTATGCGTGCCGTCGCAGTCGCGATGCGCCAAGCTCTAGCCCAAGAACTCAAATAGCCCCTCAAACTCCGCCCTATTCATAGACAGGCTCTTTTCAAATGCATCTCGCTGCCGCTACGCCGCGAGCTTTTTGAGTTCCTTTTTTCTAGATTTTTCCACTCTTTCTCCTTTGCTGCGCCGCCTTGCCGCACGAATATCCTTTGGGCGCATTAACTTCATACCCGTCGTCCCCCGCCCCAAGCGGGATGCAAATTTCATCCAAACCGTGCGCTACCTCGTCTATACCGAAATAACGCTTATTAATTTTAGCAGAGCGAAATTATAGCAAAAGCAGAGCGCGAAATCGCAAATCCGATGATTAAATTTTATCTAGAATAAAGAGCTATGTTTTCGGCTAAATTTTGCCGTACCGAGGGATAAAATTTAGCAAATTCGGATGAAATTCTATCGAGTAGATGTGTAGAATTTGACCATAATCTAAAACAAAAGCGGCCGCGCTCGAAACACGACCGCTAAATTTTAAAATTTTACTTCTCAAACGCCTTTTCTAGGCTAAACGGAAACGCCTGATAGCCCATCGCATTGGTCATTTTGATTTCGATCGACGGCTCTTTTGCACCCCATTCAAACTCGTCGATGTGAGGGCTAGGCACGCCGACGGGGCGTCCCTTGGCGATGTCAAACTGCATGCCCGCGACCGCCGAGTAAACCATCACGCTATCAAGGTCGTCTTGATACTGCGCTAGCGAAGTGACCGAGCTGTACCACTCGCTGCCGCGCTGTTTGCCGTACTCCCAGAGCTGCTCGACGGTTTTAGCTTTTTCGTCGATTTTATAAACGACCGCGCGGGAGTATTTCATACCCGCCATCGCAGGCTGCTCCATGCCGCGGGTGTCGCCGTTGTCAAAGACGGTTAGATACACTACGCCTTTTTTAGACTTGCTATCGATTCTAAATGCCGTGTGCTGCGTCCACTGCCAGTCAAATCCGCCCTTCTCGCTCTCATATCCCGGGCATTTTGAGTACTCGTCCTCGCAGACTATTTTTTTGCCGTCTTTATCTACCGGCTGGAGCAAGTAGCCCTTAAACTGATCCTTCCAGCCTTTGTGCGCGCCCATTATCCATTTGACTTTTTTGTCGCGGCCGATCTTGATGACGGCGTCTTGGTGGCGGCTAGAGATGATGATGCTATCGTCGCTTGGATCATAATCCACGCTATTTACGTGCGCCCAGTTGCGTCCGGGCCCCGAACCCACGATGTCGCCCCATTTTTCGTTCGTATCCATCGCGGCTAGCTCGTCCGTGCTCGCGGTGTGACCCGCCTTGCTAGCGTCTATGTTTAGGCACACCGCGCCCTGATCAAGCGTTTTTAGCACGATGTCGCGATACGGATCTAAAATTTCATACAGTCTAAAATCATCCACGACGTTGCCGTCTCTATCGACCTCGACGATGACGTCGCGCACGGTGCGGACGTTTTTGCCGTCAGCACGTTTATAGTTCGCGTTTGCTGCGCGGAGGAAGTAGTGCCCGTTTTGCGCAACGTCCATCGAGTGCGAGAAGTCGTTGTAGCCAGCAGGCAGCTCGCGATTAAAAATTTCGCGCCCCATTATGTCGTATTTGGCGTATCGCTGCCCGTAACCCCACGTCATTGCGCCGTCGTCGTTTTGTTTAAAGCCCATCATGACGCCCGCGCTAAAGGGCTGCTTGAGGTCGTAAATTTTACTCGGCTCCAGATACCAACGTACTTCGCCTTTGGTGTCTAGGATGAAGTTGTTCGGGCTATAGTTCCACTCGATCGCGCCGCCTGCGGGGTTGTTCCACACGACCTTGGTGCCCTTGCCGGTTTTATTTACGAAGTTATTTACGTAGTAGAGTCGGTTAGCAAATTTAGCGCTCGGAGCCTTTACGACCTCGATTTTATCAAACAGCGCGCCCTTTTGAGACGGCATGCCCGAGCTCTCCAAATAGATCGCCGGAGCGTAAATTTTATAGGTTTCCTTTACGTGCTCGGTTTGTCCCTTGTAAATTTTATCGTACTCGACCTCGACGGTGTTTTGATAGTCGGGATAAAGTCCAAAAACGGGAATTCCGCCGTGCGTGCGCAGGTGCTTGTCGGCGACTTTGTAGCTGATAACCTGACCGCCTGGCTTTGGCACGATAGTGACTTTCGCGTTTGCTAGCGTGTAGCCGCCGTTTTTGATCACCGCCGTTAGAGGCGCGATGTCGTATGGGTTTACGACCACTTCGCCGATCTTGCCAGGGACGGCGTAGTCTATGTGCGCGCCGCTAGGTCCGCCAATAGCTAGCGCAGCCGTGCTTAGACCGCCTAAAAGCGCCACAGCTAGCGCAAATGAGGAAAGAGTTCGCTTCATCTTATTCTCCTTTGAATTGGTTTGATATCGTAATTTTAATCAACCTCGCTAACGTAGAAATCACGCGTTTATTAAAACTTGCTTAATTGTAAAAAATAATTTCAAATTTTGGCTTTTGTGCCAAAATTTAGTCCAAATTTTACGAATTTAATCTAAAATTTATCTTAGCGTGAGTTCTGCGGCGGCGAGAGGATATAAAATTAACGCAAACAAAATCATTTTAAGGAGCATTCCATGAACCTACTTTCTAAATTTAGCAAAGGCTTTTTAGCCGTAGCGATGTTTGGCGCCCTTAGCGCGGGCGCGTTTACCGAGGGCGAGGACTACGTAAAGCTGCAAAAACCGCTATCCGTGGAGCAAAACACGCTAGTTAAGGTCTTTAGCTACGCATGCCCGTTTTGCTACAAATACGACAAAACCGTCACGCCAAAAGTAGTTGAGAAAATTTCCGGCTTAAAATACGTGCCGTTTCATCTAAAAACCAAGGGCGAATACGGCGAGGCAGCGAGTAAAATTTTTGCCGTCTTAACCGTGATGGACGAGGAAAAGGGCGTGAGCCTGCTAGATGAAAACTCGCTGTTTAAAAAGGCTAAATTTGCCTACTACAAAGCCTATCACGATCAAAAGCAGCGCTGGAGCGACGGCAAAGACGAGGCCGCGTTTTTAAAAACCGGGCTTGACGCGGCCGGCATCAGCGAAGCGGACTATCAAAAAAAGCTAGAGGACCCAAAAGTCGCCGAACTGCTTAAAAAATGGGACGAGAGCTACGACGTAGCCAAGATCCAAGGCGTGCCGGCGTTTGTCGTAAACGGCAAATACCTCATCATGACGAAGTCCATCAGCTCCATCGACGGCATGGCGCAGCTAATAGAAGAGCTGCTCAAAAAATAGGGCGCGGGCATGAAATTTGCGGAAAAAATAGCGAAATTCGGAGGTAGCCGCCTGCCGTGGGCGATCCTCATAGCGGTGAGCGTGGGACTCGTTATCCTCGCGCACTCGCTGTTTCAAAACTACGTCTATATGCCGCCTTGCGAGCAGTGCGTCTATATCCGCTTTGCCTTTTTGTGCATGGCGCTAGGAGGCCTGGTTGCGATCATAAATCCTAAAAATTTGCTCCTCGCCGCAGTAGGCTACCTGCTAGCCTTTTGGGGCGCGATCCAGGGCATAATGTATAGCGTCAAGCTCGCCAAGATCCACGACGCCGTGCACGGAGACGATCCGTTCGGCGTGCAGGGCTGCTCGACCGAGCCGCACTATCCGTTTGGTTTGCCGCTTGAGCGGTGGGCGCCTGATTGGTTTTTACCTACAGGCGACTGCGGCTACGATAGCCCTTTGGTTCCCGACGGCGTCACGCTAAGCGGCTTTCAAAAGTATCTCGTGGATCTTTACGAGGACGGCTGGTATCTGATCCCCTCAAGCAAATTTATGTCGATGGCAGAGTGCACGCTTATAGGCTTTGGAATCTGCTTCGTCGTGCTCGCCGCGATGTTCGTTTGCAAAATTTTAACTCTCAAAAAAGCTTAAATCGGTCTAAATTTAGACCGATTTTGCTATACTCGCCGCATGAAAGCCTTACGCGAGCATAATTTTAAAATTTACTTCATCATCATTTTCGCGAGCCTTTTCGTAGTACTTTTGGGCGTGAAAAACTACGAGGGCGCCAAGGCGCAGATCACGGCGCTTGCGGATAAAAACAAGATCGCCGCTAGCGAAAATATGGTCGGGAATTTCTCGTTTTGGCTGGATGAGCGGCTGCACTCCCTGGTGCGCGCGGCTAAATTTATGCAAAACGCGGGTATCTCGCAAGATAGCGAAAAGCTCGGCGGCTTCATACGCCTTTTTAAAGAAAACTCCGCGGAATTCGACGCCTTGCAGTTTTTGCGCGAGGACGGAGAGATTTTCGTAGACGGCAAGGAGCTAGAGGGCGACGAAGCGATGCCAAAGAGCCTGCGCACGGGGCTTGTATGGTTTGAGGAGACCAAAAGTACGCTCGCACCCACGGTAAATTTTATGCAGCGCCATAAAATTTTAGGCGAGCCGACGCTAAATTTATGCGTGCCCGTCATGGATGGTGGCTCGTTTGCGGGGGTGTTTTGCGGCGTGGTAAAACTGCAAAACATACTAAAAAATATGGAAAAATTTAAGCTAGCGCCAGATTCCTACGCCTTTATCGTCACCCACGGCGGCGAAATTTTAACGCCGATGAAGGATGCGGCGCTAAAAAAGCAGATCGAGGATAAATTTAAAGAGATTTTCCTGCGCGACGAAGACATCACGAGCCTAAATATCGGATCAAATTTCATCTCCGTCGCCGAGATCCCGACGCTAAACTGGTTCATAGGCGCAGGCACCGATAACGAAAAGGAGCTTGCCGCGCTGCTTAACTCCGCGCTAAAAAACGCTCTCATCCTGCTTTTTGCGCTCGCGGCGCTGGCGCTGGTGGCGAATTTCCTCCACAACTTTATGTATTCAAAAATCAAAAACCTGCAAGACGACTACGAAGCCCTGCTCAAGCATAAAGCCCGTATGAGCGAAGCGGGCGAGCTAATCAGCGGCATAAATCATCAGTTTATCCAGCCGGTTAATTCGCTAAATTTGATGATCTCAAGCCTACTCATGCTGCAAAAAGACGGCAAACTAGACGCTGCGACGCTAGAAAGTATGTTGCAAAAGGGGCAAGCGGCGACCGTGCTTTTAAGCGATACGATCGAAATTTTTAGAAATTTTTATAAAACAAGCGACAGCCCGCAAAAATTTAGCGTGCAGCGCTGCATAAAAGACCTGCTAAAGCTCATGCACACCGAGCTTAGCAAGGCAAATGTCGCGGTAAGCTTGTGCGAGTTTCAAGATGAAGAGGCCACGCAGCGGATGGGTATTGTGCAGCAAATTTTACTCATCCTCATTCACAACGCCAAGGACGCGGTCGTGGAGCGGTACAAAGACGAAATCGCCAAGCGGCAAGTTTTTATCGATGTCAAATTTGAAAACGGCACGCGCAAAATATCCGTCACGGACTACGGCAGCGGCGTGAGTAAGGAGCTTCGGGATAAAATTTTAACCCAGCCAAAAACCACCAAAAAACAAGGAAGCGGCATCGGGCTGTATTTTGGCAAAAAGCTAGCAAACGAAAAGCTTTCAGGCGACATCAAGCTACTAAGCGCGGGCGATCCGACGACGTTTGAGCTAAGCTTTGAGATAAATTTAAAGGAGTGAGATGCAAGAGCATTTAAAGCTACTTAAAGACCTAACCATCCTCATCGTCGAGGACGACGAGATCGCAAGGGAGCTGCTAATAGGCGGTCTAAAGCCCTACTGCCTCAGCGTCTGGGGCGCGGCAGACGGGCTAGAGGGGCTGGAGCGCTTTAAAAAGCTAGCTCCCGCCATCGTCATCACCGACATCCACATGCCCGCGATGAACGGCTTTGAGATGATGAAGGAGATGATACGCGTCAAACCCGCGCAAAAATTTATCGTCTTTACCTCCTACGACACCGACGACAATCTCATCAAAAGCATCGAGCACGGCGCGGCGTCGTTTCTAAAAAAGCCCGTCGATATCGCCGCGCTCTGCCGCCTGCTCGTGGCTCTAACCTACGAAAAGGACGAGAAGCTCGTACGTCTGAGCCCGCAAACTAGCATAAATCTCGCCAAAGAAAAGATCTACAAAAACGGCGAGGAAATTTATCTCTCATTTTTGCAAAACAAGCTCTTTTGGCTCTTTGCGTATAATCTAAACAAGCTCGTGAGCTATGAGATGATCGAGGAGTTCGTATATGAAAACGAGCTTTCTAGCAAGGGCGCGATACAAAACGTCGTGCTGCGGCTAAAGCGGGAGCTGGGGGTGAGGTTTAAGAATATCAGTGAGAGTGGATACATAATGCTAAGCGGCGAATAATCTAAATTTAGCGGCTTGTCTTTTTGCCCTATACTTCGTTGGATTTCGCTGCGGGCTACAGTCACGTATTATATATACGCTCCTTTGCCCTTGCTCATCCGCCTCGTCTATGACAAAAATACTTCGCCTTGAAATTTCTACGTTCAAATTTGGCGTTAAATTTTATTTTGCGGCTTGTCTTTTTCCGTCACACTTCGTTAGCGGCTCATTTGGCTTCGGTTACGGACGAGCGAGTCCACTCTCTCGCCTCGTTTGCAGCTGCCTCGTCTGACGTAAAAATACTTCACCTTGAAATTTTACATTTAAATTTAAAGTCAAATTTCTAAATTTCGGCTCAAATTTTACTCGCCGAAACCCGCGCTTTGAAAACATAAAATTTAGTCGCTATCGTGCCGCAGGGCTTAGCGATGAAATTTACTAGAAGCCTGCCGCTGCAGCTAAATTTAATGCAGCGCGTAAAACAAAGCTTGCTTTGACGCGGCGAAACCTATTTCGCCAGCAGCTCCTTTGCCGCGGCGACCATTTCATCTAGCGATCCGAACGAGGAGGTGTTTAA
>NZ_CALIIS010000042.1 GCF_938017705.1 uncultured Campylobacter sp.
TCAATCCTATGATAAGCAGTAGTTGCATAATGACGGATTGGGTTGTGGCTACGACATAGACTTTGCCTCCGCGATAACCACCCTCCGTCAATAGCTTATGAAAATTTAAAGACGATAGGATAATAAAAAATATCGTCATTACAATTCTTACGGGCTTCATGGTTTCAAATTATCCTTATATGAAATTCCAAGGACAGCTTGTCATCTTTCGCCCAATCAGAGTCAAAGAATTTCATCGATAAATGCGTCTCGATAACGATTCAAATTTATCCATCTAGGCAGTATATGTCGTTGTCCAAATCCACATTATTATCTGCTAATAGTTTCAGTAAATTTGCATTATAATATAGACCGGGCATGCTATTATAACTGTAAACTACGACTCTTAGCAGCTTTTTCACGCTTTGTAATTTTATACTCCTCGCGACATTTATATCTGCTAAAAATTTTTTAATTAGATCTCCCGCAAAAGGTATATCATAAAATTTTTCCTCTATGCTAAAGCCAAAATTTCTGTATTTTAAAATAGAACCTTTTAGTTTCAAATCTCCTTTTTGCCAGACTTTTGTTGCAGATATGCCGTTGCTGCTTATTGTTTCGGATAGATCCCTATCGCTTTCGATCGATAGGATTAGGATTACTTTGTTGCTTTTCAAGATCGCTCCTAAAATCTTTTATATCCCATCTACGCACACTTCGGCATTCAGTTCGGCACACATTTTATATTTATATGAAGATGAGCAAAACCAACATATTCTGTATTGTAAGCTAAAATTTTCATTTAGGCACCCGCCCAGGGCTAATGACTGGGCAGTATGCAAAATCATCTCCGTTTCTAGCGCGATAATTAGTGATATATTGGGTTGCTACTTCAAATGCATCGTTATCTTCCGATTCAATACTCCAGCAATCGTATGTGATTATGGGCTCATTGCCGCTTAGGCGATATACATCCCCTCCGACGATAAGCATATCTCTATCTCTTGCGATTTTTAGCACCTCCATTACATCATCAAATCTCCAAGCGATTCCATAAATTCCGTACTCCTCCCTTAAGCGTATACCGCGCTCCAGCAGATCCTGCGGCACGATATTTACGTAATCTTCATCTATAAATGACATAATCTCCCCTT
>NZ_CALIIS010000043.1 GCF_938017705.1 uncultured Campylobacter sp.
ATATTTTGGAAAAAATATTGTATATCTATATGATGCATTGGTAGGACAAATTGCAGCAAGAACAACTATCTTATTTCGATTTACTATCGTAGCTATTGGACTGACTGCGCTTACTTATATTGTTTTATTTCATAATACTGTTATATTATATATTATTAAATATATCTCTTATATTAGCTTTTCCATAGCTATGATTTTGTATATCATGTTTGCTGCTATGTTTTATAAAAATAGTAGCATTTTTGGATCAAAAATTTATATTTTCATTACTTTTTGTGCTGCTGCTATAGTTTATAGTAATACTTTCACTACTATCGCCTTAAATATGAATAGCATTCTTTTGTGTGCAGGGTTGGCATTCGGCTTTTTATTAAATCAAAATTTGCGCAAAATAGCCAGGATTTTATTGATCTATTGGATGCTTGTAATGGTATCTTTCATAATATACGTAAAATTTTTAATACCATATAACTGGCTTGAAAATTATCAAGGTAGTGTATTCGAGGCCAAATCCGAGACCTCATATATTCCTTTAAAAAATATTTATATGAATCAGAAATTATCTTATATTTTTGACTATATTCACGATTATGTACCTAAAAATACAGTATCTGACAAAGATTTTTACTTTTTTAACTTACCAATAATGTATCTTTTAAATGATAAAATTCCACCATATCACCTAGTAACGCAATGGTTTGATGTAACTCCAACAAAACTGATTAAACAAGAATATATTAATTTTACAAATAGACCAACCGAGAACATTGTTTTATATCAATACTATAAAAAAGCGTTTGATATAAACAAAAGACTTTTGAGAAAGGATAATTTTATTCAAGAGGATTTTTATAAGGTAATGAATAAATGGGTAAAAGAGGGTAGATATAAATTTATAAACTCCTTTGTTGTACCCAATAGCCTGATGTTTAATAATGCATCTAAAAATTTAAATATTCAAACAGATGTAATAATTCAAAATAGTAACTTTTTCGATCAAAGTTATGAAAGGTTCTATTTGTGGCTACAGGATAACGGCGTAAATCTCATGCAAATCACTAGAGACGGAGTCGTTTTGCAAGATATTAATAATACAATTAGGAATTCGGATATAGTAACCTTGAATGGTAATGTAGCCAATATAATGGAAATTTTACCTCAACTTGGGGTTGAGCCGATTGATAAGGCAAATTTTAATACTATAAATATTTATAGACGAAATGATAGCTATGATTAAACGACAAGCCGTCAAGTTTCTCCTCGTAGGCATCATGAATACTGCCTTTGGGTATGGGATATTCGCCCTTTTTATCTATTTGGGTTTATATTATCCTCTTGCCGTATTGTTTTCTACGATACTAGGCGTATTATTTAACTTTAAAACTATAGGCAAGCTGGTATTTGGTAGCAGTGATAACGGTCTGATATTTAGATTTATACTAGTTTACATCATTACTTATCTTTTAAATATATACTTTTTATGGTTATTTAAAAAGTTTGGCTTTGAAAATATGTATATAAACGGTTTTGTGCTTTTGATCCCGCTAGCTGCGGTATCATTTTTATTAAATAAATTTTTCGTCTTTAGGAGATGATATGAAAAAGATCAGTATAGTTACTGCCTGCTTTAACGAGGAGGAGAATGTAGAGGAAGTCTATGCGCGCGTAAAAAAAGTTATGGAAGGATTTTCGGAGTACGCCTACGAGCATATATTTATTGATAATGCTTCGACCGATAGGACGGTTGAAATTTTAAAACGCCTAGCAAAGGATGATAAAAATTTAAAGATCATCGTAAATTCCAGAAACTTCGGGCATATCAAATCGCCAACCTATGCGCTTTTGGGTGCAGACGGAGATGCCGTTATCTCTATCGTGGCCGATTTGCAAGATCCGCCCGAGATGATTGCACAGTTTATAGAAAAATGGCAGGAGGGCAATGACCTGGTTTTGGCTATTAAGCGCGATAGCGAGGAGCGTGGCGTGATGTTTAAAATCAGAGAGTGTTATTATGAACTCTTATCGAAGCTATCTGAGATCGAGATTTTTAAAAATTTTACCGGCTTTGGACTTTTTGATAAAAAGGTCATCGCGGCTCTTAGACAGATGCATGATCCGTATCCGTTTTTTCGTGGAATGCTCGCGGAAGCGGGCTATAAGGTAGCTAAAATCCCTTACGATCAACCGGTAAGAATTAAAGGAGTTACCAAAAACAACTTCTACACGCTTTATGATATGGGGATACTAGGCATAATCTGCAATTCTAAAGTGCCACTTAGGCTCGCGACTTTTATAGGAATGATAATGGGCATTTTAAGCATAATAGTAGGACTTGTGTATTTTATCCTAAAACTCATATATTGGAACGAAATGAGTGTGGGTATCGCGCCTCTTATCATACTTTTTTCGTTCGTTTCATCTGGAATTTTGTTTTTTATCGGTATAATAGGCGAATATATCGGGGCAATTTATACACAAGTGTTGAATCGCCCATTGGTATTTGAAAAAGAGAGAGTAAATTTTGATTAAAGGGAGCTTTAATGAAAGTTTTAATACTAGCAGGAGGTTTCGGTACTAGGCTTGCCGAAGAGACGAGCATTAGGCCAAAGCCAATGGTAGAGATCGGCGAAAAACCGATTTTATGGCATATTATGAAAATTTATAGTTTGTACGGATTTAACGAATTCGTCATTTTACTTGGTTATAAAGGCTACTATATCAAAGAATATTTTGCCAATTATTTTTTACATCAAAGCGATATGACTATAGATTTGAAAAATGGCAAAATGGAAGTTTTGAGTAATTTTAGCGAGCCTTGGAGCGTTACGCTGTTAAATACCGGGCTAAACACCATGACTGGCGGTCGTATTAAGCGGGCTCAGAGCATAGTGGGGGACGAACCATTTTTGCTTACTTATGGAGATGGTGTTAGTGATATAGATATCCACGAGCTTGTAAAATTCCATAAGTCTCATGGCAAAGCGCTTACGATGACTTCCGTTCAGCCGGAAGGTCGCTTTGGAGCGCTAAATATAGATGACGAAAGTCGCGTGCATGAGTTTAAGGAAAAACCAAAAGGAGACGGCAATTGGATCAATGCGGGTTTCTTTGTATGCGAGCCTAAGGTTTTTGACTATATTACGAATGGAGATGCGACGATATTTGAGCAAGAGCCGCTTATGAATTTAGCACACGACGGTGAAATTTTAGCGTATAAACACAGCGGATTTTGGAAACCGATGGATACGCTTAGAGATAAGCTTGAGTTAAACAAAATTTGGGATAGCGGCAACGCTCCGTGGAAAAAGTGGTAGCAATGCAAGATATGCAGGATCTATACTCCGGAATTTATAATGGCAAAACAGTTTTGCTTACCGGGCATACCGGTTTTAAGGGCTCATGGCTTAGTCTATGGCTGCAGCGCTTGGGCGCGAAAGTGATAGGGTATTCGCTTCCGGCGCCTACAGAGCCAAATCATATAGGACTTTTAAATTTAAATATCGTCCAGGTAATCGCTGACATACGGGATCTTGCTAAATTAAACGAAGTCTTTACGACTTATAAACCCGACATAGTATTTCACTTTGCCGCTCAGGCGCTCGTACGCCCATCTTACGCCGATCCTATCACAACCTACGAAATCAATGTCATCGGCACATTAAAAGTCCTTGAAGCCTGCAGAAAAGCAGGCGTTCGCGCGATCGTAAATATCACCAGCGACAAGGCTTATGAAAATAAAGAATGGGTTTGGGGATATCGCGAGAGCGATCCTATGGGCGGATATGATCCATATAGCTCGTCGAAAGGCTGCGCGGATCTTCTGGCTAGTTCATATCGAAACTCCTTTTTTAATGAAAAAGATTACGGCACAAAGCATCAAACGCTGCTTGCCACGTGTCGCGCAGGTAACGTAATAGGCGGCGGAGACTGGGCGCAAGATAGATTGATTTGCGACGTTATGCGCGCAGCAGCTAAAAATGAAGCGGTAACGATCCGCAATCCGCATGCGACGCGTCCTTGGCAGCACGTACTCGAGCCGCTTAGCGGATATTTGCTCGTAGGGCAAAAGTTGCTTGAAGGGCGAAAGGAATTCGGCGGTGCGTGGAATTTCGGACCTAGCGATGATGGTGCGATTAGGGTGCTTGATGTACTAAAGAGTGCCAAGCGATATTGGGATAAGATAGAATTTAAAATCGGCTCCGACACGGACCAGCCGCATGAGGCAAATTTATTGAAGCTTGATTGCTCTAAAGCACATGCGCTGCTTGGCTGGAAGCCCGTTTGGAATAGTGAAACGGCATTTGAAAAAACCATAAGATGGTATAAAAATTTCTACGAAAACGGCACGATTGATACCGAGCAAAATTTAAACGACTACGTAAAAGAGATGATGCGATGATAAAAGTTAGCGATTTTATAGCAAAATTTATAGCCGAACACGAAGATACCGCAAAGACCGTATTTATGGTCTCGGGTGGCGGCAATATGCACCTGATAGATTCGCTTGGCAAAAATGAAAATTTAGAGTATGTCTGTAACCATCACGAACAGGCTTGCGCGATAGCTGCAGAGGGCTATGCGCGCGTCTCAAATAAGATCGGTATCGCGTATGTTACCACGGGTCCCGGCGGGACGAACGCGATTACTGGCGTTTACGGCGCTTGGGTAGATTCGATCCCTATGATGATTATATCGGGACAGGTAAAATTTCAAACGACCGTCGCTTCGCAACCCGAGCTAAATTTGCGTCAGCTTGGCGATCAAGAGGTTAATATCGTTGATATCGTAAGACCTATCACAAAATACGCCATAATGATAACGGATAAAAATAGCATAAAATTTCATCTGCAAAAAGCTGTTTATGAGGCTAAACACGGCAGGCCCGGACCCGTATGGCTGGATGTGCCGCTAGATATACAGGGCGCAATGGTGGATGAAGCGGATCTGATAGAATTTAAAATTCCCGAAGAGCCAAAATTTAACACCAAAATCCCGCAGGTTTTAGATGCTCTAAAAGCTGCTAAGCGCCCGGTAATTATTGCGGGTAATGGCATAACGCTTGCCGGTGCGAACGAAGATTTTCTAAAACTAATCGAAATTTTAAAAATCCCCGTTATCGGTACTTTCGCTAGATACGATATCGTTAGAAATGACCACGAGCTGTTTTTTGGCAGATATGGCACTATCGGCAATAGGGCGGCAAATTTTGTCGTGCAAAATTCTGATCTCATCATCGCCGTAGGCGCTAGATTAAATATCCGTGCAGTTAGCTATAACTGGGAATTCTTCGGCAGAGAAGCAAAAAAAATTTTGGTCGATATCGACGAAAACGAACTAAACAAAAAAACTATTGCCGCAGATATTAAGATAAAATCCGATGCGAAGGTTTTTATATCGGATTTGCGATCTGTGTTGAAAGACGAGCTAGATTTTGGAGCTTGGCTTGAAATTTGTAAAAATTACAGAAAGAATTATCCTACGATTGAGCCTTTTAGACAAAATGTAAAAGAGCGGGTTGATTCATATAATTTCTTTGATGTGCTATCTAATCATAAACGAGATTTAGTTTATGTATTCGGTAACGGTACGGCATGTGTTTCATCGTATCAGAGCTTGCGCTTATATGAGAATCAAAAGGTTGTAATAAATTCGGGTTGTGCTTCTATGGGATACGATCTGCCTGCTGCAATCGGTGCGTGTTTTGCAAACGGCAAGGGCAATACTATATGCGTCACTGGAGAGGGCAGCTTGCAGATGAATATTCAAGAGCTTCAGACAATAATTCATAATAAGCTTCCGATCAAAATCTTTGTTCTGAATAATGCAGGCTATATTTCTATCAGAAATACTCAAAACAACTTTTTTAAAGGGCACAAGGTAGGCTCGGATAAAGATAGCGGCGTGAGTTTTCCCGACACCATAAAATTGGCAAAAGCTTATGGTTTTGAAACTTGTAGGATAGAAAATCAGCTAAATTTAAAAAAAGATTTAGATAAAATTCTATCCAAATCTGGCGCGGTAGTTTGTGAAGTGATGCTCTCGCCTACTGAAAAAATGGAGCCAAAACTATCATCCGAGATAAAGCCTGACGGCAAAATGATCTCAAAGCCGCTTGAAGATATGTTTCCGTTTTTGCCGCGTGAGGAATTTTATAAAAATATGATAGTAAAGCCGGTGGAGGAATAATTTTGAAAAAACAAAATATTTTAATAACGGGCGCTAGCAGAGGGATCGGTAAAGCTATAGCCGACGAATTAACTAGCGTTGGATTTAATTGCATAACCCCAAACTCAAAGGAGTTAAATTTAAATGATAAAAATAGTGTAGCGCGTTATATAGCTAAAAATTCCGATTTAGACATATACGGTTTGGTTAATTGTGCAGGGATAAATATATTGGCATCTTTAGATGAGATTGACGATGAAAAATTTGATGATATGATAAACGTTAACTTAAGGTCTGTCATATCGTTGGCAAAATTTGTCTCTGTGTCTATGAGGCGCAATGAAGGTGGAAAGATCGTAAATATCAGCTCCATTTGGGGGGTGAGATCAAAGGCCCGCAGAACTCTTTATTCAATCACCAAATTTGGAATAAATGGAATTACGAAAGCGCTTGCTAGAGAACTTGGAGAATTTAATATTTTAGTAAATTCCGTAGCCCCAGGGTATGTCGATACGGATCTAACGAGGCAAAATGTTCCACTTGCCGAACAAGTCAAAATCAAACAAGAAATTCCGCTCGGTAGATTTGCGCAGACTTCCGAGATAGCAAAACTGGTAGCATTCTTGATCGGCAAGGAAAACTCCTATATAAGCGGACAAGTGATAGTAATAGACGGAGGATTTTTGGCATGAGCTTAAAGATCGAATCAAATATCAGAGACTATGATGTCTATTTTGAAGGGGTATGGGAATTTTTAGATGAATTAGCTAGAGGACAAAATTTTGCTTTAGTAATAGATAAGAATGTTTTTAAAATTTATGAGGCTAAATTTAGATCTTTTGATTCAAAGGATATTTTTATTTTTGACGCGATCGAAGAAAACAAAACCTATAAATCTGTTTGTGAAATTTATGATTTTTTAATCGGCAAGGCCGCCAAGAGGAATTTAACATTTGTATCCATAGGCGGCGGTATAACGCAGGACGTAAGTGGATTTGTCGCATCTACCTTGTATAGGGGGCTGAAGTGGATTTTTATACCGACTACTTTTTTAGCGATAACAGATAGCTGTATCGGCAGCAAAACCTCATTAAATTATGGTAGTTACAAAAATTTGATAGGCACATTCTATCCGCCACAAAAAATTTATATTAATACCGATTTTTTAGATACTTTGACTGAGCTGGATTTTTATAGTGGACTTGGTGAGTGTATAAAATTTCAATTAATGCAGGAAGTTTATCCAAAAAATTTTGATCTTATCTCAGAGACAATAAGAAATTTAGCTACTAAAAAAGAATGTCGTGTCTCTGTTATAAAGGAAAATATGAAAATAAAACTTAGTTATATGTTGGGGGATGAATTTGATCTTGGCAGAAGAAATATGCTGAATTATGGCCATTGTTTTGGCCATGCGCTCGAGACTTCATCGAAATATTTCGTTCCGCACGGTATTGCTGTAACGATAGGTGTTATTTTTGCTAACGCTATAGCTTTAATGCGAAAGTTGATTAATAGCAATCTATTTGATTACATAAATAAAAATATCTTATTGCCGTACATTCCTTTAAAATTGTGCGAGGCACATATGGATGCGAAAATTTTACTACAAGCTATGAAAAACGATAAAAAACGGATAGGTGATTTTCTAACCGTGATAATTCCAGATAGCGAGTTTAAGATGACGAAAGTTGCAGACGTAACGGATGAAGAATTTTTTACGGCGCTTAATATGACAAAGTCTATTTTGATAAAGGAGTAGTTATGAATACTTTAGAGTACGAGATGATCGAAATTTTAAAAAGGCTCAAGAATGATTATGGCGTTTTTGAAATTAAGGCGGAATATGAAAATGAGGGCAGCAGGCAGGAGGAACTTTGTAGACTAAAAGATATTACCTCTAAAGTTGGGCTTCCTATTATTATGAAAATCGGAGGCGTCGAAGCGGTAACCGATATATATAACGCTATTACTCTAGGTGTAAATGGTATCATAGCGCCGATGGCAGAAACAAAATTTGCCGTTAGTAAATTTTTGGGAGCTATAAACACTTTTGTTGCTGAAGATAACCGCAATGATATAGAATTTGCGATAAATATAGAAACCATAACATGCTATAAGAATTTAGACGATATTTTATCTTTAGAAAGTATTGATACATTAACCGGCGTAACGATAGGCAGGGTCGACTTTACCGCCTCGATGGGTAAAAATAGGGATTTTGCAGACAGCGATGAGATGTTAAAATATTGCGAAGATATTTTCACTAAAGCAAGAGCTAAAGGACTCAAATGCGGTCTGGGCGGAGCCATATCCGCGAAGTCATGCGATTTTATTAAATATCTCATTTCCAAAGGACTACTTGATAAATACGAAACGCGAAAGATCGTATATTGCAAAGATGCTGTAAACAATATGGAAGCTGGAATTTTAGCTGGCGTTGAATTTGAATTAGCTTGGCTTAAGAGCAAGCGTAGGTATTATCACAGAATCAAGTCCGAGGACGAGAAAAGAATCGAAATGCTTGAAAAAAGGCTAAGTAACAGATGAATCTTTTCATCACGGGCGGCGGCGGTTTTATTGGATCGCATCTAAAAAAGCATCTTGCGCTAAATGAAGATTTTAACGTTTTCGCTCCGGTAAGCAGTGAGCTAAATTTGACTGACGAAATCGCAGTTGACGATTTTGTCCGTGCGCATAAAATCGATACTATCGTTCATCTAGCCAATCGTGGCGGCGGTCGTGATACACTGGATATGACAAATGTGACCGAGTATAATTTACGAATCTTTTTCAATATCGCCAAGCAAAAAAATAGGGTTACAAAGATCATATCGTTTGGAAGCGGTGCGGAATACGGCAAACACAAGCCGATAGTAAATGCTCGCGAAGATGATTATAAAAAGGCGCTTCCGCTCGATGAATACGGCTTTTACAAAGCTATTACTTCGCATTATATCGAGGATTGCACGGATAATATCATTCAGCTTCGGTTGTTTGGAATTTATGGCGAGATGGAGAATTACCGCTATAAATTTATCACAAATTCCATAGTAAAAAACCTACTGCACTTACCTATCACGATCAATCAAAACGTATTTTTCGATTATATGTATGTTGAAGATCTGCTAAACATAGTGGAATTTTATATAGAAAATGACGTACAGCATAAAATTTACAATGCAAGCAGCGGTACGAAAATCGATCTGCTTAGCCTAGCCACGCTCGTAAATGAGGTAAGCGATTTCAAATCCGAAATAATCGTGATGAATGCGGGGCTAAATAACGAATACACTTCTGACAATAGCCTGTTAAAATCCGAGATGGGAGGCAGGTTTAAGCTCACGCCGCATTCAGAAGCGATCGGCAAAATTCGCAAATATTTTAAGCAAAATTTTGCCAACTTAGATTTAGAGACGATTAAAAAAGACCCATATTTGAGAAAAATCAATGAAATTTGGAAAGGTAAAAAATGACCCCGCAAGAATTAAAACAAGAAATTTTAGAAAAAACGAAAGAGTATTATAGGCTGGTTCATGAGCCGGCGCAGAGAGCTAAATTTGAACCCGGCAAAAGCCGTGTGAATTACGCAGGTAGAGTCTTTGATGAGCACGAAATGGTAAATTTAGTAGATAGTTCACTTGATTTTTGGCTCACATATGGCGCATATTCTAAAAAATTTGAAAAGGAATTTGCCAAAATGCTTGGCGTAAAATGGGCATTTTTGGTAAATAGCGGAAGCAGCGCAAATCTACTTGCATTTTTTGCACTTACCTCGCCACTTCTAAAAGAGCGCCGCATAAAGAAGGGCGATGAAGTCATAACAGTAGCGGCAGGCTTTCCCACGACGGTTGCGCCTATCGTGCAATACGGTGCCGTTCCTGTTTTTGTCGATATGGAGCTTGAGTATTTTAACATAGACCATACGAAACTTGAGCTTGCGCTTAGTCAAAAAACAAAAGCCGTCATGGTAGCTCACACCCTGGGAAATCCTTTTAATATAAAAGTCGTGAAGGAATTTTGTGATAAGCACGGTTTGTGGCTTATCGAGGATAACTGCGACGCGCTGGGTTCTCTGTATGACGGTAAGCCGACCGGCAGATGGGGGGATATAGGCACAAGCAGCTTCTACCCGCCTCATCATATGACGATGGGCGAGGGCGGCGCCACATACACAAACAATCCGCTGCTTAAAAAAATTATGCTAAGTATGCGTGATTGGGGACGCGATTGCTGGTGTGAGAGCGGTGTAGATAATACCTGTGGCAGGCGCTTTTCGCAAAAATTTGGTGAGCTACCGCTTGGATACGATCATAAATACGTTTATTCGCACTTCGGATTTAATTTAAAAGCCTCCGATATGCAAGCTGCCGTGGGATGCGCTCAGATAGATAAATTTTCTAGCTTCGTGCAGCATCGTAGGCAAAATTTTAAAAAGCTTTATGACGGGCTGAAAGCTATAAAGGAGCTTATTTTAGTTAAAGCTCAGCCGCATTCCGAGCCTAGTTGGTTCGGCTTTATGATGACGGTTGCAGACGGGGCAAAATTTAGTAGAAACGAACTGAGCGAGCATCTAGAGAAAGCGGGCGTGCAAACAAGAAATTTATTTGCGGGCAATATGATCAAGCATCCGCTATTTGCAGAGCTAAAACTCGGAGAGGATTATAAAATTTCAGGAGAGGTAAAAAATACCGATAAGATAATGAACGATAGTTTCTGGGTGGGGGTATACCCTGGAATGAGCGATGAGAAGATAGAGTATATTATAAAAACGGTTAGAGGATTTGTATCTACTAAAAGCTAAAATATAAATCAGATCAAAATTTTAAAGTGCTATATGCAATATAAATAGTGTTATTTTGTTTGGTTAAGCGCCGATATAGCAAAATTTAATTAAAATTACGGCGATAAATTTGGTTAAAAAATCGATATTTAGGGGAGTTTATGACGAAAAGAAAAATTTTGATAGTATTTGGGACGCGCCCGGAAGCCATTAAGATGGCTCTGTTGATAAAGGAATTTCAAAAGCACGCGGAATTTGAAGTGAAGGTTTGCGTTACGGCGCAGCACAGACAGATGCTTGATCAGGTGCTTGAATTTTTTGAGATCAAGCCGGATTTTGATCTAAATTTAATGAAGCAAGGGCAGGATCTGTACGATGTGAC
>NZ_CALIIS010000044.1 GCF_938017705.1 uncultured Campylobacter sp.
TTAAAGAATAGTAATTTTATATAAATGAGATTATCATTCTCAGTTTTTAGTTAGAAAGATTTATTTTGCATAAATTACAATAGAAAAAAAATAGAAAGAAAGTGCTTGTTTACTAAAAAATATTCTTATCTTTGCCACCTAATTATATTTTACAAATGATGATGAAAAAACTATTTATCACGGCATTAGTGATAATGTTAGGATTAGTTACAACAAATGCTAATGAAGGCGGTAGGAAAGAGATGATAGCCAAAGACGCTAATATATGCGACATTTCTTATGATGATAGCAATGCGTTATTCTCCGTTCAAAAAATATGTATAGACGGAAATGTTATTGCTATCATAGAAGTTGTGACCGACACCGATAAGAGCAAAACTGCTGGAACCAATCTAAATAAACCCTGCAGATGCGTTAAAGTCACCGAGCCTGGCGAAAGACCGTTTATAGTAGGACGAGAACTTAAAAAATAATCATACTGCGCTTGCGGCTTTGTTTCGATAAAAAGTCTCAAGCGCATAGTCCCCCACCACCACAAATGCCCTAATAAAATTTTACCGCTTTGCAGCCCAAATCCTGCGTAAAATAAATAAAATTTATCGCTTTTTAGGTATCATAAGCAAGTAATAAAATGAACGAAGGAGAGAAAATGAAGCAAGTATTTTTAGTGTTTGCGCTGTGGTTCAGTCTTAGCTGGGCTGCTTTTGCGATGCAAGATGCGGAGCCAAGCGAGGCACAAGGACAAAATTCTGCGGGAATTAAAATTTTAAACGACGAGTTTTTTAAGCTGTCCGCAAGAGAATACGCAAATGCAGTCGGTCGCTGCCTACCTTCCCATATCTATGACTATTGCGATAAAATTTATTCATTAGAAATTTCACGACTTATAAAGGAGTGCGGTTTCGGCGATGGAAAATATAGCGCTTGTCAAAATTTATTAAATATTGCGGATAGGAGTTGCTTTGAAAAGGATCAAATTGAAAATTCCTTGGCGTGCGGTTTATCCAGTGAAATTCTATTTAGAACAAATAGGCCGTCAATTGGATTAAAACGATTAATAAGAGCTTGCGAAGTGGGCAGAATAGAAGATTTTTGCTTACTTTGTGCAGGAGCTCATTTTTACTATGATTTAGACATAGAAGAGGTAATTAAATATATGGCAATGGCTCGAGATTTGACGCATGATAAAGAGCGCTACAATAAAATCATCAAAAAATTGCAAGATTGCAAAGCCGACAAAGAATGCAATCCCGCAAAATTAAAATTTCAATAGGCAAACGGCAAGAGCAAATACGGCGGGCTAAATTTCTAAATTTAAAAGACAAAGGAAAGGTCGCTATGGCGGATAGACTGATCGACATCGGGCTTATTTTGTTTTTCGGCGGTTTTGGCTTTGTATGCTATATAAACGGCGTATGCGGGATCGGCAAAGACTATATGCAGCGCAATAAAATAGACTTGATGCGCTGGACCGAGGCACATTTTGCGCTCCAACACGCCGTTTGATTCGAACGAGCCGCTAGAATTAAAATTCAAAGAGCCCAAAAGCAAGCACATAATCTACAATTTCTTTGAGTTCATCATCCATTATGCGATAATCGCGCCGTTTTTAGCGATCTATGCGGGGATTTTTCTATTTTGCGCGGGGCTAGCCATTAAAATTTTATCCTAAATTTAAAATTTGCGGCGGATGCAGAGCGGGCATTGCATAGACGCCGTTTTCGTTGCAGAATTTCAAATTTTACGCCGCATCTCTTACTAAGCATGCTACACTTATTATATTTTAAGAGATAAAATTTCAAAATTTTATCGCCGAATCCACGGCTTTTGAAATTTATGCCGTATTTTCTGTTTCTT
>NZ_CALIIS010000045.1 GCF_938017705.1 uncultured Campylobacter sp.
TCCGCGCGGCGCAGCAGGTGTTCTTTGACGCGCGCCGCGCCAAGGACGAGGCCACCGACGCCGAGTACCGCGAGAACCTTGCCGCCAAGGAGAAGATCCTTGTCGACGCCGAGGCGATCCTGCCGGTGACTGACGTCGAGCGAGCCAAGGCACAGCTCCGTCAGATTCAGGACCGCTGGGAGGAGGGTGGGCGCGTTCCCTCCTCGGACCTGCACCGCGTCGAGGGGCGTCTGCGCGCTGTCGAGGCAGCCGTGCGTGAGGCCGAGGAAAAGGAATGGCGGCGTACGAACCCGGAGACCCGAGCACGCGCCGCTGGCATGGTCGGCCAGCTCGAGGAACAGATCGCCCAGCTGGAGCGCTCGCTGGCAGAGGCAGAGGCCGCCGGGGATACGAAGAACGCGTCGAGCGTGCGCGAGGCCCTGGAGACAAAGCGCGCGAAATGCATATTTTCGACGGCGTATTTCGACGAAGCGGCGGATGCCGATCTGACGCTGATTTTGCTAGGCGGCAAGATCATAGCGCAGGAGCGCGCCGCAAAGATCACCGCGGCGCTGCGGGACCGCACCTTTCGCATCGGCGGCGAGGATTATCAGAGCCTGGCGCGCCGCTTGATGTTTAAGACGCAAAGATTTTTAAAAAACTCCCCGCTCATCGACATCTGCCCCAGAGACGGCAGCGTCGATCTGCTAAGCGATGAGCCGATAAGCCTGCGCGATCTGCAGGAGTTTTTAAACGCAAGCCTAGAGGGTGATGGCGAAAATACAAAGCGCGAAAGCGGGCTCGACAAAGGCACGGATCCCGAAAACGGGCGCGACGAAAATTTTAAAATTTCAAACGGAAACGAGGGCGTTAAATTTAACGAAAACGGAAGCGCTAAATTTAAACTGAGCCCGCGCGAGGCGAGCCTAGAGGATGCGTATATTTTTTTAAACAGAGCGGAGATCGGCGCGGCAAACTTCGGCTACGAAAAAAGGAGCTTCGATGCGTCTCAAACCGTCATCAAAGTGCGCGACGTGAGTAAAAAATTCGGCTCCTTCACCGCTGTGGAAAATACGAGTTTCGAGGTCAAAAAGGGCGAGATTTTTGGCCTTCTGGGTCCAAACGGCGCGGGCAAGACGACGACGTTTCGCATGATCTGCGCGCTTTTGGGGATGAGCGGGGGCGAGATCTCGGTCATGGGCGAGGATCTGCGCCACGCTAAATCATCGATCAGATCGCGCATCGGCTACGTCTCGCAGAAATTTTCGCTTTACAAAAAGCTAAGCTGCTATCAAAATTTAGAGTATTTCGGCCGCAGCTACGGCATCGGCGGAGCAGCGCTGAAGCGGCGCATAGAGGAGCTTTTGAGCGAGTTTGGCTTGCAGCGGCTGCGAAACGAGACGTGGCAAAACCTGCCCTTTGGCGCGGGGCGCAACCTCAGCATGGCGTGCGCGCTCATCCACCGCCCCGAGATTTTGTTTCTCGACGAGGTCACCAGCGGCGCCGATCCGCTCTCGCGCAGGCTCTTTTGGAACCGCATAAATGCGCTGGCGCGCACCGGCGTGAGCGTGGTTGTGACGACGCATTTTATGGAGGAGGCGGAGTATTGCGATCGGTTTTTGATCCAAGATCGCGGCAAAATCCTGGCGCTAGGCAGCCCGGATGAAGTCTGCGTGCAGTGCGGGCGGCGGCTTAGCGTGCAGCAGGCCTTCATAAACGAGGTACAAAAATTTAGAAGCGAGGCGGGCGATGAGGGCTTTTGATCTAAATTTTGCGCGAGCCGCGAGGATTTTTGATCTGAATTTTATGCGGACTTGGCGAAAACCTGCGCGCCTGCGCGATAAAATTCCAAGCAGCGCAAGGGCCTTGCGAGGCGATGAAATTTTAAACGGCGGCGAAATTTTGAGCGACCGGGCTTTGAACGTCGGTGAAATTCTAAGCGACAGCGATATTTTAAACCAGGTATTGTGCGGTGGAATTTTAAATTTGATGTCGCGCGGCGGGACACGGCGCGGATTTTGTAGATGGATACTGCGCGAACTCCGTGCCGAAGCGAGTCCGCTTCGTCTGCGCCGTAAATTTCAAAGCGCGAGCGGCTCGCAAACGGATTGCAAATTTAAAAGGGTGTTTGTTCTGCAGACAGATCGCAAATTTAAAATGGCGGTCAGCCTGCGAACAGCTTGTAAATTTAAAGCCTCAATGCAAAAATTTCATCACGGATTTTGCGCCGCCGCGGAGCTTTTACGTCAAAAATTTCGTAGCAAGACCGTGCCGCACAACCGCTTAAAATTTCAAAGCCCGCCGTATGCGCTCGCGCGATTAAAATTTGTAGGCGCGATGAGTAAAATGGGCGCGAGCAGTCCGTCTGCGCCGTTAAAATTTCAAATCTCGGTTGCCGCACTTTTGCAATTAAAATTTAGAGGCGCGCCAAATGCGATCACGCGGCTAAAATTTCAAAATATGGCGGCCGCATTTGCGCGATTTAAATTCCAAAGCTTATCGCGAGCGGCGCAGTGCCGCAAAATCCGAGTACAGGGGCAGGGCGGATGAACTTTACCTTTTTAAAAATCCTCGTAAAAAAGGAGTTTGCGCAGATCGCAAAGGACCGATCGGCGCTCGTGATCGCGTTTTTGATGCCGCTAATTTTGGTCGTGATCTACGGATACGCGATGCGGATGGACATAAAGCCCGTCAAGGTGGGCTTCGTAAGCGATCTGGGCTCCAAAATCGAGCGGGATCTGCTCGGCGGATTTTTGGGCTCAAAATACCTACAAACCCGCGTTTACACGGACTTAGAGAGCGCGAGGAGGGATTTTAAGGCGCACGAGATCGAGAGCATTTTGTATTTTGATCCACGCTTTGCGGCTAAATTTCAAAACACCTTGAGCGGGCTTGGAGGCGCGGGCGGCGGCGTAAATTTAAACCTTTCTAGTGATGAAAGCTCCTCCATGAGCAGCGCAAGCGATATCCAAAACGTGAGCAGCGCCGAAAATTTCCGTCCGCTTGAGGACGCCAGCGCGGGCGCTAGCACGGAGAGTGGCATAAACGCCTCTGCGGGCGGCGCAAGCGGCGATAGTTCGCATCGCAACGGCTCGGAAGCGGGCGGCAGCGGAGTAAATTCAAGCGGCGCGACTGCAAATTCCGGCAGCAGCGCAGGCGACGTGGGCGCAAATCAAGGCAGTGTAAATTTAATCGGCGGCGCAGACGATACGAATACAGGCCTCATGGGTGGTGCGGACAATCTCCAAAATGCGAGCGGCGGCATCAATGCAAGCCCTTACGCTAGCGGCGCTGTAAATAACGGCGGCGGCACGGGCGGTGCAGGCGGCGGCGCGAGCAGCTCGAATAAAGACGGCGCCGAAATTTTCCTTATCCAAAACGCCACGCAGTCGCAGCTCGCGCTTCTTAGCTATGTTTACGTAGCAGGGGTAATTGAGCAGGTTTTGGCGCAAGATTACGGCTTTTTAAACGCAAATTTAAACGCCGCTGCAAGGCCCGTCAGTGTGAATTATCGCAGCTGGTTCAACGAAGCCAACGAATCGACGTGGTATCTCGTATCTGCCGAGTACGTGGGGATTTTGGGGCTCATCTGCCTGTTTATGGTCGCGGTCGTGATCTCGCGCGAATGGGACCGCGGCACGATCGCCTCGCTTTACAACTCCAATGCAAGCGCACTTGAGATCGTCACTGCCAAGGTCGGCGCGTATTATTTCCTGGCGCTTTTAGGCGGCGCGATGACGCTCGTTTACGGGCAGGTTCTTTTAGGCATCCCGATCCGCGGCAGCGTGGCGATGCTGCTGGCGACGCTTTGCGTCTTCGTGCTGGAGATGACCTGCCTAGGCATGCTGATCTCGGCGATCTGCAAAAATCAATTCCTAGCGCAGGAATACGCCATCGTCATCGGCTATCTACCCGTGACGCTGCTTAGCGGCATGATATTTGATCTGCGCGGACTGCCCGCGGCGGTCAACTTCATCGGGCACCTGCTGCCGCCCACATACGCGGTCGAGTCTTTTCGCATCTGCTTCCTATCGGGCGGACAGAGCGCGACGCTGTGGGTAAACCTCGCCATTCAGGCGCTCGGAGCGGTTTTGTTTTTCAGCTTGTGCGTGCTTAGCGTAAAAAGGGGCGCACGATGAAAATTTTATTTTTGCTTTACGCTTGCGCGGAGAAATTTCGCACCGCAAAAATCGGCGTAATTAACGTTTCGCTTTCGCCCAAGGCATCGATGGCGGAATTTCACGCCGCCAAAAGAGAGGACGCGATGAAATTTTTAGAATTTTTGCGCAAGCAAACGGAGCGCGAGCTTGAAATTTTAAAATTTCTTAGCGCTAGGCGCTTCGGTTTGCAAGCGGCGTCGGAGCGTGAATCTGAAATTTTAAAATTTAGCGCTGCAGAGAGCTTAAAAAGCCGCTTCAAGCCGCAAAAGCAAGCGGCGGAATTTTTAAATTTTGCGCCTATGCCGTG
>NZ_CALIIS010000046.1 GCF_938017705.1 uncultured Campylobacter sp.
GAGCCGATCTGCGCGCCGGGGTTTATATCTACGGCGGTGATTATACGAGTAAGTCCGCTGATCGCACGAGCTATAAGCTTAAAACCTCGCTCGTAGAAAAAATGCGCGAAACGATAATTTATCAGCGCCCAGACGCCGGGATAGCAGAAAAATATCTCAAATACGCTGTTACATGCGGGGTCTTGGCGCAAGGGCTCGGTGAAGTCCTGTTTTAAAATTTGCCAAAAACTCATTTGATCGTCTTTAGATAGCTGTTGTCGTTTAAAAACAGATATAGCTCGCCCAGGATATGCTTTTTCTCTTTTGCGTCTATGAGGTCAGATTTTTCGATCCGCTCGTTTAGGCTTTCGCGGATATCTACTACGTCGTAGTCCATATCCTCCAAGATGTCGATGACCGATTGCGATTCGATGAAATCCTTGATCTCAAAGCCGCCGTCATCGCGCAAGATCACGGTAGCTTCGCTTGGATGAGCGAAAAGATTGTGATTCATACCCAGCACCTCTTGATAAGCTCCAACAAGGAAAAAGCCTAAAAAATACTCCTCCTCTTCGGGGTCCACGTCATGTAAAAATAGCGGGTTGATCTCTCTGTCAAATCCGATCTCTCCGTCGCTATCGCAGGTGATATCCCAGATCGACGCCGATAGCGTGGCGCGTTCATCCAGCCTCTCTAGCGGCATGATCGGGAAGTGCTGCTTGATGCCCCAAAAATCGGGCAGACTTTGAAAGATCGAAAAATTTACCAAATAGCGCTCTTGGGCGTTGCCTAGGGAGTTTAAGAAATTGCTGTATTCTTGTTTGTTGCCTAAAATTCCATACGCCTTTCGCATTATTAGATGAACCAAAATTTCGCCGTTTGAGCGGTCGATCAGATCGACGTAGCCCAGATCAAAGAGCGTAAGCACGCTCTCCATGTGCGACATAGCATCGTGCAGATACTCTAGCGCGTTGGAGGGTTTTAGAGTTTTATACAGATCGTATAGCTCGGCGACTACCGGCGGATTGTCCTTTTTTAGGGCGAGCTTCTCTTCGGCGTATTCCTGGGTAAAAAGCTCCAAAATCGGCGCTACGAGCACCGCATGGCTGGCGGCTACGTATCTGCCGCTCTCGATAAAAATATCCGGCTCGGCCTCTTTTTTATCCTGTGCGATCGATTTTAGCAGGAAGACCACGTCGTTGGCGTATTCTTTTAGCGTATAGTTGCGGCTGGAGCTCTCTTTGGCTTGAGAGTATTCGATAGCGAGCCCTCCGCCTAAATTTATGGATTTTAAATTTTTTGCGCCCATTTTACGAAGCTCGGTATAGATATTGCCCGCCTCGATGAGAGCCTTTTTGAGCGGGTGGATCTCTGTAATCTGCGAGCCGATATGAAAATGAATCATCGTAAACTGCTCGATGAGGTCGTTTTTCTTGAGCAAATTTATCGCCTCTATGAGCTCGGTCGAGGTAAGGCCGAATTTGGAATTTATCCCGCCGCTTTTCGCCCACATACCGCTTCCGGAGTTGTGCAGCCTGATGCGAAGCCCGATGAAAGGCTTTGGCGCGAATCGCTCCTTAGCCGTTTCGATGATGGTTTCAAGCTCGTTTAATCCCTCGATCGTAAGCGTTACGTTATGCCCCATCTCTGCGGCGATGAAGCCGATATTGATGAGCTCCTTATCTTTAAAGCCGTTTACGGTAATCGGCGCGCCGTATTTGTTATACGCCATCGCTAGCAGCAATTCTGGCTTGCTGCCGGCTTCGAGTCCGTATCCGTAAGGCTCGCCGATATCGACTAAATTTTTAACGAAGCCCGGGAATTGATTTACCTTGAGCGGATAGACGGCGTGGAATTTTCCCTTGTAATCAAACTCCTTAATGGCGCGGTTAAAATTTGAGTAAATTTCGACGATCTGCTTTTTGATGAGGTGCGGGAAGCGCAGCAGTATCGGGCCTCGCACGCCGTCTGCGCGGATCTCTTTTATGATATCCACCAAAGGCTGCTTGAAATCGGAGTTTAGGCATAGCTTGCCGCCGTCTATCGTGAAGTTGGAATTTCCCCAAATATTTAGTCCGTAATCGTTCATGCTCTATCCTTAAAAAATGCTTCGACCTCTTTAAATTTAATCGCAAAGGTGGTTTGATCCTCTAAATTTTTACACCATACTTCGGCGCGATCAAACTCGTCCTGTCCGATGCAAAGGCAAAATTTAGCCTCCGCCCCGTCGGCTGCCTTTAAATGCTTCGCAAGCGCCTTGGGCTCGTATGAAATTTGAGTTTTACAAAACTTTCGCAGCTTTAGCGCAAACGAAAACGCCGTGCTTACGAACGCCTCATCCAGTGCGCCGATATAAAGACCCTCGCGCGCTTGTGGGCTTTCGCGCGTTTTTAAAATTTCGGCTATTCGCTCGATGCCGATCGCAAAGCCCACGCCCGCCGTCTTTCTGCCGCCTAAAAACTCCACGAGTCTGTCATAGCGCCCGCCGCCGCCTACGGCGCTTTGTGCGCCAAGTTCGCTTGAGACGAACTCAAAGGCGGTTTTGCAGTAGTAATCAAGCCCGCGCACGAGCTTCGCATCGATCTCAAATTTTTGCCCGTTTTGGGTTAAAATTCTTTGCAGCTGCGCAAATTCCGCGGCGCAGGCGTCGTTTAAATTTTCCGTTATAAGAGGCGCGGCGGCTAAAATTTTCTGGCAGCTCTCGTTTTTGCAGTCCAGCACGCGGATCGGATTGGTGTCGATACGCCTTTGGCAGTCCTCGCAGAGCCTGTCTTTGCGCTCTTGCAAGAAATTTACGAGCTTGGTTTTATACGCCGGCATGCACTCCTGGTCGCCTAAAGAGTTGATTTTAAGCGTTGCGGCGACATTTAGCTCGCGTAAAATTTGAGCTAGCATCAAGATCACGCTCGCATCCTCATAAACGCTACTTTCGCCGAAGCACTCGACGCCGAATTGATGAAACTCGCGCAGACGCCCCTTTTGCGGGCGCTCGTAGCGAAACATCGAGCCTTGATAATAAAATTTATGCACGCCGCTGCTGCGGTCTAGCTTTTTTTCGATAAAGGCGCGCACGACGCCTGCGGTGCCTTCGGGGCGCAGGCAGACGCTATCTCCGCTTTTGTCGCTAAACTCATACATCTCCTTGCCGACGATGTCGCTGCTCTCGCCGACGCTGCGGCGAAATAGCGCGGTCTGCTCGAGTTTGGGAGTTTCGATGAGGCAAAAGCCGTAATTGCGCGCCACGCGCTCGCACACGTTTAAAATTTGCGAGTAGATGCGCGCCTGCTCGCCTGAAATATCGTTCATACCGCGAAGTGCCTTGATCATCGATAAAATCCTTTGTGAAATTTTAAAATTTTCAAATTTTTGCGGCGATTATAGTTAAATTTTCCTAAATTTTAAGCCCTGCCGCTCGCGGTTTTGTATAGGTTCTGCTTATTTACATCGCGCGCCGTTTCGGATTAGACGTCTATTTTAAACCGGCTAAGCTAGGCGGTAAAATTTCTACTTCGCCGCCTTGAAGCTCAAGAATTCCTCATAGCGGCGATCGATGATCTCTTTGATCTCGGCGTAATTTTGTGGCGAGTTTTCTATGTAAAAATAGGCGTTGTCGAAGTTTTTATCGCCGAATTTGCGCGCGACGAAATCGTCGTAATCTTGCAAATACCAGCCGTGCGTTTTGGCAAATTTCGTACGGTCCGTGGTGTAGTAGGCATTTGCGAAGGCCTTGCCCGCGGTGTTTAGCTCCTCGCTGCCTAGCACGCCGTCCATGGCGCCAAAGAAATACCCGCGATAATCAAAGCTATCGTCCATCTTTGCTATATCGTCCGCGAAATCCGCCGCGAAGTCCTTGGAGTAAAGCTTGCGCTCCATGCACCAGCGGAAGAAAAACGCGATGTGCGTCGCGCCGTTTTCCTGCGGGATGTCGGTCGGCGCATTTTTCGCACCCCAGTGCCATTTTGCCTTGTCATAGGTTACGTAAGCCATTTTGCTCTCCTTTTTTTTGGACTTTAAGTTGCATAAATTTTAGAAATTAAAAGCAAATGACGCTTGGTAAAGCTCTAAATTTTATCCGATGCAATCTGCGCCGTGAAATTTCAAATTTTATATCAGGTCGCCCATTATCTCATAATCGCATTCGCTTCGTAAAATTTTGCCGCGACTAAAATTACGTTTAAATTCTATCGCGCCTCGTAGAATTTCATGCACCCCGTCCTATGTCCTTTAGTCGCTGCTTTGCCGCAGCCGTCACATCCTCTTCATAATCATACCACGCAAACATCGCGCCGTGCTGCACCGAGCCGCCCAGCAGATCGCCTCCTTGGCGGTTTTTCAGATCGATATTTGCGACCTTAAATCCGTCCAGCGTCGCTGCGAACTCGCGTAGGCGCTGCGGCGGGGATTTGAGCTTGGTGTAGAGGTAGCAGCGCCCCGCCTGGCCTTTGCGTCCGACGCGCCCTCGCAGCTGATGAAGCGACGCGAGCCCCATTCGCTCGGCGCCCACGATTAAAATGACGCTAAGCCGCGGCAACGAGATACCCACTTCGACGATCGTCGTAGTTATCAGCAGCCGCCCCTCGTCGCGGAAGCGGCGCAAAACCTCTTCTTTGTCCTTGTCGCTGCCGTGAGTAATCATCACGTCCGCAAACTGAGCCTTCCAAAACGGCGTCGCCTCTTCAAGGCTTTGATAGACCGAGCTTTCGCTTTGCTGCACGAGCGGATAGACGATGATCGCTTGATTGCCCGCGGCGAGCTCGCGGCGCAGATCCTGCATAAAGCCCGCAAATCCGTCATTTTGCAAAATTTTAGTTTTGATCTGCTTTTCAAACGGTAGCTGTTTTAAAAAGCTAAAGCTCACAAGCTCGGACTGGATCATGCTTAGCGTGCGCGGTATCGGCGTGGCGCTAAATTGAATGAAATGCGCGCGAAACTCGCCGCTCCCCGTGAGGCGCGCAATCTTTTCGCGCTGATTCGAGCCGAAGCGGTGCTGCTCATCGACCATTATGAGATTTGACGGCGCGAGCTCGTGGTAGAGCAGGGCGTGAGTGCCGATGATAAGGTGCGCGCCTGCGAAATTCGGCTCGCGATCGCCGCTTTTTACGAGCAGAACCTTAATCTGCGGCGGCAGCAGACGGAGAGCTTCGGCGTAAATCTGCTCGGCTAGGATGCTCGTAGGCGCCATCAGATAGCTGATGCGCGGATAGTTCATCGCCGCGCTAGCGAGGATGACGAGCGTCTTGCCGCTGCCTACGTCGCCCATGACGACGCGGCGGCGCGCCAGAGGGCTTTGCAGATCGCTAGCGATGTCCTTTATCGCGCTTAACTGATCGCGCGTAGGCTCAAAAGGAAGCGAGGCAAGCCAGTCTGAAATGTCGTGCAGCGGGTAAATTTGCGCAGGGAAGCTCGTTTTTTTCGCGCTTAGCTTTTGCAAGTAGTTTAGAATTTCTACAAATTTCAGTGTGCGTAAAATTGCAGCACCGCTCATCTGTGTGACGGCTGCGGCTCGGACGGCCTCGGCGGTATGGATAGTTTCAGCCTCGCTTGCAATTTGAGCGATTGTAGTTTGGGCGGCTGCGGTCTGGATAGTTTCAGTTTGATAATGCGTAGGTTGCACGGCACAATCGCGCGAAGCGCTCATCGGTGCGGCGAGCGCGTCCTGAACAGCCTCGGCGGCGCTTGCGGTCTGAGCGATCGTAGGCTCTGCGGTCTGCGCAGCTACTACTGTCTGAAGATTTTTGATTTGATCGCACGCAGGCTGCGTGCCCGCAGCTTGTGCGCTCAAAGTTTGGGTAGTCGCGGCTTGCGCGCTCGCTACTTGGCTTGAAGTTTGGATTGCCGTAGGTTTTCCACTTGATTCTTGAGTTTGGGCGGCTACGGGTTGCAAATCTGCAGTTCGAATGTCTGAAGTTTGGATTGCTGCGGGTTGCATATCTACGTCTCGGGTGCTTAAATTTTGTTGTGCGGCTTGCTCGGCTATGGACTGCTCGGGCGCGACATGAGTTAGCATGGGTTGCGCGGTCGCAGCTTGAGCCTCTGCTGGTCGTGTCGCTGCTTGGACGTCTGATACTGGGTCATTTGAAATTTTTTTCCCACTTGTAGCCGCTTCATTGCCTGCTTCGAGGTCGCCCAAAATTTCATCTCTGTGCGCCTCGGCGCCGTTTGCGGCAAGAAAATCCTCGTCGCTTTGGACGTTAAAATTTTCGTCGTTATAAATCTCTGCGCAGCGCGCCCGAGGCTGATCGCCGTCTAAGATTTCATCGCTCGCAATCTCGCCGTCGCGGAGACTTGGGTGGGGCGAAGCCTTCATGTTCTTTGGAATTTCTCCGCTTAAAATTTCATTCGCCGTGCTGTGCTTTGCTTCGCAGGCAAGAGCTTCGCTGCTTTGAAGATAGTTTGAAATTTTACCTTCAAAAATTTCACCGTTTTGTGATCTGCCGTTTAAAATTTCGGCGGCGGCGGAGCTTTGAGAGCTCGGAATTTCGCTGTTATCTGAAATTCCGTCGCCATTTAAAATTTTATCGCTGCTTGGAATTTCGCCTCTTAAAATTTCACTGCCGCTCGGGATTTTGCCGCTGTTTGAAATGTCGTCGCGCTCGCCGAAATTTTCTGCGCCGCCCTCTTTGAGCTGCCTATTTAGCGCGGTTAGCATTCGCACGCTGCGCGGTGAGCTCTCGTGTAGCGCGAGCAATACCGCCGCCTCGTCCGCGCGCAGTCCGCAGCCTAAAAGCGCACCCGCGCTTAGATATTTTTTGATCAGCTTTTGCGCCGCGGCGTCGCTCAGCGCGGCTTTGTATTTGGGCGCGATCCTGCCCGGCTCGCTCACGATTTTTGGGTTTACGAACTGCCACGAGCCGAAGCTCTCGTCGCATTTGCCGTGGATGAAAAATTTTTTGCCGCGCTTGAAGGCGCCGAAGTGCCAGCTTTTGGCGTTGAAGATCACGATTTTGATTTCGCGCTTCCAGCTGAGGCAGTGCGCCGTGACGATGAGCATCGAGCCGCGCCTGTGCTGGAAGAGGCACTCGACCTCCGCCGTGCTCTCGCCTGCGCAGGGCGCGTCCCCCACGCTTAGATCGTCGAAGCTTTTGGGCAGAAGCAGCGCCAGATCCAAAAGCGTCGTAATGCCCGCCTTTTGCAGTGCCGCCGCGTCTTTTGCTTCAAAAATCAATTTTCATCCTTTAAATTTGATAGGCGTTTAAGCCCTCGCGCTGTGAAATTTTACGCGTCGAAGCGAAATCACCCGCCTAAATTTGATCGAAATTTTACGCGCCGCATCGAACGCTTGCTCAAATTTATTCAAAATTTTCACCCATTGCGGCAAATTTACTCGCCGGCTGCGCCTGTAAATTTTGCCGCTTTGTGCGTGTTTTGTTTAGCAGCCGTGCCTTTGCGGTGCGCACCTCGTTTTAAAACATAGCGCGATCGCTTGAAATTTCACGGCGCGACTTACAAACGGCGTGCGAAATCGCGCTTTGATTTTGCGTGCTGAAATTTTACCGAGCCGCACACGGCGCCTTTAAATTTAGCCGTTCTTGCAAGGCTCGTAAATTTAATCGTTTCTGCAAAGCCCCGTAAATTTTAGCGCGACGCAAGTGCGGTTTTAAATTTAAACGCACAAGCTGTCCGCTAGCGGAGCGAAAAAGTAAAATTTAGCACCATTCGCGCCGCTTTACAAATTTTAAAATTTACCCAAATTTTAGGCCGGTCGCAGGTATACACTCGCTGTGCCGCGACGGACTAAATTTTAAGCCCCTTTTTCGCGGCGACCTCGTCGCAAATGACGGAAAAGCTTAGGTTTGTAATCTCGTCGTGCGATCTGATGAAATCGTTGAGCGCCCCGAGTTTTAGCGTCTCGATGCGCTTTAAATTTCGCTCGAACTCGCCGAATGTGTAGCCCTTGTAATACTCGCTCTGCGCGATCGCTGCGCGCTTAAACATCGTCTCTTTTTGCAGCACGGCGCTTCCGATCAGGAATTTTTTAGCGCTTTTTAGCTCCGTTTCGCTCACGCCCGAGGCGATAAATTTCGCGATCTCCTCTTTTACGAGCGCGGCGGCGTTTTGTAAATTTTCGTTTTTAGTCTGCAGATAGCCCCAAAACTCGCGGCGGCTAAGCTCGAAATCGCCGCGTGCATAGACCGAGTACGCAAGCCCATGCTTAACGCGGATGCGCTCCATCAGCCTGCTGCCGAAACCGCTGCTTCCGAGTACGAAAAGCGCGGTGTTTGCGATGAACTCCTGCTCCTTTGGCAGCGCAAAAGGCGCGCCGAAGTAGATGTAGGCCTGCTGCGTCTGCTCTTTTTGGATCTTTATTTTTTTCGCATCGCTCGGCGTGAAAAACGGCAGCTCGCGCTTTTCTCCGCTTGCAAAAAGGCTTAAAATTTCCGCGATTTTCGGGTTTTTATCGCTCACGTCGCCGCATAAAACGACGTATAAATTCTCTAAACTCAGTGAGGCGAAAAACTCCCGCACGTCCTTCATAGTGATCCGCTCTATGCTCGCCTCGTCGCCTATGAGCGGCCGCTCGAGCCTCGTGCGCGGATACAGAAGCGCTTTTAGGTTGCACGTCGCGATGTAATCGAACTCGCTTTTTAGCACGGCGATCTCGCCTATGGTTTGCATTTTTAGCTTTTCCAGCACCGAGGGCGTTAGATTGGGCTCTTTAAGCAGCTCTCGCAGCATGTCTAAGCCGAAATCGAAGTGTTCTTTTAGGCAGTTTAGCTGGATGCCGAAGGTTTCAAAATTGCTCGCAGCGCTGATCTCGACCGCGCGGATATCGAGCTTGCGGTGGAATTCGCTCACTCCTAGCGTCTTTGAGCCCTCGCCCAAAACGCCCGCGCAGATACGCGCAAGCCCCAAGATCTTCTCGCTCACTGCGCCGCTTGCTTTAAAAATTAGCTTGAAGCTCGCCACCGGCAGCGAATCGTCGAACTGATACAAAAAGTCGATTTTAGCGTTCTTGCCGCCTTTGGTCTTAAGTGAAATCTCTTTTTTTTCCATCGTTTTCCTTTATAAAATTTTTAAATTTTATCGCTCTTGCAGGCGCGGTTTTAAAATTTTGGCGCAGCCGCGCCGCTTTTGAAATTTACGCCTGGGCTTACTTTTAAAATTTTGCTAAAACGAGTTTTCAAAATTTTTTTTCAAACTCGCTTCTAAAATTTCGCGCTAGGGCAGTTTTGCCCGTACTGCTTAAAATTTTAAAATTTAATCGCGCCGCACGTTTTGTAAAAATTCAGCGCCCGAAACACCGCGCCGCGCAGTATTTGCAGTACGAGACGAAATATATCCGCGCCCAAATACGGCAAGCGTTGTAAACGAAATGTCTCTCAAGCGCCGTCTCCGTGGCATTGATCTTGCGGCGCAGAATTTTGCGTCCGCAAAATTTTAAGGCGAAATTCCACAGCAAAATGAAATTTTACCGTGCAAATTCCGCTCGCGCCAGTAAATTTAAACCCGTACCGATATCAAAATTTAAATCCTGCGGCAAAATTTCACGCTCGCGATCACAAAAATTCGCTATCTGTTTTAAGACAAAATTCTACCGCTAAATTCTAGCCGTAAGCGCATAAATTCCTACCGCAAACGCGCAAAAGCCCGCACTCTAAGCGTACGTCTCCAAAATATCGTAGTTAGTGTTGCGCTTGGCGGGTATTTCGTCCACGTCGCGGATCAGCGCTATCATCTCGTCCTTGCTCATCCGAAAGCTCGCGCCCGCCGCCTTTACGACGTTTTCTTCCATCATCGTGCTTCCAAGATCGTTCGCGCCGAATTTCAGCGCCAGCTGCCCGATGTAGCTGCCCTGCGTGACCCAGCTGCTTTGGATGTTTTTGAAATTATCCAGAAATAGCCGCGAGACGGCGAGCAGGCGCAGGTAGCGGTTCGGGCTTTGCTTTTTGATCTCCGGATGCTCGCGCAAAAGGCGGGTATTTTGCCCTTGAAAACTCCATAAAATGAACGCTCGAAAGCCGCCCGTGCGGTCTTGCAGCTCGCGGATTTTTTCCCAGTGCTCTACGATCTCGCGCGTGCTCTCCAGCGTGCCGAACATCATAGTGGCGGTCGTTTTCATACCGATGCCGTGTGCCTCCTCGTGCACTCTAAGCCATGTGGCGCTGTCGCTTTTGCGCGGCGCTACGAGGTCTCGCACGCGGTCGCTTAAAATTTCGGCTCCGGCTCCCGGCATCGAGTAGAGTCCCTTGGCTTGCAGCCTGCGAAGCACTTCAATCGTGCTGATGCCGCTAAGGCGCGCGATATAATCGATCTCGATCGCCGAGAAGCCGTGGATCGTGATGCTCGGGTAATTTTTGCGGATGAACTCCACTAGATCCTCGTACCATTCGATTTTCAGCTTCGGATGGACGCCGCCTTGAAATAAAATTTGCGTGCCGCCCACGGCGATGAGCTCCTCGATCTTTTCGCCGATCTGCTCAAAGCTCAGCACGTAGGCGTCTGCGTCGCTTGCGTGGCGGTAAAATGCGCAAAATTTGCAATCCACCATGCAGGCGTTGGTGTAGTTTATGTTTCGATCGATGATGAAAGTCGTGACGCGATCCGGATGCAGCTCGCGCTTGCGCGTAAACGCCGCTCGCCCAAGCTCGTTCAGATCGGCATGCTCTATTAAATTTAAGGCTTCATCTATACTTAGTCTTTTCAAATTTA
>NZ_CALIIS010000047.1 GCF_938017705.1 uncultured Campylobacter sp.
TTTTCAATGCTTCTAAATCGCCTTCTTGCGGATGTTCGCCGGTCATATTATAGACATATGCCAGGGCGTTAAATTCGTTTAAAAAGATGTCCGCATAGAGCTTTTCGCGGATCTTTTTATACTGACCGGGGGCTTGCAACCTAGCAAAGTGCCAATACTCGGGCGGCTTTATAGCCTTCCTTTTAGGGGTTCTGCTTTGCGAAAAAATCCCTATACCCCACCATCTTTCGTAATAATTTATGGCTCTATCATCCGCCCAATACTATCTCGGTCAATTCGTCTTTAAGGGAGATCTCCTCCTTATAGGTATATTCACGGACCCGACGACTATCTGGGTAATATTCCGTGTCTAATCCAATATAATATACCTCCATTTTTAGTCTATTTCCCTCTTTGATAAATAGGCTAAGCGCGGTCGTATACCCGGGCAGTGCAGGACCTTTGAATACATCCTCCCCCTTCCAAACCGAGTGCAGAGAAACTGCGGCTAAAAATTTCTTTTTTAACGCGCGCTTAGCTCTTTCAAAGCCGAAGGCGTTTTTGATATATTTTTCGCTTTTGCCTTGTGGGTTTTGGCAGAAAAATAATCTATATTCGTTCAGCATGTTTTTTACGGTTTTGAAGTAATCGCTTTTTCCTCTTTTGTTTGCAAAATCCAAAAAGGGCGTAGTTTTTGTTTTGCTTCCATCGCTATTAGGAACTGCAAAATATAACTCTCTGCTTAAAGCGAAGCGAAACATCTCCTTTACGCGAATCTTTTTGCCGTCGTCGCAGAATATCAAAAGCTCATCGTCTCTTACATCATAGGTATCGTGATATTGTTGCTTTCGGTCAGGATACGCCTGAATCGACACAAAATCTATGATTGAATTATCATTATAAAACGGTACAAATTTTTGATCGTCGAGATAGATGCGATAATCGCCAAGGGCATAAGTATCATAGCTCTGCCCCACAGGTTTTCTATTGTGTCCGGGCTTTTTACCGCTTAGGGGCACCAGATACGAGCCTTCAAGCGCCTTATAGTATTTCCTGCTAACCGTGCCATTAATAAGTTCAAGCTTGATCCACTCTTTGGTCTGTCCCCTATATCCGCCATTGCTTTCGTCTGCTATAAACTCCATCTTAGCC
>NZ_CALIIS010000048.1 GCF_938017705.1 uncultured Campylobacter sp.
CTCGTTTTGGGCGAGGATTTTAAGTGGCCGCGCGGCAGCGTAAATCTGCGCGAGGCCTGCGGCGAAATCTCAAAGCGCGCCGAGCTGCTTTTGTTCCTCGCAGACCGCGCCGAGCACTACGAGCGCGTGATAAAGGGCGGCGCGGGCAGGCTCGTACTAAGCGATCGCGGCTTCATATCAGGGCTTGCCTATGCGTTGGCAAATGACGAAAACGCAGATCTTAGCGAGCTTATCGCGCTTAACAAATTTGCGCTCGGGGGCAAATTTGCAGATAAAATCGTGCTGTTTTCGGCAAACGAACAGCTCGTCAAAAAGCGGCTTAAAACGCGCGCTAGCAGCGATATAATCGAGGCTCGCGGGCTCAAATACCTAATGCGCGTGCAGGGGCTAATGGCGCAGGCGTGCGCGGCGTGCGGAGTTCAGACCCTAAAAATCGACGCCGCACAATCCGAAGAAGTGATCTGCGATCAGATAAAAAATTTCATACTTTCTTAAAATTTAAGGCGCGGAATTTTGCCGCGGTAGTTGATTTCTGAGCTCTGCCGTGAAATTTTAGCTATGGAATTCCGCCCATAAAATTTCAGCTCCAAATCTCGTTTATGGAATTTTATAGGCGCAGTTCTAGGGAAAATTTCATGGGCGGAATTTTGTTTTATAATTCAGTCGTAAAATTTCGCCACAGAATTCTGTCTTAAAATTCTGCCGTAAATCGAAAAGGCGCGAAATTTCATAAGCGAAATTCTGCACGGAATTTTAATCCGCGGATTTGCAGGCGAAATTCCGCTTAAGCTTTAGATCGAAAGGATAGCGATGAAAACATTGAAGTTCGTTTTACGTAAGGTTTTTAAATTTATATTTCTGTTTTGGGTGGTCATAAGCTCGCTTTTCGGCACATATATGATCGCTGATAAATTTTTCGGCCGCACCTACGAATCTATGACGTTAGTTCGTTCTTTTGGTGGCGCCCGCGTAGAGCTGCAAAATTTTATGATAGATACGGACTTGCGCGCTACGACTATCGGCAAGAGATTCGAGCATCGGCAAGGGGATCCGCTACCTGATTTCTCGGAGGATAACTCCACGGGCGAGTCCTCCCCCTCCAGGTTCTTGATCTCGGCAGCGGCCTGACGA
>NZ_CALIIS010000049.1 GCF_938017705.1 uncultured Campylobacter sp.
GTGCCATAAGCTACCCCGTTTATCGTGGAGCCTTGCAAAATTACGCTGTTATTGGATGCAGAGCCCGCCATAGCGTTACCGCCTTTTACTTGGCTATTTCCATTGACCGTAGAATTTACCAAGGATAAAGCGTTTTGTACGGCATTGCCGCTTGAGGTAGTTCCGCCAGAAACGTGGTTGTTGATAGTCGCTCCGGTCGCGAAGAATTCATTGCGGCTGACGCCTTGTTCGCCGCGTCCGCCTAGAGCAGGACCATTTAGTGTTCCGCCGGTTATTTGGACGTGGTTATTGTTTGCCGTTCCGCTGCCGCTGCCGATTTTATTGGTTCCGCCGATTACTTGAAAGACGCTTTTGCCGGTTAAATCCGCTACTACCCAGTTAGCCTCGGCCTTGCCTTTTTCGCTTCTACCGCCGATGATATCGTGGCTCATCGTAGCGCCGTTTGCGATCTCTACTCTGGCGCCCGTAACGTCGCCATTAACGCTGTTTCCGCCGATGACATCGTGGCTCACTTCGCCACCGTTTAGAGTTACTTTGGTGTTTGAAATTTTGCCGTTAACGCTGTTTCCGCCTATAGCATCTTGTGCTACTTTGCCTCCGCTCATTTCAACGTAACTACTTTTTATCTCTCCATTTACGTTGCGGAAGCCGTAAGCGCTACCGCCTATCTCGCCGCCGCTTATTTTGACGTAATCATTCGTGCTAGTAGCGACGTGATTGGTACCAGAACCTCCGCCGAAGCCTCCGTGAACGTCACCTATAACCTTTCCGCCGCTGATTTCAGAGTAATTGTCGTTAGAAACGGCTGCCATATATGAGCCCGTAGTAGATTGAACCTCTCCGTTTTGTAGCTTTACGTAGTTTTTGCTAGCCGTAGCGTTGCTTCCGGTGGTAATACCCTCTCTAGTAGCATTGGCGCCTGTTATATTTTGAAGCTTAGCACCGGCGCTGTTTATGACGACATAGTTTTTCTCTAACGTACTAGCGGAATTTGGAGATACCGATACCGCGCCGTCTATTTCTTGACCGCTGCCTAAGACGATAGCACCCGTAATATTTACGCCATTGCCTTTCGCAGAACCGCCTTCGTGTATGGTAGCACCCTCTATCCTATATTTATCTATTTGTGCTGCGCTTTTAATATTTACCGTATTATTTTCTGCGGAGTGACCATATCTAGCACGACCTCCCGATACTATAGCTTCGAAGTTCCCCATGGTATCATTATCGCCGATTATATGGCTATTACCTTCGATATTTACGGTGTTGCCGACGGCATCTCCCGATTGAGGTCTCTTTCCTGCCCAAGTGCCGTTGCCGCCGAGAACAACTCTATTAACGGTTGCATTTATTATGTTTACGGTATTGCCTGTTGCGCCTATACCTTCACCGCCTATTACGGTAGTAACGGTAGCGCGGTTTTGAACGGTGATCTGATTTCTATCGGCCGATGTCGTAGGCGTAATGCTAGGATGACCCATACCGCCGCCGTATATACTGTAGCCAGACATATCAGTACCTGAAGCATCTCCGGTGATAGTTACTATATGATTTTTGGAGCCGCCTCCGTTACCGGCACCTTCATAACCACCCGAGTAATACCCGCCGCCTGGAGTATGCAAATGACCATCACTACCGCCGCCGGTTACCGTCGCTTTTGCATTGTCGGCTAAAGCTTGCATCGGCATCAGTGCTAGCGTAGCAGCGATGCTCAGACCTGAGATAATCGGTATCTTAATATCTTTCATAGTTGTAATCCTTCGTAAAAAATAAAAACTATCCATTATACTATAAAAATACCTATTTACAATAAATTTAATACAATTCCTAACAAAAGGTAGCTTAATGCGAAAAAATCGGTATCGCGATGTGACGTTTTCGATAATAAAGTAAAATTTCAGCTTATTTTTGTTATCGAAGCTTAAACGAAAAATTACGATTACAAAATAGCAGAATTTTAAAATTCCGACTTTAAAATTTAGCCAGCGGGATTCCCAATAAGCGTCGCTGCGAGAAAAGCGCTAAAATAAAAAGGCAGCAGTTTCTGATAATGAGAAGTAGGGTAAGACATAGATTTTATAAATTTGGATTTTGTGGAATTTAAAGTGAAGCAATATACGAGAGGAATTAAAATTTGAAGCAATTCTAGGTTAGAAGCACATACTTCTGCGGTATGTTGTTAGCAAAGAGATTAAAATTTTAAAGCAGTCCCAGACGAGGCGATAAAAACGATAAAGTAGCGGCGTGAAAGGTTAAATTTTAAAAATTCTAAGTGAAAACAAAAGCAATGGAGGGGGCAAAATCTAAGAATTTCAAGCGAAATTTGGGCTTTCAGCGGTGTTTAAAATGGCAAATGGCTTTCGAAGCTATTTGAAATAACAAAGGGCTTTCGGCAGCTTTTAATGTTCGCCAAAAGCCCATCTTTATAGTTTATTATGTATCTTTTGTGCTCGAAAGCTCGAAATTCCGCTTGTCAAAAAGTCCAAAACCTCAAAAGATTTGCTGGCTTACTCGCAATGTTTCGCTAATGCTTTGTCCTGGGCTCGCCGCGGTTAAATTTTAACGCTTTCGCGTTACTCGCCGCTAAAGCTTGGTGGACCAAGCTTTAGCGGATTACAAGACCTTGCGGAATTCCGCGTCTGATAACCCAAACTAGGGTTTTCTTGCCCTTGTAATCTTTGATGTATCGATCGAAGTCGTCTGAGCTTTTGACATCGTTTTGACCGACTTGGATGATCACGTCGCCTACCTCAAAGCCGTAATCATCGGCTTTTGAGCCATCTTTTACGCTTAAGACGAGGGCGCCCGAGACATCGTCGTCGAGGTTATATTTGCGGCGTAAGCTATCATTCAACGTCCTTAGCTTTAGCCCCTCTATCGCGCTTTTTGAGTCCTCGCCGGCTGAGCCTAAGGTAGTGGAGTCGGATTTCATCGCGTCTAGCTTGATAGTCGTACTCTTGCTTTTGCCGTCGCGCTCAAATTCTACATCCACTGAGCTTCCTGGAGCCATTGAGCCGATTAAATTCTTTAATTCGTTGGCGTTTTTGATAGATTTGCCGTTTATTTTGGTAATCAAATCGCCGCGCTTGATACCTGCTTTATCGGCTGGCATATCCTTTTCTACGCTTGAGATTAGCGCGCCCTCTTTGCTTTCATAGAGCTCTTTTTGGTCTTTAGACATATCCGAGATCGTAACGCCTATAAAGCCACGCTCGATCTTGCCGTTTGTGATGAGCTTTTCGGCGATCTCTTTTACCATATTTGAAGGGATCGCAAAGCCTACGCCGTTATTTCCGCCGCCGCGACTTAAAATGGCGGAATTTATCCCCAAAAGCGCGCCGCGGCTATCCACTAGCGCGCCGCCTGAGTTGCCCGGGTTGATCGAAGCGTCGGTTTGGATGAAATTTTCATATTGATTTAGCCCGATATTGTTTTTATTTAGCGCCGAGATTATGCCTTGAGTGATGGTGCCGCCCACGCCGAAAGGATTTCCGATAGCAAAGACGATATCGCCCTCCATAGCCTTGGACGAGTCGGCAAATTTAACCGCAGAGAGATTTTTTTCGTCGATTTTAATGATTGCAAGGTCGGTTTTGGGGTCAGTACCGATCACCTTGGCTTTATACTCTTTATCGCCTTCTAGTAGTGTAACTACGATCTCATCGGCATTTTCTATTACGTGATTATTTGTGACAATATAGCCGTCTTCGGAGATGATGACACCAGAGCCTAGCGAGCTTCCCTCGCGCTCCTGCTGCTGCGGAATGTCAAAGTCGAAAAATTGCTTAAAAAACGGATCGTCAAACATCTGTGACATCGGGCTGTTGCCTGCTTTGATCTTGGTTTTAGTCGCGATATTTACGACGGATTTTTTCACGTCCGCAACGGAGCTGTGATACGAAAGCACGACATCTTGATTAAAGCCCGGATTTACGCGCTCATAATTGCTTGGAGCTTCTTTAATGTCGATACTGGCGCCAAAAAGCGCACCTGCTAAAGCTATCGATATGATGATCGATTTTTTCATTTTTGCTTCCTTTGTGATAATGAAATTTTGGCGGAATTATAAATTTTGTCCGCTAATATATTCTTAACGCAAAATTAAAATTTATAAATAGAATTTAGCAAACTTGATTGACACTCACTAAAGTTTTATGATATAATCTACATAAATTTTAAGATTTTAAGGATTAAAATGGCAAGCACAAGCAGTTTATACGAAACCTTAGGCGTGGATAAATCAGCAAGCGCCGAGGAGATTAAAAAAGCTTACCGCAGGCTAGCTCGCAAGTATCACCCGGATATTAATAAAGAGCCTGGAGCTGAAGATAAATTTAAAGAGATTAACGCCGCGTATGAAATTTTAAGCGACGAGAAAAAGCGAGCGCAGTATGACCGCCACGGCGACGAGATGTTCGGCGGACAGAATTTCCACGATTTCGCGCAGGGCTCGGCAAACATGGGCGATCTAAACGACATCCTAAACAGCATTTTCGGCGGCTCTTTCGGCGCAAAAAGCGCAGGCTCACGTGGCGGATTTAGTTTCAGCTCTTTCGGTGGTGGCGAGGGTTTTAGTGGCTTTAGCGGCAGCAGTTTCGGCGGCACACAGAGCCTAGATACGCACAGCTCGATTGAAATTCCTTTTGAGACCGCGATACAAGGCGGCGAGATGAGCGTGCGCATAGGCGGGGAGACGGTTAAATTTAAAGTACCCGCGGGTATAAATGCGGGCGAGAAGCTGCGCATCAGGGGTAAAGGACAAAAATCAGGCGCTCAAAGCGGCGATCTAATTTTAGAGATAAAAATCGCGCCAAGCGCCGAGTATACGCGCGAAGGCGACGATCTTTTCAAAAAGATTGACGTGCCTTTGAAAACGGCGATGTTTGGCGGAAAGGTAGAAATTTCGACGCCAAGCAAAAGCGCAACGATAAAGATCGCAAAAAATACCAAAAACGGGCAGAAATACCGCTTAAAAGGCTATGGCGTGCAAAACCGCAAGAGTAAAATTTTAGGCGATCTATACGCGGTGGTAAACGTCGTCCTTCCCGACGTCGATTCGCTGGATGAGGACGTCAAAGCCGCGCTGCAAAAGCTATAAGGAGGCATCAAAATGCATGATTACGATGAGCCGGTTTATCTCATATCGATAGTCTCGAAGGTCTTGGATATTCATCCTCAAACAATACGTCAATACGAGCGCGAAGGGCTTGTGAGCCCGGGTCGCACCGAGGGCAATATGCGACTATATTCGGCGCACGATATGGATCGCATACGCATGATTTTAAACCTTACAAAGGAGCTTGGCGTCAATCTTGCGGGCGTGGACGTGATCTTTCGCCTGCAAGAAAGGATCGCTGAGTATGAGCGCGAGATCGAGGAGCTACGGGCTAGAATTTTAGAGCTTGGCGGAGAGACAGACTAGGATCTGCAAGATAAAGATTTTAAAGCTCAGCAAAATCAGATCCTGGTGCTACAAGCTAAAATTTTAATGCTATCAAAAAGCAAGATCGCCTCGCAAGCGTAGATTCAAGCGATAAATTTTGATTTTCAGAGAGGATTTGTGGGCGCGTTAAATTCAAAGTCGTGCTAAGCAAACCCGGGCGAATTTTCTTGTGATTAAATTTAAAAGCCGTCTTATATAATTTAGCTTTAAAATTTAAAATTCCAAGCCGTGTTAGGCTTTAAAATTTTGTCGCGAACCTCTAAATTTAGCGATAAAGTGCGACATAATTTCTCTATTTTTAAGCGGGATTTTAGTAAAATCACATTATAAAATTTACCCGTAAATTTATATGAAAAGATAAAATTTCATCGATTATCGCCTCCGGTAAATGGTCGCGGATAATGTAAAATTTGACAATAAATTTAGCGCTAAATTTTATGCATAATCTTACAAAAAAGGGAGTTAATGGAGCTTGTTATAGAGCTATTTCTTGCGATCACGGCGCTTGCGATAGTGCTAAATATCGTCTTTAAAATTTTTGAAATTCCCACCATCATCGGCTATATCGTCGCGGGCGTGTGCTTTTCGCAGATCTATAGTCTAAGCAGTGTCGAAAACGCCCATATGTCTGAGCTGGCAGAATTTGGCATCGTTTTTTTGATGTTTACCATCGGGCTTGAGTTTAGCTTCCATCACCTGATGAGTATGAAAAAGGACGTATTTTTTAACGGCATGCTCCAAGTGCTTGGCACCGGTATTATTCTAGCGCTCATCATCGATCAGGCTTTTGGCGGAAACATAAAAACCGTGATGATTATCGGGCTTGCGCTCGCGCTTAGCTCTACGGCGATCGTGCTAAAAACACTCAACGAAACAGGCGAAATCAACCAAAACTACGGGCGCAAGGTGCTTGGCATCCTGCTCTTTCAAGACCTCGCCGTCATCCCCATCTTGCTTATGATTGACATATTTGGCTCGACCGACAATACCCCCGTGAACTATCTAATCTTAAAAACCGCCGTAAGCGCCGCCATAGTGGTAGTGATCCTTTTCGTGCTCGGCAAATTTGCTTTTAACCGCTTCCTCTACTACGTCGTAAAGACGAATTCTAAAGAAATTTTCATCGCGACCATCCTTTTTACCGTCGTGGGGGCTAGCTTTTTGGCGCATGTATTCGGCTTTTCATACACGCTGGGCGCATTCATCGCGGGCATGCTCATCGCAGAAACTGAGTATAAACACGAGATAGAGGCTGATCTGACGCCGTTTCGAGACATACTGCTGGGGCTTTTTTTTATCACGATTGGCATGCAGATAAATTTTGAAGTCATCGTCTCGCACTATGGGCTGATCCTGCTCGCTATTATCGTTATAATGGCGCTTAAAACGGTTGTGATTTACGCGATCTTATTTCTCTCGACCGGCAAAAGGATAGCGCTAAAAGCGGCGCTGTCGCTATGCCAGATAGGTGAGTTTGCGCTTGCGATCTTTTCGCTGTTGATGAGCCGCGATATGCTAAGTAAGGAAAACGGGCAAATTTTAATTACAGTCGTAACCGCGACTATGATTTTAACGCCGTTTATTCTTAAGAATTTAAACAAAATTGCCAACCGCTTCGAGTCCAAGGTCGAAAAGTTCGAGGATGAGGAGCATAAAACCCAAATCCCGCCGATGAAAAATCATATCATTGTAGCAGGCTACGGCAGGATAGGGCAGGAAGTGGTGCTGCGCCTTAAAGATCAGGGGCTGCTATACGTAGTCGCCGAGAGCGATTTAGAGCTTGTGGATCTGGGCAAATCGCGCGGAGAGAACATATACTTTGTAAATATAATGCAAAAAACCGCAATCGACGAGCTGCATGCGCGCGATGCATCGGTCATCATCCTAACGATCGCAAATCAGCAAAAGCTCGACATCGTCGCTAAGATGCTAAACGGCTCTAATTTAAAAGCAAATATTATAGTGATGCATACGGGCGCTGATCCGCAAAGCGAGTTGCAGAGCGAATACGGCGAAAATTTTATATTCGTAAAAAAGGAGAGAGTAGTAGCCAATGCGCTTTTGCAAGAGGCGCTGAAATGCAAGCTAACGCAGTAGCCTTGAGCGTTTAAGATCAAATTTAATTGCATTTGCTATGCCTAAAATTTTTCACGCTCTTTATTTTCTTACTTCTATACTCAGCTAATTTAAAGTGTTTTAATAAACGCAGATAATAGATATATTTAAATGGCGGGCTTGCAAATTTAAAGGCGCGAAGTGCTGCTTTGGATTGATTTAAATTCTAAATTTAAGCTGTCATTCCACAGCAAAGAGATACTCCGACAAGGAGCTGATGAAGTATATTCGCGCGATATTCGTTTAAATTTTACTAATTTCACTCTTTTATCTCTTTATAAACGCTTAAATTGCGTGCTAGGCAAACAATGGTAGTAATAACGGACACAGGCGTCACTGCTAGAAGATAAAAGAAGCCAAAAAATAGCCCTATATCGCTAGATTCACTACCGCCGCCGGCAAGCCATAACGCTATAGCCATAATGGGATAATACAAAACCAATGTCACAATCGCAAAATTTTCTATCGCGAAAATCGTATTGCTTTTTTCGGGATTTTCTACGAGAAGTTTGCTGTATCTGCGCTTTGAAAAGAAAAATATAATCGTGCAAACGGCGCTAACTATAAATGCCCAGTGTAATTCGTACGAATTTGGTAAAAATAAAATCAAAAAAACCGTTGTCGCAAAACTCACGAAAGCAAATCTGATCAAACGGTGAAGTTGATATTTTTGCTTTAAATTTTTTGCAATTTGTGCTAGAGCTTTGCCGTACTCTAGCGCTTCCTCTTTGCTTTGGATAGATTCTGTTTCAAAGCGATATTCCGAATGTGGAATCCGCATCGGCGCATTGATTACAAAGAATGCAG
>NZ_CALIIS010000050.1 GCF_938017705.1 uncultured Campylobacter sp.
GCAGGAGTTTGTCAGCTACAAGGCATTCGAGGCGCTGTGCGATCACCCGGTACTTTGCAAAGCCAACGAAAACTGGCAGGCGGGCATCAACCACATCGCTTATTCTAAGGTGGATTTGGTTTTGATAGCGCCCGCGACGGCAAATACGATAAACAAGCTCGCGTGGGGCGTCTGCGACAACGTATTTTTAGAGGTGCTAAACGCGGCTTTCGCCCACGCCAAGGTGGTTATCGCGCCGGCCGCGAACCCCGCGCTACTTGAAAACAACATCACGAAAAACTGCATCGATATGCTAAAAGCGAGCGTCAATGCGTATTTTGTGGATCCGATAGAAAAAACCCTAGCTTGCGGCGATACCGGCAAGGGCGGGCTAGCGAGCACCGAGGCGATCATGCAGACGCTAAAGCGCGCGCTTTACAACGATAAATTTTGGGAGGATAAAACCGTCATCATCACCGGAGGCGCGACGATCGAAAAGATCGATAGCGTGCGCGGCATTACGAATTTTTCCAGCGGCAAAACCTCCAAAGCGATTGCCGACGCGCTGTTTTACCTAGGCGCGGACGTGACGCTGATCTCTAGCAACGAATATGAAAATTTACCGTACAAGCTCGTTAAATTTGAAAGCACTATCGGGCTAAAATCGGCGCTTGACAGCACAAAATTCCCCGACGGCGCGTATTTGATAATGGCTGCCGCGGTAAGCGACTACTCGCCGAAGGTGCGCTATAAAGACAAGGTTAAAAAAGCGGAGATCGGCGAAATTTGGAATTTACGCCTGGGCGAAAACGAGGATATCTTAAGCTCCGTGCGCGGAAATATCAAAAAAGTGGGCTTTAAACTCGAAACCGACCGCGAAAACGCCGTCGGCGAGGCCAAACGCATGCTTAACGAAAAGCATCTCGACGCCGTCTGCCTAAACGTGCTGGACGACATCATCAAGCTCGGCGGCGACGTCCTTAAGGTCACTTTCATCACGAAAAACGATCAGGTCGTAATCGACACCGCGCCGAAGGACGAAGTCGCCCTAAAAATCGCGGCTGAGCTGAAAAAAATCTGATCCGTGAATAGCCTAAATCATCTCGCTCTTGTGATGGACGGCAACGGGCGCTGGGCGAAAAAGCGCGGTCTGCTGCGCACCGGCGGGCACGAAGCGGGCGCGGAGGTCGTGGAGCAGATCTGCGAGTTTTGCATCGACGAAGGCATCGCAAACCTCACGCTCTACGCCTTTAGCACCGAAAATTGGAAGCGCCCGAAAAGCGAAGTGGAATTTTTGATGAAGTTGCTTCAAAAATTCCTAATATCGCGCCGCGAAAAATTTACCCAAAACGGGATAAAATTCTATCCGATCGGCGATATATCGGCTTTTAAGGGCGATCTGCGAAGCGAGATCGAATATCTTTCAAATTTAACTCAAAACGGACGAGCGCTAAATTTTAACCTAGCGATCAACTACGGCTCGCGCGACGAGATCGTGCGAGCGTGCGAGAGGCTGCTTGCAAGCGGCGAGCGACTAAGCGAAGCGGGCATCGGCGCGCATCTGGATACCGCGCACAGCGGCGACGTGGATCTGCTGGTGCGCACTGGCGGCGAGCAGCGGCTGTCGAATTTCTTGCTCTGGCAGGTGAGCTACGCCGAGCTTGCGTTTACGCCGACGCTGTGGCCGGATTTCACGCGCGAGGAGCTTGTTCGCATAGTGGATGATTTCCGCCGTAAACAGCGCCGCTTCGGCGGTCTTTGAGCTGCAGCGCAGTCGCTTTAAATTTTAAAATTTTAATTCGCAGAGCCGCATGCAACATAGAAATTTTAAATTTCGTCCTTTTAAATTTAAAGCTATAGCGCGAGCCGCGTTGCGCGGCGCGGTAAATTTAACGCGGCAGGATTTTAAAAATCGCGCCGTGCATTCGCGCAAAGAGCGAAAGGAGGGCTATGAGCTACTACATACAATGTGGTTGCGGCAAAAAACTTACCAAAAAGCCGATGAAAACTCTAAGATGCCCAAGATGCGGCAGCGTGTATAAAAAACCCAAGAAATTTATATTGGCGGTCTACATTTGCCTACTGCTGTTTTTTATGCTAGCGTTTGCCTTCGCCCCCAAAAAAATGGGGATTTTGGCATCCGCGGGCAGCGGGATAGGCGCATATATTATGTTTTTATGGATCGTAGATACTTTGAACTTTGATCTTTTGGACGCCGTGATATTAGTGGCGGGATTTTTGATTTTCGGCGGATTA
>NZ_CALIIS010000051.1 GCF_938017705.1 uncultured Campylobacter sp.
CCCCACGGTCTCAGCTAAGCGCCTGCTGCTGCTATGTTTGCTGAGCTTATGCCCAATGACTGCACCCGTAGTTCCGCCCGCGACGCCGCCTAAAATTTTACCAGTATTGCCCTCGGAGCGCTCTACGTTTATTTTGGCGGGCAGGACATCGACGATCTCGATCCGATCGCTTTGCCTCATGCGGTTCGTTTCGCTCGCGTCATAAACATCTCCGCCGTATCGATCCTGCGGGGTCGCGCAGCCACAAAGTGCGATCACTGCGATCAAACATAATGTAAAATTCTTCATGTTTTCTCCTTTGTAATGAGCTACGGGCGGCATTATACTATGGATTTTTATACGAGCGGTTAAGTAGCAGTTTTAAAATTTTATCGGCTCACTGCGGCTTAAAATTAGCTGGATACGAGGCATCGTGCCGTATCTGGGTGCCTTATAAAATTTTTATTTCACTCAAAATTTATCTTATTTTGTTAGAATCATTCTTATTTTTAAGGAGAGAAAATGAAAAAACTATTAGTTTACGCCACCAAAGGTGGCGACACGAAGGTCGTGAGCGAATACATCGCTTCAAAGCTCGGCTTTGAGATCAAGGAGGCCAAAGAGCTAAATGAGGAGGATTTGGCGGGCGCTAGCGCGTTTATTTTTGCAGCTTCGACGCACGGCGACGGACAGATACAGGCTAAATTTGACGACAAATTGGAGCTTTTGAATAAAACTGATTTTGACGGACGCAAGGTCGCGCTCATAGGCGTTGGCAACGTCGAGCGCCACGGCAGCGATTTTTGCAGCGGCATGAGCGCGTTTTTGCCGGTGCTTAAAAAGGCTCGTCTCATCGGCGCTTGGGGCGCGGAGGGATATAAATTTAAATATTCACGCGCCTTCATAAACGGCAAATTCGTAGGTCTTACGATCGATTTTAAAAGCGACGAGCACTGGCAGGCGAGGGCCGATAAATGGATCGCCGCGGTTAAAGGTGAGTTTTAAATATTTCAATTTTTGTGCGACCGACCGAGCTCTGGGCTCATCGAGCCTAAAGCTCGTTAAATTTCCCCATTAAATTTCACGCTTCGCTTGAAAGCGGAGCCCCCGCATTAAAATTTTAAAATTTTTAATTCAAAAAGTCACTGTGTTTTACAAGCCGTACCGCTTAAAATCGCGCGGATAGGCTAAATTTTATCTGCCCAAGCTTCAATTCTGCTCGCGCGGCGACCAATTCAATACGGTAAATTTAATTCGATCGATTTATAAAATCACTGCCCGAGCCTCAAATATCAGCGCCGCATTAGAAAAGTTATTTTATAATAACCGCATATCAAAATTTAAGGCGATCTATGAAGAGGCTTCTATTTTTCGTCGTTTTTGCGCTGACCGCCCTCGCTGCGGCGATCTACTTCAATCTCGATAGGCGCGAAGAGGTCGCGCACAAGGCCTACGGCATCATCGACATCAGGCAGAGCTCGCTTAGCTTCGAGCGCAGCGGCCGCATTAGCGCGCTTTATCGCGACGAGGGCGATTTCGTGCAGGCTGGCGACGTCTTGGCGGCTCTGGATACGGCGGATCTGAGCTATCAAAGGCAGGTTCAGATCGCAAGGTGCGAAGGGCTTAAATTTAACTTGCAAAAGCTGCAAAGCGGCTTTCGTAGCGAGGAGATCGAGATGGCGGCGGCGAACGTAAGCGCGCTGCAAAACGCCCTACAGCTCGCTACTTTGACGAATGAGCGCCTCAAGAGCCTAGGCAAAACAAACTCCGCATCCAAGCAGCAGATCGACGAGGCGTTTTACTCGATGAAGCGCACGCAAGCCCAGCTGCAAAGCGCGCAGGCTAATCTGCGCCAGCTTCAAAGCGGCTACCGCGGCGAGGATGTAGGCGCTGCGCGCGCAAATTTGGCAAGCTGCGAGGAAAATTTGAAATATCTGAACTATCAAATCGAGACGCAAAGCGTGCTAAAAGCGCCCTTTAGCGGGCAGATCAGAGCGCGCCTTAAGGAGCTCGGCGACATCAGCATACCAAGCGTGGGCGTTTTTGAGCTTAGCGAAGTAAAAAATAAGCGCGCGAAATTTTATCTGAGCGAAAATCAGCTCCGCTTCCTGCGTGCCGGACAGAGCGTGCGGATCATCGCTGCGGACGGCTCTAGCGCGAGCGCAAAGGTCGCCTACGTGAGCCAAACCGCGATGTACACGCCCCGCACGGTGCAGACCGAGGAGTTGCGCGCAGATCTAGTGTGGGAGGCGCGCGCCGATTTCAGCGACGAGGACGGGCAGTTTCGCCTAGGCCAGCCGATCAGCGTGGAATTTTAACGTGCAAGCACTGCGCGCTAAATTTTAATGCACGAGCGAAATTTAGTGCGCGGGCGGCACTTTGGAGACTGCGGGCTAAATTTATATAACAAAGCTCGTTGCCCGGTAAAATTTTACGCGACACCCAGCGAGCGAGACATACGGCGTGAGTTTGATAAAATTTTAAAAGCGCGCTTCGAGATAGAATTTAGACGGTGCTTGCTCGGCAGGGCAGGGCGATAAAATTTTTTGCTACGTCTAAAGATACATCGTTTCGGCGCAGACGGTGATTAAATACCGCGCACTTAGAGTTGGTGCCGTACAAAGGGCGAAAGGTGGCATAAAATTTATCGCGCGGGTTTTGCGCGAGCAGGCGGGGCTTTGGATAAAAGATCGGATTCTGCAGCGCGGCGAGTAAAATTTTGCCGAAAGATTTGGCGCAAAGCAGCGCGGGTTAAATTTTAAAATTTGCGGCTCGGAGGAGAATAGGTAAAAGCAGGGCGGTATAGCGGCGGCAGGCTTTGCTGCTAGCGGGCGTTTTTGCGATAAACGAGCGACGGTTGAGTGCCGACTGCGGATAGCGGTAAAATTTCGCTACGAAACAAACGGCGCAATTAAATACCTATTGCGAACGGCCGTGAAATTTTACCCCAAAAGACGGGTAGCTAAAGTCGGTACTATGCTAAGGAAAGCCGAGAATAGGTAAAATTTCGCCAAAAGGCACGGCGGCGGTAAATTTCACCGCAAGAGGCGCGACGCAGATAGAGAGCTTGGCACTTATGGGCCGCCATGTGCCTGAAAACTCGCTTGCGTTTTGAAGCGAATTTATCG
>NZ_CALIIS010000052.1 GCF_938017705.1 uncultured Campylobacter sp.
TGCGCGGTGCCGTCAAGCGTTTTAAAGCGGGCAAAAACAAGATCAAAAGAGGCTCGGCGTTTCGCAGCCATATTTTGACGAAGATGTCTCAAAAACGCAAGAGGAATTTGCGCGAGGCCCAATACGTCGATTCTACGAACGTATCTGCGGTTAAAAAAATGCTTTGCAAATAGTGCGAAGTTAGTTTTTGACGAAAGTCATTCAAACTCCCCTAAATTTATGGATTTTAGGGCAAGATCCCCAAAGGGACGCCGATTAAGAAAGGATTAATATGGCAAGAGTAAAAACGGGCATCGTTAGACGCCGCCGTCACAACAAGGTGCTAAAGCTTGCGCGCGGATTTTATAGCGCAAGACGCAAACATTTCAGAAAGGCCAAAGAGCAGCTGGAGAGAAGCCTCGTTTACGCCTTCCGTGACAGACGCGCGAAAAAACGCGATTTCCGCAGACTTTGGATAGTGCGCATCAATGCAGCTTGCAGGCTAAACGACATCAGCTATTCTAAATTTATAAACGGACTTAGAAAAGCGGGCATCGAGCTTGATAGAAAAATTTTAGCAAATATGGCTATGAACGATCCCGAAGCTTTTGCAACCGTCGCAAAGAAGGCAAAAGCGGCATTAAAATAAGCTTTAAAATTTGGCCGTCTTAAGGCGGCTAAATTTTTAAATTTCGATAAAGCTTTTAATTTTAAAAGCGCGTCCGCAAATTTGTCGAAATTTAAGAATTTGGATAATTTTATTTGAGGCGGTGCAGAATGCTAAAGTCTTTGAAAAAAATCGTATCTCTTGCGCTTATCGGTGCAGCAGGGTTCGGCTATGCGAGCGAGCAGAATTCCTGGAGCTATGCAAACGCGCAAAAATCACCTTCCAACAACACTTCCCGTTCCGATGTAATGAGCGCTGCGGATAGCTTGGGCGCGAAATTAAGCAGGCGCGACGCGGCTAGCGATAACTCCGCGAGCGACGAGTATGAAAACTCATTTCGTATCAAGCTCGAGTACGCAAGGGGCTTTGCCAAAAAGGGCTCATATTCGGGCAGGCTTAATAATCAGCGCGTTATGATGCCTGCGTTTCGCTGGACGGGCAATAGTGGCGTAAATGCCGAATTTTGGAACGGCATTACCAATATAGGCGGCGCGCTGGTTCCTTATGTGGCTTTCGGTTCATACGAGGCGGCGATACCGGGCGATCAAACTACGCAATATCTGGTCAGAAGGGACGAAGACGCGGTTCAGATGAAGCGAAATATTGCGGCGGGCATAGCAAATTTAGGCTATACCTATACCAAAAATTCTACTAGAAATCTAAATTTAGTCTATGCCGATATCGATAATTTCGTAAATTTCTACGGTAGAGAAAATATCGCAGGATACTTCATCGACGAGGTCAAAACCGAAAATAATCCCGCAACTATCTCTTATATGCAGAGTATCTACAATTATATCAAGACTAAATATCCGGGAATGCTCGTTTTGGCAAACAACGGCTGGGGCGTGCGCGACGCCATAGCCCCTTATGCGGACGTTTGGATGCTGCAAGAGGTGAGCGCGGACGACTACATAAACCACTATCGTCCTAGAACCTCTGAGTTTGAAAAAGACCCGGCAAATTCCTCTAAAATTTTGCATGTCATATATAACGCCAGACCCGATCAATACGACGAGATCATAAGGCTATCTCGCGAGCGCAACGCGGCAAATCTATTTATCACCTCCGATACGAATGCCTATCCTAGCGGATATGACGATCTGCCTACCTATTTTGAAGCGCTGATGCTGGCGATCAATAATTTCACGCCTAAAAACGGCAGCCTGTTTTCGCAGGTCGCAAGAGGCGGCAACCGGGTAGGCATCGAGATGCCGCGCTCGAAGGTCGATCTGGATCTTACAAAGCTTGCAAGAAATTCCGCTTATAAAAATTTAACCGACACCGACGGGCAGGAGTTTAACGTAAACGTAAGCGCGATCGGAAACTATGGCGGGGATTACAAAGACCGCTCGGGCGGCGTCAAATACGATTACAAGAGCGACGGAATTTTACTCGGAGCCTCCAAGAGAGTGGATGATCTTACGCTGGGCGTGATCTTTGGGTACCAAAAATCGGACGCTTGGTATGAGGGTAAATTCGACGGCGTGAAAGAAAACATCAAATCCTACGAGCTCGGTCTGGCGGGTAGATACGATTTTAACGAGAACGTGGATCTGGCGGTAAATTTAACATATTCGACGAACGATCATAAATTTGAAACCAATAACGGATTCGGCGCTATCCACGGCGCGAAATACAAGTCGCAAATTTGGGATTTTAGTACGAGAGCTGGGTACAAATTCTTATTTGAAAACGGCTACATTAAGCCATATTTGGGGTTTGGAGCGATTAGGGTGGACGAAGATGCGATATCCAGGCTTAAATTTAGCTCCGCTTCAAAAACCGCGCCGAACGGCACCGCGGGAATTTACGCGATCAAGGCTTTCGGCGATCTGCAGATATTCGCAAATGCGGAGTACGAGCATCGATTTAGCGGTAATTCGTATCACGCGAGCAGAAAGTATTCGGACAGATACGACGTCGAGGGGCTTGATTATTCTAGCGGCGTGTTTAACGGCGCGATCGGACTGAAATATAAGATCCTTCAAAGCGTCGCACTTAGCGCGTCGTACGAGCTAAGCGAGAGCAAAAATAGCCTTGCTAGAGCCGCTTTTGACGTGGAATTTTGATTTTAATCGGACGTAGCCCAAGATAGGCGGCTGAAGCATAACTGCAAATTCCTCTTTGCCGCAAATCAAAAATTTGCGGCTAAATTTTATCTGGGCTTTGCCGCGAAATTTTAAAATTTTGACCGTAAAATTTTTACTCGCATAATTTCTACTTTGAAATTCCATGTAAGGTCATTTTTTGTGCCGTTATGGATGCGAAGCGACGAGATGGAATCGCTGCCACAGAATTTCGCGCGGACGCTGAGGGGGTTTTAAAATTATAAGATTTTGCCCGTTTAAGACTTTGTGGATCGCGTTTCATCCGTAAGAGATTTTAAAATTCTATACTAGGTGCAACTGCGGAATTTTTAAAAGCAGCGGAATTGCAAGAACTCCAAAGGGGCAGTATTCATAATCCGAGGCAAAATTTAGATTGATTGAAAGCTACCGAAATTGGGTGAAAGAAGCGAAATTTTGCGGATCGCTCCGCAAAATTTAAGAGAGATTATTTTAGCTTGTCTAGTTCGATGATGTAAGGCACCGAGTTTACCCCCGCACCGAAGTATTTGGCAGCTAGGGCTTTTGCAGCGTTTAGCTCGGCGGCGCTTACGTCTTTGGCGCCTGCTTTGTTATCTTCGGCGTAATATTTTTTAAAAACCGCTATCTTTTGCTCGTCAGTTTTAGCATTTTTGATCTCTTTGTAGATGAGCGCGGATTTTGCGTGGCCGTCATCGCCGTGAACGGAGGTCATGACGATATCGACATTGTTACTTTTTAACGTTTCTTCGATCCTTGCCATCTCTTTGCGGCAGAATGGGCACAAAGCGTCCGTCAGCATCAAAATCGTAGGCTTTTTAGGATCGTTTCCTAGCTTGATAATATTGTCTTTGCTCTCTGCTTTGAAGACCTTACTTAGCTGTCCTGCGATGCGGTCTTGTTTGATCTGCTCCTTATAGACTACGCGTTTTTTAGGATCGATGATATCGGTAAAGATCAGATCGCCTTGGGTGAAAATGATCTCCTCTTGCGACATATTGCCTTGAGAAATCTTTAAAACGACCGCCTCAACGCCCTTTGGCTCGCTAAGCGGGATGCGCTCGGCGACCTTTATTTCGATGCCTTGAGGCGCGCCGCCGTAGATAGATAAAATTTCGCTGTCGCTTAGAGCCGCGTTTAGGCTCGCTACGAGAGCAACTGAAGTTAAAATAGCTTTTTTCATTTTTTTCCTTTGCAAAAAATTCTGCGCATTGTAGTGCAAAATTTTAAATTTTTACTTTTTCAGATAGCGTTTATTGTCGATCGTCACGATATTTCCCATTTTATCTAGGTACTCGAGATAGCAGATGACGAATTTCCTGCTAAGTCCTAGCTCCTCTTTGGCGTTCGTGACGTTTACGAAGCCATCTTTTTCGATGATTGCGTAGAGGCGTTTGACCGCCAGGGCTAAATTTTCGGCCTCGACGAAGAGATTGTGCGCGAGACGGACGACCTTTTTGGCGTAGGTTAGCTTCTTTAGCGCGTCATCGCCGCTACTGCGGTCAATCTCCAGCTCGTCATAGACGTTATAAGGCGCTAATGGCGCTATGCCGCCCTTTTTGATGAGATCAAAAATTTTACTCTCCAGGCTCTGTTTGAGCGCGTCAAAATCCACCCCCGATTTTACGTAAACTCCGCCCTTTTTGGAGACAATGCCGCCTCGCTCAAGCTCGCTAAGCGCGCGCGCGGCGAGCTCTTCGCTAGCCCACGAGAGCTTTAGGGCGATCGAGGCGGGCGAAAAGATCGCGTAGTCGTTTTTTGAGACGATAAATTTTATGAGGCTTTTTACGTCCTCGATCGCGCTTAGATCGTAAACGCATAAATTTGCCTCGTCAAAATACGTCCCCTCTAAGCCGCGCGCGATCTTTACCGCTTCGCCGTACTCCATTCCGAAGCGCTGATAGGCCGAAAATAGCCCGAATCCGTGCTTGTGAAAGCCGCTTAGAATTTTAAACGCTTCGGTGAAATTTCGCTTCAAAAGCGCGGTGAGAAGCACAGCTTTGCTCTGCTTTTTTAGCGGCTCGATCACGGCGTTTAGCACGCGCCCGCCGCCGATTACGCGCGAGTTTGCCAAGCATACGAAGGGCTCTCCGAATTTCAAAAACATCGTTTTATCAAATTTAAAGCTTACGAGCTTCTCGCTGCTTGGAAGTTCCTTTAAAATGAGCGCTTTTGCTGCGCTTTGCTTGCTTCCGACGCAAAACAGCACGTCTTGATTATGCGAAATTTCGCCGCTAAAGGTGCAGTCGGCTTCGTTAAAGCCGCGGAAAAAGCCCTTTTTGCTTAGGATTTGCCCCTTTTGCAGCTCGCTCGTTTTGGCGTCCAGACTTAGCGCGACGCGGTTTGGAGCCTGCGCTAGCGGCGTGTCCTCGTCGTGTATCTGCACGCTTTTGACGTTAAAAATTTTACCCAGATCGCAGTTATAAAGCTTCTCGCCCTTTGAAATCGCGCCGTTAATGAGGCTGCCCGTTACGATGGTGCCAAGCCCCTTAAGCGAAAAGACGCGGTCGATGTAGTAGTGCACCACGCCGCCTCCTTGGCGCTGCGCGGGCTTGATATTAAAGAGATAGTTTTTCAGCTCGGCGATGCTTGCGGGGTCTTTTATGCTGATAAAAAAGGTGTTTAAAATTTGCAAATCTTTAAATTTGCAGATATATTCCTTGCACTGCGCCGCGACCTCCGCCTTGCGCGCGTCGCCCACCAGATCGCACTTGCTGATACACAAGATCACGCTTTTTACTCCAAGCAGCGATAAAATTTGAATATGCTCTTTGCTTTGCGGCATTAGCCCGTCGTCCGCGGCGACTACCAGCATCGCAGCGTCGAAGGCATACGCGCCGCTAATCATCGTCTTTACTAAGTTCTCGTGTCCCGGAACGTCGATAAATGCGACGTTGGTGTCTCCCGAGCGCAGATGCGAAAAGCTAAGATCGATCGTGATGCCACGTTCTTTTTCGCTAGGCATTCGGTCTCCTTCAAAGCCGTTTAGCGCCTTGATTAACGCGGTCTTTCCGTGATCGATATGGCCTGCGGTGCCGATGATTACGCTATTCATAAATTTCTCCGATCTTTTTTATTAAATCTTGCAAGTCGCTTTTTAAAATCGATCTGAAATCGAGCAAAAATTTATCATCCTCGATCCGCCCGATTATGCCCGCAGCGCGAAATTTTGTCTGCGTGCTCTGCGGCTCTGCGCCGTCAAGTATCGCAAGCGCGACGCTAGGGTAGGAGGCGCTCGGCATCGTACCGCCGCCTACGAAGGTGGTAGTGGGCACGATCTGAGATTTTACGCCGATGCGCGATCGCACTAACTCCGCTCGCTCACGTAGCTCATCCAGGCTAAGATGGATCTGATCTATCGTCGTGATGAGGTGAAATTCTTTATTTATGTACGCCTTGATCGTCTCGGCAAGCAGGCTTAGCGTGATCTTGTCCACGCGCAGCATTCGCAGTAGCTGGTTTTTGCGCAGGCGTGCGATGAGCTCGCGATCCCCTAAGATGATGCCGCACTGCACGGAGCCGAAAAGCTTGTCGCCGCTAAAGCTAAGCAGCCGCACGCCGCTTTTTAAAAGCTCAAAAATGGATGGCTCGCTTTTGCCTAGCCCAAATCCCAGCTCGCTCGCGTAGCCGCTTCCAAGATCGTAATAATCGATGATCTCGTTAAAGCTTTCCTCTTTTTTCATGCTAAATTTTGCGGGGTAAATTTTAGAAGCTTTATCGGAAATTTCGCTCTCGCCGCCTTCATAAAAACGCTCGCTCTTTTTGGACAGCTCGTCGCTTTTTAAATTTAGAGCATTCGCAGAGCCTGCCGCTAAGCTTAAACCATTCTGCGCGGAATTTAGAATTTCGCCGTCCGTGTCCGAAGAGCCGCCGCAAAGATCTGCTAAATTTTTAAAGCTTGCCGCTCTAAGCGCTAAAAATTCTCTCTTTGCCTGTGAGGCGCGACGTGCGAGAGCCGCTACTTCCGCAGCGCTTACGCTAGAGCTGAAGCCCGAAATTTTAAAATTTGAGCGGTGCACCTTCATCAAGATCGCCGTGTTTTCATTGATCGCTTCCTCGTAATCTTCCGGCTTGGTTTTGTTCGTAGTGCCGATCTCTACGAGCTTTGCGCCAGAGTTCGCCATCACCTCGCTTACCCGAAAGCTCCCGCCGATCTCGACTAGCTCGCCGCGGCTTACCACGACTTCGCGTCCGCGCGCGAACGTATTTAGCACCAAAAAGACCGCCGCAGCGTTGTTATTGACCACGAGCGCGTCCTGCGCGCCGAAGAGCTCGCTGCACAAAAGCGCTATGTAGTCGTATCTGTTGCCGCGCGCGCCTTCTGATAGGTCGTATTCTAAATTTGAATACGAGGTGATGATCTTTTGCGCGCGGGCTAAAATTTCGGCGCCAATGACGCTGCGGCCGAGATTTGTGTGTAGCACGACGCCAGTTGCGTTAATGAGCGGTTTGAGGCTTAGATTTTGAAATTTTTCGTAGCGCGATTTGATGCGCGCAATGATCTCGCTTTCACTTGCGAGCTCGCCTCCTTGCAGCGCCTTTCGGCGCTCCTGCCGGATGAGCTCTTGCGCGATTTTGATGATTTGCGGGCGGAGGCAGTTTTGAAACTCCTGCGCGTTTGCGATTTTATCGATTTTTGGTAGTTTGATTTGTTGCATTGCGACCCCGATGCCTTAAAATTTAGACGATTTTATCATTTAAAGCTTTGATTTTGCTTTATCTATAAAATTATTAATTTAAATTCGATTTACTTTAAGTGCAGAATTTAAAAGCTGTTTAGAAAATAAGAGTAAAACCCGCCTAATTATCAATTTAGGATAGATTATGAAAGAACATGGATTTTACGCCGCGGGGCTAAAGGATGTCGTCTTAAGCGATGATATCGAAATTTGCGGCGATGAAGAGGGGGCGAAAAAAGAGGAATTTATCGTCGCTAATTCGCCGAAATTAAAAGCGCAAATTTATGCGCCCGAGATAAATTTTTATATAGAAAATTCCGCAGATGAGCCGCTACAAATCGCTAAAAACGTAGATATTTTGTATCGCGCCAAAGATATCGCCTTCGACGGCGCGCTAGATAGCGACTATCAAAAGCCCGTCGGAAAAAACGTAATTCTCGCCTGTGATGAGCCGCGAGAGGAGCTTGCGGGGCTACTTAGGCAGCACGGATTTAAGGTGATCGTGTTAAGCAGGGCTGAGATTAAGTTCGTCTACGGCGAGATTGGCGATCTTACGGTTATGATTTTAAGCGAGCGGGATGAGGTTGAGACCGAGGCGGATTTTTTCTTGATTAGCGGCGCGGCGCCCTATCAATTGCGACAAAGCGGCTGCTACGAGATCTCGGGGCTAAAAGACGATGAAATTTTAGAAATTTTAAATTCCAAAAGCCCGGTTTATCATTATAAGAATTCCACGATCTTCGATCCTGCGATTTGCCAGTATCAAGGTAGGCGAAATGAGTTGCGAGCGTCATGCGCGGAGATTTGCCCCACAGTGGCGATTTTGAAAAAC
>NZ_CALIIS010000053.1 GCF_938017705.1 uncultured Campylobacter sp.
GATCCGATATAGGTCTATAATAGTTGCCGCTCTGCCTTAAGGCTGCACCGAAAGTAAAATTTCGCCCCGTTTGCGCGATCCCGCTTGCGGCGATTTTGTCTGTGAATAAAAATCAAAGCGCTATAACGACATGAGTGCTTTCTCTGCGAAAGAAAGAAATCACTAGTAAAACGACAGATGCGGCATCATGAGCGCGTTTTAAGTTATGTTTTGAATTTTTAAATTTAATTGAAATTTTTTGATCTAAATTTGCGATCGGCAGGAGTTAAACTTATGGGTTGAAATTTTATTTGAAGCTAGAGTGAGAGTTTAAATTTTGGCTCGTAAAGCGAGTTAAATTTAAGTGCTGTTTTAAAATTTAAAGAAGCGCCTGGGGTTGGCGATAAAGCTATCGCCGCACCCTAGCGCCCGTTAAGCCTAGCCGTTGCGCTTTTTGATGATCTCTTCGCCGACGTTTTTAGGAACCTCGTCGTAGTGATCAAATTCCATCGAATAGGTCGCGCGACCCTGCGTCTGAGAGCGTAGATCGGTCGAGTAACCAAACATCTCCGAAAGTGGGCAAAACGCGTCGATTATCTTGTTTCCGCCGCGCTCGCTCATGTTATTGACCTGTCCGCGGCGCTTATTTAGATCGCCGATGACGTCGCCCATATACTCCTCAGGGGTTTCTACCTCGACCTTCATCATAGGCTCCAAGATCACGGCGCCCGCTTTTCTAGCGCCCTCTTTAAAGCCCATAGAAGCGGCGAGTTTGAATGCCATTTCGGAGCTATCGACTTCGTGGTAGCTTCCGTCATAGACCGTTACGCGCACGTCCTCGACCGGATAGCCCGCTAAAACGCCGTTTTGCATCGCCTCTTGGCAGCCCTTATCGACTGCAGGGATGTATTCTTTCGGAATCGCGCCGCCTTTAATATCGTTTACGAACTCATATCCGGTGCCCGGCTCCAAAGGCTCTAGGCGCAAAAATACGTGACCGTATTGACCGCGACCACCCGACTGCTTGGCGTATTTGTACTCCTGCTCGACCGTTTTGCGGATAGTCTCGCGATATGCGACCTGCGGTTGTCCGACCTCGGCCTCAACCTTAAATTCTCTAAGCATTCTATCTACAATAATCTCAAGGTGTAGCTCGCCCATTCCCGAAATGATAGTTTGTCCGCTCTCTTCGTCGGTCGTAACCCTAAAGCTCGGATCTTCTTGCGCCAATTTTTGAAGCGCGATACCCATTTTTTCTTGATCGGCTTTGGTTTTAGGCTCCACTGCTACGCTAATAACCGGATCAGGAAATTCCATACGTTCTAAAATTACTTTATCTTTTTCGCTAGCTAGAGTATCGCCCGTAAGAGTGTCTTTAAGACCCACAACGGCGCCGATCTCGCCCGCATATAGCTCTTTGATCTCTTCGCGTTTATTCGAGTGCATCCTTAGCAAGCGTCCGATGCGCTCTTTTTTACCCTTGCCGGTATTTACGACGTAGCTGCCGCTTTCCAAAACGCCGCGATAAACGCGTACAAATGTAAGCTGACCTACGAAAGGATCGGTCATAATCTTAAATCCAAGACCCGCGAACTCACCCTCGTCGGTAGAACTTACGTGAACCTCGCTGCCGTCCTCATACTGACCCTTAATCGCAGGCACTTCATCAGGCGCAGGTAGATAATCTACGACCGCGTCTAGTAAAGGCTGTACGCCCTTATTTTTAAATGCGGTACCGCATAGCATAGGAAAGAAGCTTAGGCTTAAGCAGCCTTTCTTGATGCCCTTTTTAATCTCTTCTACGCTTAGCTCTTCGCCGTTAAAATACTTCTCCATCAAAGCTTCATCAGTCTCTGCTACCGCCTCAATCATCTTGTCGCGATATTCCTGTGCTTTTTCTCGTAACTCGGCAGGAATTTCAACGATCTCAGGAGCAGAAGGACCCTTGCTGTCATCCCAAACGAGCGCCTTCATAGTAACCAAATCTATAACACCCTTGAAATCATCCTCTGCGCCGATCGGAATTTGAATCGGAACCGGATGAGCTTTTAGTCTATCTTTTACCTGCTGTTCGACATTATAGAAATTTGCGCCGACGCGGTCCATTTTATTTACGAAAATAATGCGCGGAACATGGTATTTATTCGCTTGACGCCAAACGGTCTCGCTTTGAGGCTGAACGCCACCTACAGAGCAAAATACTGCTACCGCACCATCTAAAACGCGCATCGAGCGCTCGACTTCGATAGTAAAGTCAACGTGGCCCGGGGTGTCGATCAAATTTATCTGATGATTATTCCAAAAGCAGGTGGTTGCCGCAGACGTAATCGTGATGCCGCGCTCGCGCTCCTGTTCCATCCAGTCCATAGTAGCGGCGCCCTCGTGAACCTCGCCGATCTTATGGCTCATACCGGTAAAAAATAGAATTCTTTCGCTCGTAGTCGTCTTTCCGGCATCGATGTGGGCGGCAATACCGATATTTCTAACCATATGTAAAGGGGTTTTTCTTGCCATGATGCCCTCCTACCAACGATAATGCGCGAAAGCTTTGTTGGCTTCCGCCATCTTGTAGGTGTCTTCTTTCTTCTTAAACGAAGAGCCTTTAGAATTTGCGGCGTCCATAAGCTCGTAAGCCAGGCGCTCTATCATTGTGCGCTCGCTTCTTTTTCTCGCAAAAGAGATAATCCAGCGGATAGCCAGAGCCTGCTGGCGAGCCGGCCTGACCTCGATCGGAACCTGATATGTGGCGCCGCCTACACGACGAGATTTTACCTCCATCAAAGGCTTAACGTTATCAATGGCATCGTTAAAAATTTCGATGCCTTTCTTCTCACCGCCTTTATTGTCGATGAAATTTAAAGCGCCGTACATAATCTCGGTAGCGACGCTCTTTTTGCCGTCGAACATAAGCGAATTAATAAATTTTGTGATTACTTTGCTGTCATAAATCGGATCAGGCATGACTTCCCTAACGGGAGCTTTTCTTCTTCTCATTTTATTCCTTCAAATTTTAAAATTTTACTCAAACTCGGCAAAATCTAGTGCCGGTCTGTTTAGGCTAAACTATTTTTTAGGTCGTTTAGCACCGTATTTTGATCTTGCAACGGTTCGTTTAGCAACGCCTGCAGTATCGAGCGCACCGCGGACGATGTGATATTTAACGCCCGGTAGGTCCTTTACACGCCCGCCACGAACTAGCACTATGGAGTGCTCTTGTAGATTGTGACCTTCACCGCCGATATAGCTGATGACTTCAAATCCACTAGTAAGCCTTACTTTGGCAACTTTACGAAGCGCTGAGTTTGGCTTTTTAGGGGTCGTAGTATAGACCTTAGTACAAACTCCTCTTCGTTGAGGGCAATTCTTTAGCGCCGGAGACTTCGATTTCTCGGTAAGCTTCTTGCGCTCTTTTCTGACCAATTGATTTATGGTTGGCACATCTTTCCTTTCACAAAAATTTATTCAAAAAGATTTGGATTATACTTTGTTTAAACTTACAGAAACGTAAATTTAACTAAATTTTAATCTCTAATCAGTACAAACTCTCCGCCGCCGCAGATCACTAAACAGATCGCAGCAGAAAGATACAGATATACGATTTCCAGCTCAAATCCGCCCACGCCGGTAAGCGCGCTCAACGGGGTATGTAGGACATATATTATCATGAGCACGTTTGCGATCACAAGCAGAGCGCCTATGCGGCAAAATACGCCTATGATTATCATTGCTGGCGCCAGCACCTCGCCTACGTATGCGCCGTAAGCTATCAGATCCGGAATTCCTCTGGCTACCAACATCGATTTCACGCCGTCTATGCCGTGAGTGAACTTAAAAATTCCGTGCATTAAAAGACAAACTCCAAGCCCCAACCTGATAAACAACAGACCGAAATTTATGTTGATCATATTCATGTTTCATCCTTTAAATTTAGTGCTTGCGCCCAAAATTATTTTTTAAGTTTAACTTCCTTGTCTTTATACAAACCGGTTCCGACCGGAATTATGCGACCTAGGATGACGTTTTCTTTCAAGTCCTCCAATCGGTCAAATTTACCCGCGATACTAGCCTCGGTTAGAACCTTCGTAGTCTCTTGGAAGGATGCCGCCGAAATGACGCTATCGCTTCCTACGGCCGCACGAGTTACGCCCAGCAGCACGGACTCCGCGATCGCAGGCTCGCCGCCCATCTTGACGATCCGCTCGTTTTCCTCTTTAAATCTGCGGCGGCTTATCAGATCGCCGACGATAAGCTGGGTATCGCCGCTATCGACGATTCTGACTTGGCGGAGCATCTGAGATACGATGATCTCGATATGCTTGTCGCTGATGACGACGCCTTGGGAGCGGTAAACCTGTTGAATTTCGCTTATCAGATAATAATGCAGCGCCTTTTCGCCTAAAATTCTAAGCACGTCGTGCGAGCTGATAACTCCATCGGTAAGCTTCTCGCCTGCGTGGACGAACTCGCCGTTTCGCACCTGTATCTGGCGGCTCTTATCGATTAGATACTCGGCGCTCGTTCCGTCCTCGCCCTCTATTATAATGCGCTCTTTCGCGCGCAAAGCTTTATCAAAGCGGACGGTTCCGTCGATATCTGCGATAATCGCGGTATTTTTCGGACGGCGCGCTTCAAATAGCTCCGATACGCGCGGCAAACCGCCGGTGATATCTTTTGATTTCGCAGCAGCCTTCGGCGTCCTAGCCAAAATATCCGCAATCGCTACCTGATCGCCCCTATTCGTAAAAATCGCAGTCTTCGGTCCTAGGTTATATTTGATAGGCTCGCCCTTGCTAGGGGTTACGATAATGGCCGGCTTGACGCCTTGCGGAAGGTACTCGTTGATGACCAAACGGCTTTGGCCGGTAGTCTCGTCATATTGCTCCGTAGCGGTGTATCCAGGCTCGATATCCTCAAAGCTGATCTTACCCTCGCACTCTGCAGCCACAGGGATAGAATATGGATCCCACTCGGCGATGATCAATCTATCGTCTTTTTTAGGCTTGGCGATAAGATCTTCGCTTTTTACTACGGTATTGTCGTCGTAAGTAATGACCGATTCACGCGGTATATAGTGGCGGATCGCCTCTCTGCCGTTTTCATCGGAGATGACTACGTACATACCTTTCTCGCTTACGACGTGACCTTTTTTAATATCCTTTAAGCGCTCCAAATAATCGCTCTTGAGGATGAAATATTTAAGCGTGCCGCCTACGCCCGCTTTAATCTTTTTGGTCACGGGTTCGCCGTCTTTGACGCGAAGTTCGCTTGCAAACGGAATTCGCGTAGGGATATTCCAATCCTCTTTGATAACCTCGACTAAGCTATCGTTTTCTTGGATCGTATCACCGTTTTTAAAGACGATATAAAATTTACCCTCTACCTTGCCGCTTACGCCCGCAAGCTCGGTAGGCTTAGCTAGATCGTGGCGGCGGATCGAATATTTAAATTCTTCTTTTTTACCCTTTAGCGTGATATTTACGTCGTCGTGGGTTATATCGATGCTTACCTTGCCGGTAATCGGAGCTTTGATCTTAGGCTCGACCAAAAGTACCGCAGCGTTTCTGCGGTTCATTACGATATTTTTGCCGCCGTTTTCATAGGTCTTTACGTTGTAATATCTGATAAAGCCCTCTTTATCGGCGATTACTTGGCGATCTTGCTGCTCGGTAGATGCGGTACCGCCGGCGTGGAAGGTTCGTAGCGTAAGCTGCGTGCCCGGCTCGCCGATTGATTGCGCAGAGATGATACCGACCGCTTCGCCCGGTTTTACTAGCTTGCCCTCGCCCAAATTTACACCGTAGCACTTCGCACAAACCCCTTTTTCAGCCTTGCACGTAATAGGCGTACGGATGCTTACGGATTTGATGCCGGCATCGACTATGGTGCGTACCTCATTAACGCCTAGAAGCGTGCCTTCGGTAAATAAAATTTCATTCGACACCGGATCAATTACATCCGAGCTTAGCACCCTACCCATAATCCTATCGGCTAGGCTTTCTATTTGCGTTCCATTCTCTACAATCTCGGTAACCTCGATACCCTCGTGCGTGCCGCAGTCGTGCATCGTAACTCTGACGTTTTGCGCGACGTCGATCAGCTTTCGCGTTAGATATCCCGCATTTGCGGTCTTTAGCGCCGTATCGGCAAGACCTTTACGCGCGCCATGAGTCGAGATGAAGTACTCATTTACATTCAGACCCTCTCTAAAATTTGAAGTAATCGGCGTCTCGATGATCGAGCCATCCGGCTTACTCATCAAACCTCTCATGCCCGCTAGCTGCTTGATCTGCTCCGCGCTACCTCGCGCGCCGCTATCAGCCATCATATAGATCGAGTTAAAGCCGTCCTTATCCTTCTCCATCATCTTCATCATCTCATCGGCTAGCTTCTTGCTGGTGCTGGTCCAGATGTCGATCGTTTTATTATAGCGCTCGCCGTCGGTTAGCAAGCCCGCGCCGTATTGGTTCTGAACCTCTCTAACCTGCTTTTTAGCCTCTTCGACGAGGCTTGCTTTGGACTTCGGCACGATGATGTCCGAAACGGAGATCGAAACGCCCGCTTTAGTCGCGGATTCAAAGCCTAAATTTTTAAGATTATCCAAAAATTCCGCGCTTATCTCAAGGCCACCGTTTTTATAGACGTAATCGACAAGCTCGGCGATATCCTTTTTCTTCATGATCTTATTCCAAAGATGATCCGGAATAAAGCTAGGCAGGA
>NZ_CALIIS010000054.1 GCF_938017705.1 uncultured Campylobacter sp.
GCCGCGACTGCCAACCGCACCCATTCGCCCGTAAAACCCGCTTGCAAAAAACTTAAGCGCACGATTATAAGATTTCGCTATAATCACGTCCGATTTAAAATTTATCAAAATTTAAAAGGACCTTTATGCGCGCAATTTTTTCTATCTATATCTTCATCATCGCAGCCCTTATCGGCATCGAGCTCTCGCTCGGCGCACTCGTAGCGCCGGTGGTGTTTTTCCCGCAGCAGATTATCGGAGAGGGCGTGCTATCGCACTTTCAAAGCGGCAAGCTAATGAGCGAGATCTTCGTAAAATACGGCGGCATCCTCATCGCAGTTTCCATCATCTGCCTCGTTTTTGAGATGATAAATTTCAACAACAACAAATCCCAATCCTTTCGCTTGCGCCTTTCGACCCTGATGCTGACGCTCGTAAATATCATACTTGCCCTACTTTTCGTGCTTTACTTTACAGACTACGTCATAAGCGCCCAAAAAATCGGCGCAGAAGCGACGATGACGCCAGAATTTGCCCAAATCCACGCGGCCAGCGAGTGGTGCATGAAACTCATCATCGTGTTTCAAACGGTGCTGTTTTTCGCAAAAATCCTCCCCGCTCTAGCCGCGAGAAATGGTGCAGCGGCGAAAGACACGCGGGATGAAGATTAGAATTTACTACGAAGACACCGACGCGCAGGGCATCGTGTATCACGCCAACTACATAAAATTTTGCGAGCGGGCGCGCAGCGAGGCGCTTATGCAAGCAGGAGTGGACTTCGCGCGCGCGGACGCACACTTCGTAGTTAGCGAGCTTTTCGCTAAATTTCTCCGCCCCGCGCACCTCGGAGACACGCTTGAAATTCGCACGAGCCTAGCCGTGCTTAAAAACGCCAGTGCCCTTTTGCGGCAAGAAATTTACAAGATCAAAGATATTAAAAACGTCGATTTTAGCGAGCTTTTATACGTGCAGGACGTAAAAATCGCCTTCGTAAAAAACGGCAGGCCGATCAAATTTAGCGTTGAAATTTTAGAATTTTTCAAATCTTTGAGATAAATTTATCTCGCGGGTTCAAATTTACCTAGTCGTGCGGCGCAAACATAGCACAGGCCGACCTTCCGCGTAAAATTTAAGGATATACAGAGCTCTTAGGCGAAATAAAATTTGCAGGCTAGATAAAATTTTACGACATAGAATTTCGCTCGGCGTTAGGGTTTAAATTTAACACTATGTCGCAACGCAAACCCCTCACACGCCCGAGATAGAAAGCAAAATGAAATATCATAATTTTGCAATGGCGTTAAATTTTGCTCTACTCTGCCGCTTTATGAAATTTCTCGTCTTCAAATTTAAACCCGCGCAGATCGAGTCTGTATTTTACTCCGCTAAAATCCCGCTAGTCCGTGAAATTTAAGCAGGTTAAATTCGCCCGTCTGCTCGCTCGCCGCAATAAAAATCACGGCGTCCGCGCAAAAAGCTGCGCACAAAATCAAAATAGCGCGCAAAGAAAGCACCAAAATGCGCCTCACAGCAGCTCTTTTATCCTTTGCAGATCCTCTTTGAAAAGCTCCGCCTTGCTCGGATTTTGCGCGATGAATGCGGGATCGAAGCTCGGCACGAAGCTGATGCCGCCCTCGTTAAAGACCGAGCCGTGCAGCGCGTCCATGCCGGCTAGATCGCCGTTTCGCAGCACGATTTTACAGCAGAGCTCCCCTAGGCAGAGCACGACTTTGGGTTTTAAAATTTTGATTTCATCAGTCAGATACGGCGCGCATTTTAAAATTATTTCCGAGCTTATGCGCCTATTTTGCGGCACCGCGCACCTTATCAAAAAGCTAAAATAGATCTCTTCCGGCGCGCAAATTTGATCTAGCGTTGCCGCTACCTCAGCCTCCAAACCGCCGTCAAAACCCTCGCTAACGCCCGGCGCAAGAGCTACGATCATAAGTTTTACGCTCGCGGGAGCTTTAAAATTTTTGATAGTTTTAAAATTTTGCTCGCTAGAGCTCGTGCGCGTTTTAGCAAGCTCGCAGAGATTGCACTCGGCGGTAGCGGATTTTAGCGCGTCCAGCGCCTTGAAAAATCGCGCGCCACCGCTTAAAATTTCGGCGCCTACGTAGCGGTAGCCGAACGCTTTGTAATAAAGCAGTCTGCGTAGTTGCGAGCTTTGCACGGCGCACCTACGATCTGTTTAAATTTCGCGCGACGAATCCGCGATCAAACTGCGCCAAATCTTTGTAAAATTCCGCTCTAAAGCCCTGCTCGCGCAAAAACGCCGACAAACTCTGCT
>NZ_CALIIS010000055.1 GCF_938017705.1 uncultured Campylobacter sp.
ACAGTGCTACTGCGATGCTAAAGATCGCTATGTAGGCGTCAAGCCCTATGGCTTCGTTCTGCAAAACCGTGGCGACGACGCAGATTATCAAAAAGATATTGTAGCTCGTGATCTGCCGCACGGCGTATTGATCGTGTCTGGCGGCCGATAGAAAGATAAATACTTGATTTAGCGGCAAAATGTAGCTCAGCGCAAATATCAGATAGATAAACAGATCAAAGGTGAGCGAAACGGTGTTTTGATTGACATATTCTTGGATCTGCTTAAATGACAGCAGCGACTCGGTGATCTGAGCTCTAAAGATCAGAGCGATGCCGATTAAAATAAGCGGCATGATGTAGGCCTTGATACCGCTCATTCGGATAGGGTTGGTGTAAATTTTACTCTCGAGGCTCTCGCCCTCGCGCGGATCGTCCATCTGCACGAACTCAAATCCCAAAAATTTAGGTTTTTTTGCATCAGCGGGTTTGGCTTTGCGAGGAAGTTTGAAATTTTTAAATTTTTTTGCGATTTTTGTTACTTTTGCGGCGGATCTATCCTCCGCGATATTTTCGGCGGAATTTTGAGGAGACGACTCCTCTGCCGCGTCTATTTCTATGAAATTTTTAGGATCAGAAGTCCAGTCGTTATTTTGCTTTGCAGCTTCTTTTAGCTGTGGGGTTACTTTTTGCGCTACACGGTCTTTGGATTTAGAGCCCTCGACGCGCTTTATATTTATCGCGCTGGATGCTAGCGTGTCGAAGCTTACCTCATCGCCGTCGGTTAGGCTAGGATCGCGTTCGCCAAGCATTTCGTAGCTATACTCGACCCCGCCTGTGGCGACTATGACATTTTCACCTCTGATAAATCCGATAAGTCTCATATACTAACATTCCCCGATTTTTTAATGAGAAATATTAGTCAAAATGAACTTAAAAAACGATTATTCTACGGTGACACTTTTGGCTAAATTTCGCGGCATATCCACGTCGTTGCCAAGTCTGACGGAGATCTCAAGAGCTAGAATTTGTAAAATTATCATCATCTCAAAAAACTCGCTCATCGCGTGGCTTTGCTCGCTCGTTTTGATAAAATCGTCCGCAACCTCGGGCTCTTCCGGGCTGATAGCTAAAATATACGCATCGCGCGCAGCAAGCTCTTCGACATTGCTTTTCGTTTTTTCGTAGAGCAAATGCTTTGGCATCAGCGCAACCGTAAAGAGATTAGAATCCGCAAGCGCGATAGGTCCGTGCTTCATCTCGCCGCTCGGATAACCCTCTGCGTGCAGATAGGAGATCTCTTTGAGCTTGAGCGCGCCCTCAAGAGCGAGCGGATAAAAAATATCGCGACCGATGAAGAAAAAGCCGTGTCCGTGCAGATAGTGCTTGCTCATGCGGTAAATTTTATCCTGCAAGCCGTCTTTGATCTTTAGAATTTGCGGGATATGAAGCATCGCCGAAATTTCGCTCGCGTTGTTTTTGGCGGAGACGGTGCCGCGCAGATTTGCAAGATACACGACGAACATCCATAGCACCATAACCTGCGTCGCAAAAGCCTTCGTGGAAGCTACGCCCTTTTCGATGCCGGCGCGAGTGAGGATCACGCTGCCTGCCATGCGCACAATCGAACTATTATCGACATTGCAGATCGCAAGCGTCCTAAGACCGGCTTTTTTAGCGATATGCAGCGCCTCTAAGGTGTCGGCGGTCTCGCCACTTTGCGAGATCACGATAAATAAGGAATTCTTGTTTAAAAACGGCTCCTTGTAGAGGAATTCGCTGGCGACTTCTACTTTTGTGCGAATTTTAGCGATGCGCTCGAAAAGATACGAACTTACGAGCGCGGCGTGATAGCTCGTACCGCAGGCGCATAGCACGACCTCGTCGATGCCTTCAAACATCGCCGCATCAAGCTCGTCAAATTTTATCTTGCCGCCCTTTATTACTCGCCCCATCATCGCTTCAGTTACGACTTGCGCCTGCTCGTAAATTTCTTTTTCCATAAAAAATCTAAAGCCCTCTTTTTGCGCGTAGCTCTTATCTTTCGGAAGCTCACTAAAGGCGCAATTATGCGGTTTAGAGTTTTTAAAAACGTCGATCTGCCCGAGCTTTGCGACGCCGTAAATTTGATCATCCAGATACGCAGCCGTATTCGCAAGCCCGATGAGCGGAGCGTCCGAGGAGCTAAAGAAAATTTCGTTTTTATCGTTTTTTGCGACGATGAGCGGAGCCGCGTTTTTAGCAAAGAAAATTTCTCCGGGTGCTGCCTTCGTGATCAAAAGCGTAGCGTATGCGCCTTTTAGTCGTTTAATTGTAGCTTCATATGCCTTAAATGCGTCGTTGTTAGCCTTGAAATTTTTCTCGAAAAGATGCACGATCACTTCGGTATCGGTCTGGCTTAAAAATTTCACACCGTCCGCTTCGAGCTCGTCCTTTAGCTCGATGTAGTTTTCGATGATGCCGTTATGCACGACGAAGCTAAAATCCCCAAAATGCGGATGCGCGTTAAGCTCGGTGGGCTTTCCGTGCGTCGCCCAGCGAGTATGTCCGATCGCAACGCCAAAGCCTTGCGAAGTGAAATCTTTCATCTTTTCTTCGAGATTATTTAGCTTGCCGACCGCTTTGAAATACTTTATATTCGCACTCTCGTCCATCACGGCAAGGCCCGCGCTGTCGTATCCGCGATACTCGAGTTCCTTCAGTCCGTTTATTATGATTTTTTTCTTCTCTTCATTTCCGATGTAGCCTACGATTCCACACATTTTGCTTTCCTTGTTTAAAATTTGGCGCTCATTTTACTACGCTATTTTAAATTAACGAAATTCGGCTCTAAATTTAGTCCGCTTATCCGTTTTGTAAGCAAAAAATTATATAATTAGCACAAAATTTGGCTTGGGAAATCGATGAAAATTTTAGAAAAATTACAAAGCGGCGAGAGATTAAATTACGAAGACGGCGTGAAGTTATGGGATCTGGATCTTTTCGATCTGGGCAAATTCGCCTTTGCTATTCGCAAAGAAAAAAACGGCAAAAACGTCTATTTCAACGCAAATCGTCATATCAATCCTTCGAATTTATGCGCAGATACCTGTAAATTTTGCGCATTTTCGGCGCACCGCAAGAACGAAAACGCCTATACGATGAGCGATGATGAGATCATGCGTATCGTGGACGAGACTGTAGCGCGCGGCACGAAGGAGATTCATATCGTAAGCTCGCACAACCCATTCGTTACGCCGCAGCAATATTTGGGAATTTTTAAAGCGATAAAGCAAAAATATCCGCTTGTGCATATCAAGGCGATGACCGCGGCGGAGATCGATTACTGGCGGCGAAAGTGGAAGATGAGCTACGAGGAGACGATAGAGCTGATGATGCAAAGCGGCGTGGATTCGATGCCCGGCGGCGGCGCTGAAATTTTTGACGAGGACGTGCGCGATAAAATTTGCAAAGGCAAGGTCTCAAGCGAGCAGTGGCTACGTATCCACTCGCTGTGGCATGCACGTGGGCGCCAGAGTAACGCCACGATGCTCTTTGGACATATCGAAAGCCGCGCTCACCGCATCGATCACATCTTGCGTATCCGTGCGCTGCAAGATGAGAGCCTCTCTCGCGCTAACGGCGGCGGCTTCAACGCCTTCATCCCGCTCGTGTATCAGCGCGAGAACAACTACCTGGACGTGAAGGGCTTTTTGGGCTCGGTCGAAATTTTAAAAACGATCGCGATTAGTAGAATTTTGCTCGATAACGTCGCGCACATAAAGGCTTACTGGGCGACCTCCACGTTAAGCTTAGCCCTTGTAGCACAGGATTTCGGCGCGGACGATCTTGACGGCACGATCGAGAACGAAAGCATTCAAAGCAGCGCCGGCGCCGGCAGCAAAAAAGGGCAGAGCAAGCGCGATTTTATCGATATGATCGGCACTGCGGGCTTTGTACCCGTAGAGCGCGACAGCTTATATAATCAGATCGAAATTTACGAATAAATTCTAAAGGAGGAGCAAGTGGAGAAATTCTTTCATCTCGCCGCGGCAAAAACGTCGGTAAGGCAGGAGCTTATTGCAGGGCTTACTACGTTTTTGGCGATGATTTACATCGTGCCGGTAAACGCTAACATTATGAGCATCGCAGGCATGCCGTTTGATGCGCTGGTTACGGCAACCGCGCTTATTACGATAATCGCGACGCTATTTAATGGGCTCTTTGCAAATACCCCCGTTGCGCTTAGCGTCGGCATGGGGCTAAATGCGTATTTTACCTTTGCGTTGTGCGTGGATGCGAAGATGCCATGGCAGAGCGCACTTGGCATCGTAGCGATAAGCGGAGCGCTTTTTACCGTGCTTTCGTTTACCAATTTTCGCGTTTGGGTTATCAAATCTATCCCGCTTGATCTGCGTCGCGCCATAAGTGCGGGTATCGGGGCTTTCATCTGCTTTATCGGACTTAAACAGATGGGCGTCATCGCGCCTAGTCAGGCAACGCTAGTAACTTTAGGAAATTTAAAAGATCTAAACGTTTTGCTTGGAATTTTAGGCTTAGCGGTCGTGCTGGTGCTTTTTGTGCTTAGAATCAAGGCGGCGTTTATCTTAAGCATTTTGATTACTTCGTGCGTTGCGTGGGTGGCTGGAATTTCGCCCGCACCGCATGGCATAGTAAGCGCGCCAAGCGGCATAACGCCGATATTTGCTAAGCTAGATATCTCCGGAGCGCTAAAGCTCGCGTTCGTACCTTTTATAATCACATTTTTCGTTACGCATCTATTCGATAGCATCGGTACTCTAACCGGCGTGGGAAACCGCGCGGGGCTTTTTGGAGAGAATAGCAAAGACGGCATGAAAAAACTATCTAGAAATTTAACCTCCGATGCGATAGGCAGCGTTGCGGGCGCCGTTATAGGAACGAGTACGGTTACTGCATTTGCCGAGAGCGCGAGCGGCGTGGAGGCGGGCGGTCGCACGGGGCTTACCGCGGTATTTTGCGCTATGTTTTTCGTGCTGACGCTGTTTATGCTGCCGCTATTTAAGGCGATCCCTGCAAATGCGATCTATCCGATCCTCGTGATGGTCGGGGTTTTGATGTTTAGTGAGCTTGGCAAGATCGATTATAGCGACGCGGGAATTCTAATCCCTGCGTTTTTTATAGTGTTTTTGATGCCTTTTACCTACTCGATCACCAACGGTTTAAGCTTCGGCTTTATCGCTTATATCGTAGTTAGACTCGCTCAGCGCAGGATAAAAGATTTAAATTTCGGCGTTTTGACGCTTGGCGCGATTAGCGTTTTAGTATTTTTAATGCATTAAATTTTAAGGAAAGATATGAGATTTTATAGTTTTGAAGAGATGGATCGCGACGCAAGAGTTATAGCAAAGCAGGTTAGGGACGAATTTATGCCCGATGCAATCGTGGCGATCGCTAGAGGCGGGCTTACATTCGGTCATGCACTAGCCAACGCGCTTGATATGCGTACGATATTTTCGATAAATTCCATCCACTACGCAGATACCAAAAAGCTCGATACCATCGACGTTTTCAACGTGCCCGATCTGGAGCTTTACAAGCGCGTGCTGCTGGTGGACGATATCATCGACAGCGGCGACAGCATGGTCGAGATCAAGCGCGTGCTGCTGGAGAAATTTCCGCAAATAGAGATTAAAACGGCGGTGATTTTTTACAAACCCAAGGCGCTCATCCAACCCGATTTTAAAATTTCAAAAACGGATGAGTGGATAAATTTCTTTTGGGAAAATTATACGATAGAGGAATGAAGCGGCGCGCGGTTAAATTTAGCGGCTAAATTTTAAATGATTCGGCGACTTAAATTTTATAAAATTCCGGCCGTAAAATTTAGGCTGTAAATTTAAAGTGCCCGTAGCAAGGATGAGAGTGAAGAAGCTTTATCAAAACGAAATTTTCGTAATCTCCGTAATGTGCCTGTTTCAGGGCATATTTTTGCTTTATGCGATCTCAAATTTAAGTATCAGCTACTACGAGGCTGAAATTTTTTACGATAAAAAATCCCTCGTTTCGCTAATCGCAAATTTAAGCTGCGAAATTTTCGGGCGCAACGACTACGCCCTGCGCATACCGTTTATTTTGATCCATTTCGCAAACGCCGCGATGATCTATAAAATTTCAAAATTTATTCTCAAGCGTCGCTTCGACAGAGTGGTCGCTACGGCGCTATTTATGGCGCTTCCTGCGTCGATGAGTAGCGCGATCTTGCTAAATCCTGCTGGCATCATCGTTTTTTTCACGCTGCTGGCGATCTATTTTGCAAAGAGCGAATACAATATCGCGCTTTTCGTGCTTCTATCCGTTTGCGCCTTGATCGATCGCGCGTTTTTTATGCTATACGTCGGCTTTGGAATTTGGGCGCTTTATACGCGCAAAAAGGAGCTTTTGTTGCTTTGCATAGCGCTATTTAGCTTCAGCGTGATTTTTTACGACGTGAGCTCGGAGGGCAAGCCGAAGGGGTATTTTTTAGACACCGTGGGCGTTTTTGCGGGCGCGTTTTCGCCTTTAGTGTTTTTATTTTTCATCTACACGATCTATAGAATTTGGATCAAAGAGGAAAAAAGCCTGCTGTGGTTCATCGCTACAAGTGCGCTTTGTCTAACGATGCTTTTTTCTCTAAGACAGCGCGTGCCGCTTGAGATGATGCTGCCGTATTGCGTCATCGCTACGCCTTTGATTATCCGCGTGCTTTTTAACTCATATCGCGTCAGGTTGCCTAAATTTCGCACCTTTCACAAGATCGCCGTGGGTGTGACGCTGGTAAGCTTAGCGGTAAGCTATTTTGCAGTGATTTTTAGCGATGTGATGTATGAGGCGATGTTCGCAAACAAGCCGCAGCGGCATTTTATCTATAAATTTGACATAGCTAGGCAGCTGGCAAGTGAGCTAAAAAATCGCGGAGTAAAAAGCGTAAGCTGCGAAGACGAGAGGCTCTGCCTGCGCCTGAAATTTTACGGACTGCCTAGCGGAAGCGGCGCTTTTATCTACGCGGATGAGCCGGAATATGTCTCGGATCATAAAAATTCGATACAAAATATAGATATTTACAAGCGAGGCGTGCGAATTGCGAAATTTTATGTTAAAATATAAACAAAATTTTTATGAAAGGTAAAAATTATGAAAAAAGCATTTACTATGATAGAGCTAATTTTCATCATCGTGGTGGTTGGAATTTTAGCGGCGGTGGCGGTGCCTCAAATCAATCGAAATAGCCTTGTGGAGGCGGCAGATCAAGTAGCTGCTCATATTCGCTATACTCAGCAGCTGGCTATGAATGATAACAAATTCGATCCTAATGACCCGGATTGGTTTAAAAAACTTTGGAGAATTCAATTTAGTTATACTACCGCCAAAGGTAGTGCCGAGGGTTGGACTTATACAGTGTATTACGATAGCACTATGAGCGGCAATCCTAACGGTAGTGTCGATCTGTCTGATCTATCGAGAGTCGATTTTGCTACGGATCCACAAAATCCAAATAAAATTTTAAGTGCCGGCTTTCAAAATCAGGCGATGAATAGAAATGCCGAGAGGATTAATAAGAAGCTAAATCTTACTAAAACTTATGATATTAGAAATATCACATTTGCTAATTGCGGAGCAAAGAATAATCAAACTATCGTCTTTGATTCCTACGGGCGTCCTATGGGGCAGGTAGCAGACTCGGATGTGCCTTATGATAGACTTTTTGTAGGCAAAAATCCGTGCATAATCACGCTTACCAATGGTGCGAGCGAGCATGCCCTTATTACCATCCAGCCCGAGACTGGATATGTAAATTATACTTTGGCTTCCAATACCGGTCCCGGAGGGCAGTAGGATAATCCTACACATTTAAGGAGAATAATGAAAAAATACATAATGACGCCGATTTATTACGTAAATGACGTCCCACATATCGGTCATGCATACACGACGATCATCGCCGATACGATGGCTAGATTTTACCGCCTGCAAGGACACGAAGTCTTTTTTAAAACGGGCACCGACGAGCACGGTCAAAAGATCGAGGAGGCCGCAGCCAAGCACGCTCAGAGCCCAAAGCAGTACGCAGACGGCGTAAGCGCTAAATTTAAAGATCTGTGGGACGAGTTTAACATCAGCTACGATATGTTTTCGCGCACTACCGATGCCGCGCACGAGGTGGCGGTGCAAAACGTATTTCGCAAGATGTATGAAAAGGGCGACATTTATAAGGGCGAATACGAGGGCAACTATTGCGTAAGCTGCGAGAGTTTTTTCCCTTCCGCTCAGCTCATCGACGGCGAGTATTGCCCCGACTGCGGCAAAAAGACTAAAATTTTAAAAGAGGAGAGTTATTTTTTTAGGCTTAGCGCCTACGCAGAGCGGCTTTTAAAATGGTACGAGGATGAAAAGTGCATCCTGCCGCTAGGCAAAAAAAACGAGGTGATAAGCTTTGTAAAAAGCGGACTGAAGGATCTTTCGATCACGAGAACGGGTTTTGATTGGGGTATTAAAATTCCGCCCGAGCTGAACGATCCGAAGCACGTGATTTACGTCTGGCTGGACGCGCTGATGGATTATCTTAGCTCGCTCGGATTTTGCGCGGGCGGCGAGCGGATGGAGTATTGGAGCGACGCGCTGCACATCGTGGGCAAGGACATTTTGCGCTTTCACGCCGTTTATTGGCCTGCGTTTTTGATGAGCCTTGGGCTAAATATGCCGCGCAGCGTCGCAGCTCACGGCTGGTGGACGCGAGACGGAAAAAAGATGAGCAAGAGCCTGGGCAATGTCGTAGATCCGCGCGAGGTCGCAAACGCCTACGGGCTAGAGCAATTTCGCTATTTCTTGTTGCGCGAGGTGCCCTTTGGCCAAGACGGTGATTTTTCGCAAAAAGCGATCATCAACCGCGTAAATTCCGAGCTTGCCAACGAGCTTGGAAATTTGCTTAGCCGCATCGTCGGCATGAGCGCGAAATACTCGGACTACGTCATAAATTCCAAAGACGTTATGAAATTTTTCGCCGCCGAGATAGAGGAGGCGAACTCATATCTAAGTGCCGCACTTAGCGCGCTTGAAGAGGTCGCTACCAATAGATACTTGGAGGAGCTTTGGAGGGCGCTTGCGCTTGCAAACGCTTCGATTGCGAAATACGAGCCGTGGAATTTGATGAAAAACGGTGAGCAAGATAGGGCGCTGGCTCTCGTCGCATTAGTCGCAAATATTTTGGCGGGCGCTACGGTGCTGCTAAGCCCCGCGATGCCGCAGACGGTGGCACGTATCGCGGATACGCTGGGCTTTGAAATATCCACTCCTCTTTATGAAAAGCTCGTACTTCGCGGCGAAATTTTAGATTTTAAAGCTAAGCCGTGCGAGCCGCTTTTTACCAAGATCGATCACGAACTAATGCCTAAGGCGGACTACGATAGGCTGGATGTGGCTGCAAATTCTGCAAGCGGTTCGGGCACAGACGCCGCCGCAAAAGGCGCGCTAAGCTCAAACGCAAACGCTTCCGGCTCGGGTGCTACGGCGCAAGAAGCCAAAGGCGAGACAACCGAGGCTCAAATCAAAATCGACGATTTTAAAAAGTGCGTTATAAAAGTCGGCACGATTTTGGAGTGCGAAAACATTGAGGGCAGCGAGAAGCTACTGCGATTTATGATCGATTTGGGCGAGGAGAGGCCGCGCCAAATCATAAGCGGTATCGCGAAATTTTACGATCCCGCCGCGCTTGTCGGCAAGCAGATCTGCGTGCTAGCAAATTTAAAACCCGCTAAAATTTTTAAACACACGAGCGAGGGCATGATTTTAAGCGCCGAGGACGGCAGTCTTACGCTGCTTAGCACTCTCGCGCCCGTAAAAAACGGCGCGATCGTAGGTTAGCGATGAGGACTCTAGCGCGCAAGGCTTCGAAGCTCGCTATCTGCGGTGCGGCTGGGCTCTGTGCGCAAAAAAGCACCGCTTCGGATAAAATTTTAAAGCTTTGCCGCAACTCCTCACTTGCCGCAAAGATCGGCGCGGGCGGGCTTGTATGCGCGGCACCCTTAGCGCTGAAGCTCGGCGCAGGAGTTGCTTTAAAATTTGCGGCGCGTAAAATTTTAACATTCGGTATTTGCGAGCTGTCAAAGTCCGCTGCTTTAAAATGTGCAAAACTCGGCGCGCGCGCGGTCGTGCGCTCATTTTCACGCACTGATAAATTTACGGATGAGCGTTCGAAAAAGCCCGCAAGCGCGGATAGCGAGAATTCTAATACAAGCGCCGCACCGCGCAGAAAGCGCAGGGCAGATGTTTCTAGCGCGAACGCTAAAAAAGACGCCTTGCTTTCCAAAAGCGCCTCTGCTAAAAAAAATGCAGCAAAAAAAAGCGTGCCCGCAAGAAAATCTCCGCTGGCTAAAAAATCGGCACCTAGCACAAAATCAGCATTGACCGCTAAAAGTATCGCAGCAGGTGCAGCTTCTATATCTGTCGCAAAATCAGCGTCCATAGCCAAATCTGCATCAATAAAAAGCACCGCACAAAATAAAATTTCCGCGCTTAGCGCAAAAGTAATGCCAAGCAAAAACACTGCGCAGAACGCAAAATCTCGCCGCGTTGCAGAAAACACCGCTGCGCCTGTTGTAATCGTCGCAAAAGACGCCGCCGCAACCGCCGCAAGCTCTGCGCTTATCGCAAAGCAGCCGCGCCGTGCCGCAAAGAGCGCTTCCCTTAAAAGCTCTATCGCAGGGAAGTCGTAATGGTAAATTTATTAAATTTAACCCGCATCGTAAACGGAACGATGCTGAATAATCCCGCAATCTCCGCGGTCGAGAGCTTTGCAATCGAGCCCGCAAAAGTCGCAAAAAAGGGCGCTTTCATAGCGCTCGGCGCAAACGAGCGCGACGTACGCACCGCGATTGATAACGGCGCGTACGCGATCATTTTCGATAATAATTTCAAGCCGCTTAACGACGAGATCGCCTTTATAAAGGTCGAAAATTTATGCTCGGCGCTCGTGCGACTGATAAAATTTTTGGGCGACACGTGGCGGCACGGCTTCGTGCTGATAAACGAGGTGCAAAGCGAGATCTTGCGCTACACGAGCGTGCCGAAAAATTTGATGTTTGCGCCGCGCAGCAAGGGCGAGCTTTTTATCAGCCTGATGAATGCCAAAGAGAAAAATACCTACTTCACCACCGACGGCGAGCTTTTGCAAAGCCTCGGTATCTCGCCCGTCCGGATCCCCGCGAGCGACGATTTTAGGCTGCTTTACGGCGGCTCGATATTCTACAGCAGCTTCGTTTTTGGCGGGCTTTATTATTCAAATTTAATCTTTCCGCAGCTGTTTTTGCCCGAGCTATGCGGCGTGATCGAGTATCTCTCGCGCAAAAACATACCCTTTAAATTTCAAAACTTAAGCGCATTCGGCCATTTCGAGCCGATTTTTGTGGATAGATTTTTTAACGTTAGCTCGCTCGGCGGCAGCTATCGCGCCTTTATCGCCGAGAGCGATCCTGAACTTTTTGCGCGCGAGGCGGAGTTTTTGCGGGCGAAATTCCGCGAGAAAATTATCGTCTGCGCCAGCTGGGAGGAACGCTTGGACGGCACTAAGATCGACTTTCGCTTCAATAAGCTAAGCGCGCTAAAAAGCCTGCCCGAGTTTCACTACGCGCTGGTTTTTGCAGAAAAGAGCGCGATTTTGCAGCTTCTAAATCAAAAACCGCAAGAAAAAAATCTATTTTTTTAAAGGCAGCGGATGCAGAGATTTGATGAAATTTTAAACGGAAATTTTTGGATAAAGAGGCTTCACGAAAATGGGCTTTTGCGCGAGGTAAAGGAGCAGATCGGCACTGAGCTTGAGATAGCGCACGCAAGCTACATCGAGGTCAAAAAAGAGCGCTCGCAGGCGCTGCTTTTTACGAACGTGCGAAACGCGCAGGGCAAACGGATGCCGCCGGTGCTAACCAATATTTTTGGCTCCTTCGAGGCGTTAAAATTAATCCTCGGTCGCGAACCTGACGAGATCGCCGCCGAGATTGAGAGCCTGCTAAAGCCGAAGCGTCCGCAAAGCTTCGGCGAAAAGCTTGATTTCTTGGCGCACTTAATCTCGCTGCGTAAAATTTTTGTAAAGCGTCTTAGCGGTCGCGGAGAGTGCCAACAGGTCGTGCATCTGGGCGCTGATGTAGATTTGGGCGAGCTTCCAGTTCTTAAGACCTGGGAGAATGATGGCGGCGCGTTTATCACGATGGGGCAGGTTTATACGAAAGATCTAAACTCGCAAACGCAAAATCTCGGCATGTATCGCCTGCAAATTTACGGGCGCGACCGCTTGGGGATGCACTGGCAGATACACAAAGACGGCGCGGGCTTTTTCGACGAATACCGCAAAGCGGGGCGCAAGATGCCCGTATCCGTGGCGACCGGCGGCGATCCGCTCTATATCTGGTGCGGTCAGGCGCCGCTACCGAAGGGGATTTTTGAGTTGCTGCTTTACGGCTTCATCCGCCGCAGCCCCGCTCGCCTCGTAAAATCGCTTACGAATGAAATTTACGTTCCAGAGGGTGCGGACTACGTGATCGAGGGCTTTGTCGATCCCGCAGTAAGCGAGCCGGAGGGGCCTTTCGGCGATCATACCGGATATTATACGCCGGTAGAACCATTCCCGGTAATGGAGGTTAGCGCGATCACGCACAAGCGCGCGCCCGTATTTCACGCCACCGTCGTAGGTAAGCCGCCGCTTGAGGATAAATTTATGGGATACGCGACCGAGCGGATCTTTTTGCCGCTGTTTCGCACGAGCGCGCCCGATCTGATTGATTATAAAATGCCCGAAAACGGCGTATTTCACAACTTGATTTTGGCTAAGATCGCCGTGCGCTACCCCGCTGCTGCCAAACAGATCATGCATGCGTTTTGGGGCGTGGGGCAGATGAGCTTCGTAAAACACGCCGTTTTCGTGCCGCAAGACGCGCCGAGCTTAGATGAGTACGAGGCGCTTACGAAGTATGTCCTAAACCGTATAGGCGCACGCAGCCTCGTTTTTAGCGAGGGCGTGTGCGATCAGCTCGATCACGCAAGCCCGAACTCCTGCTTCGGCGGCAAGCTCGGCATCGATGCGACGGTTGATCTAAGCTCGCAGGCGCCGCAAATTTTAAGCGATGAGGAGCTGCTAGCGAAATTTCAAAGCGGCGAGCCCGCCATTTTGGCACTTAAGCAGCACTTTTGCGATACGAAAAACCCGCTCGTGCTGATAAACATAAACAAAAAAGAGCTCGTGGAGCGGAGCTGGCGGCGGCTTTTGAAATTTAACGAGCATTTTAAAATTTTGATTTTTACCGATGCGGGGAATGACGCGAGCAACCTCTACATGAGCGTTTGGCGCGTCGTAAATAGCATCGATGCGCTGCGCGACGTGTTTGTGACACAGGAC
>NZ_CALIIS010000056.1 GCF_938017705.1 uncultured Campylobacter sp.
ATTTTAAATGCACCATAAGAATAAGGCGGCAGAATACGCCAAAATATCTTTTTATAAAAATGGGGAAATTTATGAGGGATTATGATAAGGAGCCGATAGTGATGAAAAATGACTATTTGTTAAAAAGCGAATTGGCTATAAGAATTTTCTTTTTAATATTAGCATCAATCTTCGCTATTAGATGTATTTTTCCTATAGAAAGCCTTTTTAATAATGCCCTTAGAAAAAGCGAGCTAGCGCTTTGCATATGTGTATTTTTTGGTTCAATTTTTAAAGATTTTGCAATGCTAAGAGGTATGCTAGCAAATAACTTACAAATTAGAATTTTTAATAAAAGAATTGAATGCGATTATGTAGACTTTGCCGGTAATTGTAAAATTTTAGAATTTGGAGTTGATGAAAAAACAAAAATTACATACTCATATATGCCTAGATTCGGTGAAAAAATTAGTAATAAGTCTAATATGAAAATATCAGAAAAAATAGCTGATACTTTAGTCTATATACCGGCTATGCTAATAAATATGTCTTTTGTTTTAATATTTCAAATTCTAAAGCTTTTTAAAATAGAAAGATATTATATATTAGACAATGGCAGCATGACCATATCGATCAGACAAAATCAAGAGATTATTGATAAATTTGGAGATGTTGCTTTCGACAAGGAGAGTTTGACTTTGAGCCTGATAAACCATAGCTCTAAAATTTTTAATACGTAAGGAAGGAGATGTAAGAATATGGGTTAAAAATTTTTAATATAGATATGGGATTATTTGTATTGGCTATGTTGATGAGTATAAGGAGCCTGCAGGCTTGTTCTGAGAAGCATTTAGAGTGGATATTTCTTTTTGGTGCTTAGAGATGCTTGCCGATAAGCCGAATATAAAGCACCTTAATAAGAATATAAAATATCAAATAGGGCAAAAATAATATATCACTATGTCGAATGTATACTTTGCTTTATAGTAAATGCTTCTATTTGGGTGAGTGTCATAATTACGATTATAGGCTTAGTAATGTCGAAATTTTAGAATAGAGGTGCAAATATGATATAATTCATTTCGAAAATATTGATGTAAGATTAAAATTTCGATTTAAATTCTATTTTAATGAAAGGAGATTTCGAATGAAACTCATCAAACTAAGTTTAGCTACGGCGGTTTGCGCATGCGCGGTATCCTCGCTAAGCGCGGCGGATAGCGTAGCTGAAGCGATCACTAACGGTAAGCTTGGCGGAACGGTAAAGACCACTTACGCCAATAAAACCGTAGATAATAGAGGCGAAGCCGCTACGGGCGATAACGACTACGAGGCATTCGGCGTGGGTCTTGAGCTTGGATATGTTACCGATCCTCTTTACGGCTTTAGAATAGGGCTTACCGGACAGGGCTGGTTGATGCCGTATCACGTAGGCTCAAGCAATAAGATCGCCTACGATAAGGAGTGGTATACTAAAGGCGCGGTATTATCTGAATTATACCTAGGATACGGCATAGGAAATACCGATATAAAGGCGGGTAGACAATATGTCGTTACTCCGCTCGTTGCTGGCAACTATACAAGGGCGTTTAAAGAGGCTTTCGAGGGCGTAGCGATATCTAATAAAGATATCCCCGATACTACATTGTGGGGCGGATGGTTTTATAAATTCCAAGGAAGGAGTAAAACCGCCATGGGCGCTCCGGCAGGCGAAGGAAAGGCTCCTTTATTTAAAGATAGGGTGATTCTGGGTAATATGACCGGTCCGGTCGCCGTAAAATTTGAAAATATCTTCTCTGCATATATTCAAAATAAATCCTTGCCTTATACTACTTTAACCGGCGCTTACGCAGCGGTAACGGACGTAAAACCTGCTAACGCGCTAAAAGACGGCGACGTTAGCTTGTATCTTGCCGAGGCAAATGTAAAAGTGCCGGTAGGCGAGATTTTAAAGCTGGGACTTGATCTTAACTACAAAGGCTCGCGCGTAGACGGAGGGCTGGAGCCAAGAAGGCTTGACGGCGATATGTTCGGCGCAAGAGTCTCGGTTAGCGAGTTTTTCGGATTCGGCCTATCGTATGCCTATACGACCGTTAGCGATGATGATGCCGTTATTTTGGGCGTCGGCCACGGCCCGGGATCATACACCGCGCTGCCTATAAGAGGTCCGTTCGTCTTCACGGGATATGCGGGTATGGATACGCACAAGATCGTGCTTGATTACGACTTCGGCGCTATCGGTCTGGACGGCTTCAAAACTGCGCTACACTACGTAAAGGGCGATCAGGACAGAGTAGGCGGCACGAATAATATCAATGCTAGCGGGGCTGCGGGCCAAAAGGTCGGCACCAGCATGGACGTAGAGGGCTGGGCGGTAACGGCAAACTACGCTCCTAAGGCCGTTAAGGGGCTAAGCTTGGGCGTAACCTACACTGCGCTTGAGAGAAGCGATCACTACGCTAGCGGCGTAAATAGAAAGTTCGACGAGAACGAGATATGGTTGCAAGCTGCGTATAAATTTGATCTAAGCGGCAACTAAAGCTTTAAAGAGCGGAGTATTTTCCGCTCTTTCTTATCTGTATTATCAAGCGAGCTAGCGCTTGATAAATTGCTTCATCCAAACTCCGTAAATTTAACATAACTCTTAAATTTAATGAAACAAGGGCGAAATTTAGACGATAAATTTAAATGATAGATTCGGCGAAACTTAGAGAGATGAAATTTTAAATTTGCCGATCCGCTCCGCTAAATTTTAAAATTATAAAGCCTTACTATTAAATTTAACGCAGCTATTTAATCTAGTAAAATTTCAGCAGCATTTCGTAGAATAAGCGCACTGTATATCTGACATCGGCAAACTGATGTTTGTCTTTAAGCCCTTAATATAGCAGGCATTGACTGCGCCCTAGTATACGGCACTTAGATATCAAAAAAGCGATGATTTTTGCACGGCTTCTTTCGATGAAATTTTAAATTTGGATAAATTTTAAAGCTCATCCGAAAGCGAAAAAAGATGGAAAAGGATAAAATTTTACCCGTCGGATAAAGCGGAATAAAAGCGAGATAAATTTAACTTCGCTAAATTTAATCGCCGCGGATTAAATCGAAGCCCTAAATTTGAGTTTTAAATTTAACCCGCGGCGGAATGTGAATTGAAGCGCGAATCGAAACGCTTATAATCTCAAAGCGTTATTTCTTCGC
>NZ_CALIIS010000057.1 GCF_938017705.1 uncultured Campylobacter sp.
CTACTATATATTAAAAAATGTATAGTAGCTCTTAAGCTTGTTAAACTCTTTGGAAGCTTTTATAATTTGTCCTATCATTTCCATATCCACCTATTAGTAAATCGCCGCCGCCTTTACCCATTAGCGCATCATCGCCATATCCGCCAAATAAAACATCGTCTTGTAGTCGCCTGTTAAAAGTCCGCTTGGAGTTACTCCGTATGGGAAAAATGACGACGATAAAGGTCTTGCATAGACTGTTTTGTCGGGCCTTGTTATGCGTAAAATTCCTTTATTTAGAGCGTTTTTATCTATATCTGATAGCCCGTCACCCGTTATTTTGTCCCATATTTTGTGCTTGTTTATGTAAATCAAATATGCCGCTATCTTTTCCGTCCAACTTATCTAATAAATTTCCTATGTCATACCATAGTGTTACCCAACCGACAATAGGGATAAATTTTGTAATTGCAATAAGTCCGAAATCCACAGCTGCGCCCACGACGGTATGACCGAAGCTTTGACCGTCAGCTGTATCATCGGCTATACCAGCGAAACCATTTACTAATCCTACTTTCTTGACATAATCGTCTAGTTCGATTTTTGTGTATCTTTTGCCATTTATTTCTACATATTTTTCTAAGCCGATAAGAGACATATTGGCACCAGAAAGTGCATCTTGAAATAATTCAGTTAATTATCTAGCTAAATCATCATTTTTTCTAAGTCTTACTTCTGCTTTGTCTAATTCTTGTTTAGCAACTAATTCTCTACTCATGTTTTTTCCTTTTTAGGTTGAAAATTTCTTTTTAACCAAATTTAAATTTATATGTTTCTTATCAGAAAAATATTTTTGTAATTCTAAATAGTCTTGCTTATGAATTATATAAACCATATGAAATTTTCCACCATATAATCGCATATCAATTGTAGCTAATCTCCACAAGCGACCACCAATATATTGCGGATAATCAAAAATAATAGCTGGATACAACGAAAAACTTTTCAATTCTCCGCCTAAAATCAAATGAAAAATAAATTTAAATAAAAAATTTAAAAGAAACCAAAGTATATAATAGACCATTATCATAAAAACATATAGCAATGATTTTTCACTAATTGAAATTAAAATAATCAAAAAAAATAGAAACAAATGAAAATATAATCCAAGAGAATACGAAAGCTTAAAATTTCTTGTAATAGGCTCTAAATCAACCAACTTTTTAACCCTTTTAACTTCTCCATTTATGATAAATTCTATCGTTTTATTTGTGAATTTGGTTTCGCATTTATTTTTGATAATGTAGTAATAAAAGGCCCAAATAATATGTAAAATTACAAACACAAAAGGAAAATATAATAAAATTTTAATTTCTTTTTTGTGTATATTGTCCGTATAATCAATACAAGCAGTTAATAAAATCACAAACGCTCCTATAAAACAAAATAAATCCAAATTTTTAAGAAAGAATTCATAAGGATTCTTTATAATAATCGGTTCTTTATCGTAGTCTCTTTTATTGAAATCGTTTAAATTTGCGTTTTCATTTGAGTTTAAATCCCATTTTTTAACATTTTTATTCCAGTTTTCAAAATTTTCCAAATTTTATCCTTCCATTTTTTTGCTTTTCTCGTCATTGCGGGTAAACTTTGCAAGCGAAGCAATCTGTCGACAGTGAATGTTATAAAAATCTAAGTCCTTTTCTCGCCTTGATTTGGTTGTTTTTACGAATTCTATATCCACCTTACTTAAGCAGCTATAAATTCCCCGTGAGTCTTTAGCCGCTTCACTTACTCCGCCCATTCGTAGATCAGCTCATCGATAAGAGCAACCTTAGAGCTTTGCTTTACGGTATTAGAATTCTCGTCTATCGTTATCTCTTTATAGTTTAGATCGATACTTTTGATATTATTATCCGCAAGCGGTATTTGAAATAGTATGATTTCCGAATAGTTCATTTCTATTGTCTATTTTACCGGACACCATCCCTCAAACAGATCAAAATTTTATCCGTAGATTCTCTAAATTTTAAAATAGCTGCGGCTTTTGCGAGATAGGAATTTTAAAATTTTAAAATGCGTCGACACGAAAGCAAGAGTAAAATTTATCTGTCTTGCGTAAATTTTGCATTGCAGTATTCTTGCGAAAGCAGAAAGCGGAAGTAAAATTTATCTAAAAAGAAAGAGCCCATATATTCAAGACTCCATAACGATCAGCTCGCCCCTTCGCGCGCCAAAACAACTTTGAAGGTTTTTAAGATAATAACGATGTCGTTCCAGATCGACCAGTTTTTCATATACCACGTATCCATGCCCGCTCTAGTCGCAAAATCCACGTCGCTGCGCCCGCTCACCTGCCAAAGCCCCGTGATACCGGGCTTGACGGCGAGTATGAGATCTGCGTATTCGCCCATATCCTTGCGCTCGTATTGCGCGCACGGGCGAGGACCTACGATGCTCATTTCGCCCTTTAGGACGTTGATCAGCTGCGGAAGCTCATCGAGCGAACTTTTGCGCAAAAAATCGCCCAGCTTCGTGATCCGCGGATCGTGCTCGTATTTGTGATATTTCTCAAAATACTCCACCTCTTGCGGATTTTGCTTGAGATACTGAGCTAAAATTTCATCCCCGTTCTCTCTCATCGAGCGAAATTTCAGGCATCCAAACGGCTTACCGCCAAATCCCATTCTTTGATGCGAAAAAAATATGCGCCCGTCCGGTTCTTTTAGCTTCATCATCAGCGCGATTGCGCCGAAAATCGGCACCAGCAAAGGAAGCGCTAAGAAAATTAGCGCCAAATCAAGCCCGCGTTTAAGCGCTAGATTTAGAGGACTTTTCAAAGAATTTCGTATCGCAAAGAGACTTGTGCGCGAGGCAAAGACGCTGTAAATATAGGTCTGCGTAAAGTCGTACGAACGCAGCACTGGGGTGAATAAAATTTCTTTATTTTCCCTGATGTTGCTCTCGATGAGCTCGTTTAAGGCGCTCGCTTCGAGCCTGCTTCCGCCGATAAACAGCACATCGTAATCCCTACCCAGCGCTCTTACATACCCAAGATATGTGCTTCCTAAAACAGCGCTTTCAAACTCCTCGCCCTCGCCTAAAATTTTCGCCCTCTTTTGCCATAGGCCAAATTTAAAAAGCTTCCTTTTCGTTACGAGCTTCAAAAGCGGTAAAACCACCGCCATAAAGGCAAAGCTCAGAATAAAGCTAGCTCGCGAAAATTCATAATTGACTTTGATTAAAGCAAGCAGCGCGAGACTTAGCAAAAGCCCCAAAAAGCAGCTTTTTACTAAAATTCTACTCTCGTGCCAAAAATCATATCGCCTCGAATAGATCCCCTGATAGAAAAATAGAAATATCATTATGACGTAGGACGGCGCAAAGCCCTGATACCTGCCGACGTCCAGCAACACGCTATCGCCGTAGAGTAGATTTTTGAGCACCACGGCAAGCCCGAAGCAAAGCCAGATGCCGAAAATATCAACCGCCAAGATTATCAAAACGCAGAGTTGCTTTTTCATCCTAGTTCCTATTAAAATCATCTTGCAGGCGCACGATATCGTCCTCGCCGGTGTAGCTGCCGACTTGAGCTTCGATTAGCACGACGGGGATTTTGCCCTCGTTTGCGAGGCGGTGGACCTCGCCCATCCTAATGAACGTCGATTCATTCTCGCGCAGCAAGAAATTCCGCTCGCCCACAGTCACGGTCGCAGTGCCGCTAACGACGATCCAGTGCTCGTTGCGATGATAGTGCTTCTGCAGCGATAGTCGCTTGCCGGGCTTAACGACGATACGCTTGATCTTGTAGCCGCGCTCATCTTCGAGCACCGTGTAGCTACCCCACGGACGGTGCGTCGTTACGTGCACGCGCGCTAGATCGCTATCCCTCAGCTGCTCCACCACCTGCTTTACCTTTTGGGTAGAGCCTTTTTTACATACGAGCAGAGCGTCTTTAGTATCGACGATAGCGAGATCCTCGACGTCTATGGTGGCTATCGTGCGGCCCGAGCCGATGATGAGATTGTTTTTGGAATTTAGAGTGATATTTTGCTCGCTTGTGGTGTTGCCGTTCGCATCTTTAGGCAGCTCGGCGTCTAAACTATCGAAGCTTCCCAGATCGCTCCAGCCGATGTCTGCGGGCACGACTTTAGCAAGGCTCGTGCGCTCCATAACCGCGTAGTCGATGCTATCTGCCGGAATTTTTTGCATATCTTCGGGCTTAATTCTAATCGGATTTTCAGCGTTAGAATTTTCGTGCGCGCGAACGCAGGCTTCATAAATTTCAGGGCTCTGCGCCTTTAGTTCGTCTAAAAATACGCCCGCTTTGAACATAAACATGCCGCTGTTCCAGTAAAAATTCCCCGCCGCTATGTAGCTTTGCGCTACCGCAAGCTCAGGTTTTTCGTGAAATTTCAACACGTCCTCGCCGCTAGCTTCGATATAGCCATAACCCGTATTTGCATCCGCGGGCTTGATACCGAACGTTACCAAAAACCCCTGTTTCGCAAGCTCGCGTGCGCGCAAGACGCTGTTTTTATACGCTGCCTCATCTCTAATTAGATGATCGCTCGGCGTTACGAAAACGACCTCCTCGGCCTTTAAGCTCAAACACGCAAGCGCGATCGCAGGAGCCGTGTTTCTGCCGACGGGCTCGAGCAAAAATTTTACGCCGTGCGCGCCCAGGGCCTCAAGCTGATCAAGCGCCAAAAAATACTGCTGTTCGTTCGAGACGACGAGCGTGCGCTCGCATAGCGGGGAGTTTCGCTCGTAGCTCATCATAAAAAGCGAGCGATCGTCAAAGAGGCGCACGAACTGCTTTGGCATAAGCGTGCGGCTGATGGGCCACAGCCTCGTGCCGCTGCCCCCGCTTAGGATTATATTAGTCATTTGATCCGTCCTTAAATTCCTCATATTTTTTCTCGACGTAGCTTTTGATCTCGGCCTCAAAGCGCGCGCGCAAAAATTTTAAAGAATTTTCTCTTATTTTTACAGGCTCAAATTTATCATAATTTTGCTCAAATTTAGCTACGGCGGCGAGCAGCTCCTTTGCGTTTTGCTCCATAAAATAAAGCCCGCTCTCGCCGTCAATCACCGTCTCGCGAGCGCCGCCGCGCCCAAAGCAGATCACCGGCGTACCGCATGCCTGCGCCTCCACCGGCGTAATGCCGAAGTCCTCCTCGGCGGCAAAAACAAACGCCTTTGCCCGCCCCATTAGATCCGCCATCGTTTCATCGCTCGCAAAGCCCAGAAGCTCGACATTTTTGCCCGCTTTTGATTTTATTTTTGCCATATCAGGCCCGTCGCCGATAACGAGCAGCTTTTTATCCGTCTGCGAAAATGCCTCGACGATGAGATCTATCTTTTTATACGGAACCATGCGCGAGGCGGTGAGGTAAAATTCCTCTTTGGTTTCGCGCAGAGTAAATTTATCCACGTCCACGGGCGGATAGATGACGTCGCTAGGCTTGCCGTAGGTTTTTTTGATACGGCGCGCGATGTAGCGGCTGTTTGCGACGTAGTGATCCACGCGGTTTGCGGTGCTCGCGTCCCAAAGCCTAATTTTATGTAAAAAATACTTCGCCAGCACGCCCTTTAGACCGCAATCCAGCCCGCTTTCGCGCAAGTATTGATGATACAGATCCCACGCGTAGCGGATCGGCGTGTGTACATAAGCGATGTGAAGCTGATTTGAATGCGTCAGTACCCCCTTTGCGACGGCATGCGAGCTGGATAGCACGACGTCGTAGCCGCTTAGATCAAACTGCTCGATCGCAAGCGGAAATAGCGGCAGGTAGTTGCGGTATTTGTCCTTTGCGAATGGCAGCTTCTGGATAAAGCTCGTGTGAGCGTGCTTGCCTTTTAAAATTTTATCTCGATCGGCACCCTTTAAAAAGTCGATAAGGCTGTAAATTTCAAAATCATCCCAGATATTGGTAAAACTCTCGACGCATTTCTCTGCGCCTGCGTAGGTGCTGAACCAGTCGTGGATAAGGGCTTTTTTCATTGCAGCTCCTCAGTTGATCTATTATTTTCAAATACCTGTTTGTAAATTTTTTCCACTTTACAAACCGCAACGCCGATATCAAATTTATCTTTAAAATTTAGCAACGCTTCACCCTGCATTTTACCGTATATTTTCTCATCGTTTAATAAAATTTCTATATCCCGGCACGCCTGCCGTGCACTCTCAAACAAAAACCCGTTTTTGCTGTTTTCTACGACTTCGTTATTTCCCACGACGTTTGTCGCCACTATCGGGATACCGAGCGACTGCGCCTCTATGAGCGCATAAGGTAGCCCCTCCCACCTGGAAGTAGACAGATAGACATCCGTAGCGGATAGATACGCGGGTATTTTATCGGTAAAGCCCGTAAAGATTATATTTGCACCGTCTTTTTGCGCCATAAATTCAAATTTTACCCTATCGTCGCCGTCGCCGAGCCACAAAAAAACGATGTCTGAGTTGTCTTTAAAATTTTTAGCTATCTCGTATGCCAAAGACATATTTTTCGCATAATCAAATCTCGAAATAGTCGTAACTACCCTTTTTCCCGATAGATTAAATTTTATCTTGGCATTATCGTCTTTCAAAAGAGCTTTTATGCCGTTATATACGACCTCGCACTTACTTTTTTTAAATAGTCTAAGCTTTAAACAAGCCTCATTTTCGCTCTTTGAGACATTTATAAATTTATCGGTAAATAACGTTAAAAATCGCTCCAAAAAAATATACGCGCTCTTTTTCAAAAGGCCGTATTCTCCGACATGAACGCCGTGTAAAGTATGGACTATTTTTAGCCTTGGATTTAAAATTTTAAGTATCCGCGAATAGATGCCTGCGCCCTTACCATGGGAATGGACTATCTCTATATCGTTATCTTTTATAAATTTATTCAGCCCGAGGAGCTTTTTTACGCTAAATTTTCTATGCGGCAGGACAAATATATCTTCAACCTTTTTTGACTCGCTCCACAGATCATAATAGGGCCTATCTTGCGGACAAGCAAGATATATCTCTATATCACTAGATAAATTATTTATAAGCAGATCAACGTGTTTTGGACCACCGCCGTGATCGGCTCTAAGCGTGATAAATAAAATTTTCATTTTTCTTTCTTTAATGACGAACCGGCAAGCAATTCCTTAAGTCTGCCCAGCCACGTCATTTTTTCCAGATCAAGAGGTCTCCTCTCTTCTTTGTTTGAAATACAGCTCAAAAACTCCTCTTTATCTTCCGCGAAATGCACATAATCAGCCATATCTTTAATCTGTTCCCACTCTACGCTGACGACTTTTAATCCACAGGCAAGATACTCATACATCTTTAAAGGATTTATACTATTTACGAGATCAGGATAATCTTTAACATTAAAAGGAATAATACCCACCTGCGAATTATATAAAAACGCAGGGATCTTAGCGTATGGAATAGAGCCTAAAATATGGACATTTTTTAGCTTTTTAAGTAAAGATAAGTCTTTTTGCTCCGGACCTATTATAATAAAACTATAATTTGGCAAATTTTTAGCACAGTAATATACTAAATCCACATCAAACCAATCATGTATTGCCCCTACGTAAATTACCCTAGGTTCAGGAATATCTTCAAGCTCCTGCGGCAAAGATCTGTCTGCCGTTTTAAAAAAATCAAGATCAATGCCATTTGACACATATTTCATTTTAGATTTATCTTTTATCTCGGTGTATTTTTCTTTTAAATTTTTTGCCGTATATACTACCGTATCCACGCTATTTGCGATCTTTATCTCGGCGTCAAACTGCGCGTCCGAAACCGCATTAAAGCCTTTTGAATAATCAGCTATCCTTAAAATCGATTTCTTATAAGCTATAGCATCTAGCAAAAAGCCAAACAATGGGCTATCAAACCACAATATATCAACCTCGTCAAAACCACGCTCCCTTATAAAATTTAATAAATTTGGATACGTAAAATTTTGCCAATTATTTAAAACGAAATTTGATGATAGAAATGGCTTATTTTGAGGAGTAAAAAGGGAGCGCGGAACATAATAAAAAATGCCACGCGCGCTTTCGCCTCCTTTTTTATAAATTCTTTCCCGCTCTTTTAATTCGTTACTATTTGCAAAAATTTTATGTATCGGCGAGATAGGATTTGAGATAAAAAGCACCTCATACCCTAGCTTTTCAAACGCTCTGGCATAGTGATGACTGCCGACCTGAAACGGCGAAGTATAGTAATTCGCAACGGCCATTAAAACTTTTTTAGACATTTTCCATCAACTTTCCATACCCATTTGAATAAAACTCAAATTTACTATAATAAAATTCCCTATTTGCCATATCGATAATCTCCAATTTGTCCTCTTTTATCTCAAATTTTCTAATAATTTTTACGCCCTTGTATTCTACGGCTAGGCTTATAAAATTTTCTCCGAAATCCGCCACTCCGCATCTACACTCCGCAAACATTCCAAATAGTCCTATCGCTCCCTCGCCCCAACTATTTTGTTCCAAATCGCCTATAATCGGCACGTTGTGCGCTTTGACGCTTCTAAATTCATTTCTCCTATCTGGAAGCGGCGTATAAAGATAGGTACCGGGATCTCTTGCTATATCCAGCCCGTCTACCCACAGCTCGTAGCTCAGCTTATCGTTGTGCGTATGTCCGCCGTGACCCCTTTGCCCAAGCGGCGTAGCGCAGACGGCGAGGTAAAATTTGCTAGATTTGAAGATAAAAATTCCGCTGTCCGGATAAAATAGATTTTTGATCTCTTGCGAATTTGAAATTTTAAATTCCATACTTTTTCGGTGCGGCAGTTCGCTAAATTTTACGCCCGAAGCGATCGGACTTTTATATGTTTTATCTCCTGCTTGCAGCGTGCGCTCCGCAAGAGCTCTCGCAAAACTCCTCTCAAAGCGCATATCATTTTTAAATATCTCATCATCGAAAATTCCGCCCATACAGCTAATTAGCGTGGAGTGGTTTAAGATATTTTCGTCCCAAAAGGGCTCGTCGCTGCCCTCAAAGCCGCTTAAATTTAGATATTTTTGCACGACTTGTTCGTTGCTCAAGAACTCGCCGTTTGGGCTAAATTTAAAAAACCTGCCGCTGTCGTTATCGCCAAATTGCGGTACTTCGCCGTTTGGTTTTGTAATGTCCGCGGTAAATCTGCCGATTTTATACAATCTGTCCACGAACCACTGCGGCAGCGATATTTGTCCGTTTAAAATTTTAAATTCCTGCTCCTCCGGCGGCAAGAGTTTCGGCCTTTCGCGCCAAAGCTTTGCGTCGTAATTTTGCAAAGATGAAATTTTCTCGCTTTTTAGACCCAGTATCAGAGCCGTAGAATACGCCATTAGCTCGCCGCTTAAGCGGTGATAACTCGTAGAGCTCTCAAAATTTCCGCCGTCTTCGTAAAATTCCTTTTTCATTTCGCAGGTTATCTCTTGCACGGCAAACGCTAGCCACGCGTCCGTCTCGCCGCCGCCGTCCAAATACGCGCAAGCTTGCAGCAGCCCCGCGATGTCGCTTAAATAGTGATTTGACGTAAGATGCGGCGAATACTCCAGATTATTTACGATGTGAAGCGCGTGCTCGTAGACGCTATTTGAAAAGGTTTGCTTGAAATTTTGATCTAAAATTCCACCCTCATCCATCTGGCAAAACATATCGTAAGCCGCCAGCATGTTGGCGACCCTGATACCCACGTCCATCGTGCAGGTCCAATTTACGCCCATTCTAGGCGGATTATTGTGGATAAAATCTAAAATTTGGTTTTTAAATTCTTTTAAATTTTGCTCTTTTAAACTCGGATCCGTCATCGCAAAAATAGCAAGCTGCGGCAAGTGCTGAAACCTCGCAAGCTCCCACGGCACCTTTATATCGCTGCCGGGCTTATGGGCTATGCGCTGATCTTTGTACCACCTTTTCTCGCTCCACCGAAAGCCGCTTTTGAAATCCTTTTGCCAATCGATCGGCTCGTAGCTCTCGGAAACGTCCTTGGGCGCATTAAAAGGCGCCGCGACATTCATATCGTATTTGTATCCCTCAAGCCCGAGCGCCGCGCTATCATAGCTATTTTTCACCCACCCGCTACCGAGCAGATCAAATTTATGCTCGATATACATTTTGGATAGATATTTTGCGACATCCAGATCGATATTTGACAGGTCGAGCTCTTTTATATTTATGTAGCTAGTTTTTATGATCGGAACGTTAAAATTTATGTGAGTATTGCCCAGCATATCGCATATTTTTTGGAATTTATTCTTTGCAGTATTTAAAATTTTATTAGTTATTTTTGCGGCCAACTCATCAAGCGGCATTGATCTGGCTTTTTTGAGATAATAAGAAATCCTACTCATTGCTTATGGCCTTTAAAATTTTATCCACATGCCTATCCCACGTGTATTTTTGGATCACTTCATCCCTGGCGCTACCGCCCAGGCGCTGCCTTAGCTCGCTATCATCTACAAGCTCCTTCATGGCAGTCGCCAGCTCGTCTATATTCCCAGGCTCTACCATATAGGCGGTTTTACCCTGTTCTAAAATTTCAGACATCTGAGCCATATCGCTGCATATTATGGCTTTGCCCATAGCCATGTATTCAAATAGCTTGGTGGGGCTTCCAAAAAACTCGCTTCCGTCTGGATTTGGTATGGTGGCATTAATCAAAATATCGCAAGCGTTTAAAAATTTCGCCCCCTGATCTTGCAGAATTAGCCCCGCTAGTGCGACGTTTTCTTGCAATCCAAATTCTAAAATATATTTTTTTACAACTGGCATTCTAACACCGTCACCTATCATAAAGAGCTTTGCTTTATTTTTATACTCAGGATATTTTTCTAGCAACCTGCCAAAAGCCAAAGCTATGTTTTCAGCTCCGTGCCACTGCCCAAACGTCCCTATAAAGCCAATTATGATTTTATTTTCGAGATTATATTTTTGTTTTACATCATCGCATTTTATCTGCGAATTATATTTACTTTCATCAATACCATTTGGATTTACGATTATTTTGTTTTCATTCACTCCAAATTTTAAAATAATATCTTTTAGCGCATCGGAAACTACGACTATATAGGCTGCGTTATTTAAATTATATTTTTCTATAACAGAAACGATAGGAAGTTTGAAAATTTTATAGTAAATAGTTTTAAAAATTCGTTTTAAAAACGTATCGTTATTTTTCCAATTTTTAATCTTCCATACGTCCGATGAATTAAATTCTAAAATGAATGGGATATTTTTCATCTTTGCTATATATGCCCCGCAAAAGCTAAATCCATTATATCTTTGATATATTGCATCGACCTTTAAATTTTTACAGTATTTAATTATTTTAAAATTATCAAAATAATTTTCCAATTCATTTCTTGATATTTTTAAAACATATTTGTCAATATCGGACATTCTATATTTTG
>NZ_CALIIS010000058.1 GCF_938017705.1 uncultured Campylobacter sp.
AGACGGCGATCTGCGCGAAAATTTATGGATCGATTTTACTCAGCTAAACGATCTGGAATACTACGATCTGAAAGAAAAAGGCGGTCTTAGCGACGATGCGGATAATTCGCTCGTAACTTCGCGGTTGAATTATTATTTGACTTCAGACGAGCACTATTTCGGCGCTTACGGACGCTACTACATTGATACGAGTAAGCTAAACGCCGATAATACCTTCCGTAACGACGATACCGTCCAAGAGCTTCCGACTCTGCAATATCATAAATTTATCGACGATATATATTTGCCGAATTTGATCTACTCCGCCGACGTAAAGATGCGTAATTACACCAGGCAGCAGGGGGCGACCGCCAGGCAGTATGAGCTTGACGTGCCGGTTAGCTTTAACGTGCCGTTTCTGGCGGATTATCTAAATTTCGCTTTTACGGAGCGGGTTTATATGACCGATATAAACTGGCACGATAAATTTTATTTTGCAAGCGGCGATTTGCAGGAGGATAAAAGCACTTTCTACGCCAATCAATACACCGAGCTCTCGCTCTACACCGACGTAGCCAGAGCTTATGACAGCCTGTATCACACGATGAATATCCGTGCCGATTTTAGGATTCCGGGCTGGCAGCAGGGCAATATAGAGGATAGAATTTTAAAGTACCATCAGTATAGATACGACCTCTCTCGCGGCGCGATCAATAGCTCCAAGCTTAGCGATATGCAGGATTCGCTCTATTGGGAGGATAACTTCTTAAGCGAGCTGAAGGACGAATACACCCACGAAAACGCGGCCTTGGGCATGACGCAGTTTTTTTACAACGACGAAGGGCGTAAATTTTTACGCCACAGCGCCAAGCAGCGATATGATTTCGACGATCATGAATTCGACGATTTGGAGCATCGCATCGACGGATATTTCGCAAACGGCTTAAATATCGGAAATCGCTTTACCTACTCACATAAATACAAGAGCTTTGATAAAGTTTATACCTACGCCAACTACGACAGCGAGGATTTTAGCTTCGGACTCGGCCACGCTTACGAGTATCAAAAGTTAAATTTAGACCCTAAACGCTACACCAAGGACAACTATGCCATCGTAAGCGCCTCGGTAAATTTGCCTAGGAATAATAAAATTTTCGGCCGCTGGGATTACGACCTGACCCGTTCATATTCGAAGATGTGGCGCGTAGGTCTTTCGCATACGCGCAAGTGCTGGAACTACTCCCTCGTTTATCAAGAGGATATCGAGCCTAAAAACACCAGTACGACCGGCTACAGCAAAGCAAGCAAGGAGCGCGGAATTTACTTTCTCGTAAATTTCTATCCGTTCGGCGGAGTGGGGTATGATTTTTCGGTAGATAGCGAATACGGGAGCGAAAACAAATGACGCCTAGAGCCGAGCTGATGTTTGAAAACCAAATCGACGCCGCGATGAAACTCGCAGAAATTTTACCCGCTACGGTGATAAAAAACGATAATTTTCTAATAATCGCTCAGTCTCTGGAGTCGCTTCCTATCGCAAACCATCTTGCCTTAAAGCTGGGGCTTCATTATGAGTTTTTATTCACAGAGCCCGTTTTGGCGCCCAATAATCGGGAATGCGCGATCGCGTGCGTAAGCGAAACCCAAGAGATCGTGATGGTAGATGAGCTCGTGCGAAGCTTCGGCATCAGCCTGGATTACGTTTACGGGCAGGCAAACAGACTTTATGAGGAGAAAATTTTAAAAAACATGTATAAATTTCGCAAGGGCGAGCTTTTGGGAAATTTGGAGAAAAAAAACGTCATCTTGGTAGATGAGGGGTGTGAGAGCGGGCTGACCGCGCTTACGTGCATAAAAACTCTCGTAAATTTAAACGCCAAAGCGATCTTCTACGCCACTCCCGTTATCGGCAGCGATAATGCGGACGAGATCGCTACTTTGGTGGATGGAATTTACGCCGTTCACAAGATCAGAGATTTTGTGAACGTGGATTTTTATTACAAAGAAAAAACGCTCTCAAGCGCGGAGGAGATAATGCAAATTTTAAACAAATGCCCGCTTTATCTGCCGTTTCACGAGACTAACAAAAACAAGGAGAAAATTAATGCAGTGTAAAATTGAAGTAAATGGCAATACCGAAATTTTCGATATCGACAAAGTTGCGAAACAAGCCGCGGGCGCGGCGCTTTTGCGCGTAAAAAATACCGTCGTGCTAGCTACCGTAGCGCGCGAAGAGACGCAGGTGCAGGAGGACTTTCTACCCCTTACCGTGCAATATATCGAAAAGATGTACGCAGCGGGCAGAATCCCCGGAGGCTACATCAAGCGCGAGACCAAGCCGGGCGATTTTGAGACGCTAACGAGCCGCATCATAGACCGCTCGCTGCGCCCGCTCTTTCCAAAGGGCTATGCGTATCTGACGCAGATCGTGGTTTACGTGCTGTCGGCAGACCCCGAGGTCGATCTGCAAGTCGTCGCTCTTAATGCGGCGTCTGCGGCGCTATATCTTAGCGACATCCCGATTAAAGCGCCCGTTTGCGGCGTCCGCATCGGCTATCAAAACGGAAATTTCATCTTAAATCCGAGCAATTCTGCGCTTAAAAATAGCGCGCTTGATCTTTACGTAGCGGGCGTCGGCGATGAGCTTTTGATGATCGAGATGCGCTCCCTGCCGCAGATTAGAGACGGCGCACAGCAGATGAATGAATTTAGCGAAGATCTGATGGTGGATGCGATCGATTTTGCCGCAAGGGCGATAAGCGCAGGCTCAAACGCTTACGAAGAGGCTTTTCTGCCGCTTAAAAAGCCGGGTGCGAGCCTAGAGTATAAACCCGAGATCGAGGATGAGGATATTGCGGACTTCATTGACGCAAATTATAAAGACGCCGTTAAAGCGGCGATCAATCAGATGGCAAAGAGCGAGCGCGCTACCGAGCTAAACAAAATCGTAGATCAAATTTTAACTACCGAGGCCGCGGCGCAAAACGAATGGAGCAAAGAGGTGATCTCCAGCGTCATCGGCAAGTATAAGCGCGGCATCATCCGCACGCAGATCATCGAGGATCGCCGCAGAGCCGACGGACGCGCGCTCGATGAGGTGCGCCCGATCAGTATCGAGACAAATATCCTGCCGTGCGCGCATGGAAGCTGCCTATTTACGCGCGGACAGACGCAAGCTCTGGTCGTCACTACACTGGGCGGCGATAGCGATGCGCAGCTAAGCGACAGTCTAACGCAGCTCGAGCCGATTAACGATAGATTTATGTTTAACTACAACTTCCCGGGCTTTTGCGTCGGCGAAGCAAGCCCGCTCAAAAGCCCTGGCAGACGCGAGCTCGGACATGGAAATTTAGCCAAAAGAGCGCTGTATCCGAGTATCGATCTAAACTCGCCGCAGTCTATCCGCGTGGTGAGCGAAATTTTAGAGAGCAACGGCTCAAGTTCGATGGCCTCGGTCTGCGGCGGCGCACTTTCTCTCCGAGCAGCGGGCGTGCCTACGCTAAAGCTCGTCGCGGGCGTAGCGATGGGCTTGATTTTTGAGGGCGAAAAACATGCCGTGCTAACCGACATAATGGGGCTTGAGGATCACGACGGCGATATGGATTTTAAGGTCGCGGGCACCTACGAGGGCATCACCGCGCTTCAGATGGATATTAAGCTCGGTGGCATCAGCCTAGAGGTTTTAAAAGAAGCTCTCGCACAGGCAAAGCAGGCTCGCGCACATATTTTGGGCATAATGGAGCAGGCGGACGCGGCGATCGTCATAAATGAAGATGTGCTTCCGAAGCTTGAAATTTTTAGCGTCGATCCGAGCAAAATCCCCGACATCATCGGCCAAGGCGGCAAGGTCATCAAAGAGATCACCGAAAGCTTCGGCGTAAATATCGATCTGGATCGCGAAAAGGGGGAGGTCAAGATCCAAGGCGCAAAATCTGGCGGCGTATCGGGCGCGAAAGAGAAAATTTTATCGATAGTCTCAAATTCTCGCGATTTTCGCAAGCCGCGCAATGAGCGCAAAGAGGTAAAATTTCAGATCGGCGAGGAGTTTGACGGCGTGGTGCAAAGCGTGCTGGATTTTGGTACCTTCATCTCGCTACGAGACGGCGTGGACGGGCTGCTGCGCGCTAAATTTATCACGACGCCTTACAAGGCGGGCGATGTGGTGCGAGTGCGCGTGACCGATCAGAAAGGCACTAAAATTTCACTGGAATTAGCTTAAAATTTTAATAGGAGCGTAAAGATGCAGCTTAAAAAGATTTTTTTCCCTATCGGCGGCGGCGAGGAGCTAGCCGAGCGCATACACGGAGCGCTGCTCGTGAATAAATTTTTCGGTACGCACATCAATATAATGGCGTGCCAGCTCGATCCTAAGATGATCTACAACGTTCGTATGACGCTAAAAGGCGGCGTGTTGATGGAGGAGTTTTTAAAATCCGCGGGCGATGAGATGAGAGCCGAGCGCGAGGAGATTAAAGCGATCTTCGACGCCGAATGCGCCAAGCTGGGCCTAGATCAAAACGACGACGATCACGTCCCAAATAGCGCCGCTTTGAGGCATATGGTGGGCATCCGCTCCGAGCTTGTCGAGAAATACTCCAAATATTGCGATTTGGTGCTGGTTTCGGTGCCGCCTACCGGCTCTATCACGGGCACGTTCGAGGCGGCGGTCACCAAAAGCGGCAAGCCTTGCATCGTCATACCGCGCAAGCTGAAAGAGTTCAGGGCGGATAAAATTTTGGTCTCGCTTACCGGTACTGCGGCGTCTGCGCGAGCACTCGATAATTGGCTGGAGCTTTTGCAGCGCGCCAAATCCGTCACCGTCATCACCGCAAACCACTACCTCCAAGAGGGTATCCCCGAAACGAAGCGCCGAATAAGCGATTATTTGGCTCTGCACGACGTTAATATCGATGCTTTCGAGACGCTAAACGCAGACGGCAAGATCCCGGGACAGGTGCTGCTAGAGTATGCCGACGCGGGCGATTTCGACCTAATCGTCGCGGGCTTGCACTCAGACAGCGGCATCAAGGAGATATTCTTAGGCGGTGCGTCGAAATACTTCCTGCAAAAGACCAAAATTCCGGTCTTAATGTAGCTAAAGCCTAGATGCGGCACACCGCTCGCACCGCGTCCAAGCTTAAGTCGGCTTTTAATCGCCGCAAGCTAAAGCTTAAATTTTAATCGGCTCGCTTTGGTTTTGCTAGCCCGTCCATAAATCGTGCAGTTATGCTATCTTGCATATGGGTTGCGATTAATTTTATCGCTAGCTTTGCTAACGAGCCGCTTTTGCTTTGCTACGGCTAGCGGAGCAAATATATCCGCGGCGAGCGGAGTTAGCGGTCGCGGCAATCTCGCCGGTCTATCTTTAAGCGCGGCGAGTTTGAAATTTCCATGCTTGTCGTTTCAGCTGCGTCGTGGATTTTGCATAAATTTGCACTTAAGATTTCCGCTTGCACGTTAAATTTTAAATTCCAAGGAGCGCAGATGGCGTTTGAAAATGCAATCATTACAAAAGAGGATGATGAGAAGTATGGATTGAGTGCGCTATATGGTAAGTATAATTATGGAGCAAAGTTGCCAAATCTAAATTTTACAATAGATAGGCAATTAGATTGCTGGCTTTTAAAAATTTATAGCTTTCCAGATCCGAATTACGATAGAGCGTTGCTTGCAAAAGCAATTTGGATCATGCATTGCGATAACGAGCTATTGAAATTAACTATTGATTATAGCTTTGATATAAATTCCACCGAGAACAAATTTCATAGAATTTGGAAGCTTTTAGATTTAAAGCCAAATTGTACTGCAAATTTAAAGTTACAAGATATTCTAAATTTACTGAAAGAAATGTTAGAAGCATACAGAGACTATGATGCTTGGAAACCAGATATAAACTACACTATGGAACTCCAAGACCTAACCGATTGCGGCGTAAAATAGGGCTTTAAATTTAACTCTATTTCAATCCTGCACCAAATCAAAATTTTTATAGAATTCTAGAATTTCACGGAATTTTGAAATTCTAAAATTCCAAAATCCTATAATCTCAAAATTTTAAAATTCCCGCCCTAAAATTTCTTGTAAATGAAATTTATCAAAATCATCGACGCAAGCGCCTCTATGAGCGAGGCGATGATCATCGCGAAGTATATCTCTTGCGAGATCGCGGCGGTGGAGTAAAAGAGCGTCGCCGTGGCGATCACTAGCGTCAGAGGCATAGAAAGCGATAGCGCGAAAAGCGCCGCGCCTTTGCGCCCTAGAGTGCTTAAAAACGTAGCGCTCGCAAGCAGCCTGATACCAAACATTAGCGCCGCTAAGCTCGCGGCAAAACTCATCACTCCGGGCATAAGAAGCGCTTCTAGCTTGATCACCGCTCCAGTGTGTATGAAAAATATCGGCACCAAAAAGCCGAAGCCGAAGGATGAAAGCTTTTCGATGAGGTCGTCCTTATGCGAGAAAAAGGTCGGCAGAAAGGTGCCTGCGATGAAGGCACCGATGACGACCTCAAGTCCTAAAAGCATCACCCCCGCGCAGATGAGGCAAAATAGCGCCATCGCAAATCGCACGTCCTTTTCGTTTTTGTCGTATTTGGGCATGATGACCGTTTTTAGCGCGGGGAACCACCAAAATAGAATTTCAAGCCCTTTAAAAACCGCTAGCGCGGCGACCGAAAAGCCCAAAAGCGCGCCGATGTGAAGCGCCATCTCCACGCCGAAGCCGTTTTTAAGGTAGATGCCGCCCACCGTGAGGGCGGCGATGCTGATGAGCTCGCCGATCACGCCCGCGGGCATCGCGAGATTGAGCCATGCTTGATCCTTGCCGTATTCCTTATACAGCGCCGAAAGCAGCCCGACGCTCATCAAAGGCGCTGCGATGATAAGCATCTGCGGCAGCTCAAACGCCCAAACCGCAAGCGCGCTTAAGATATAAAGCAGCGCCAAAAAGATTAGGATCAGCCGCAAAATTTTACGCGGCATCGCAAGCAGCGCGCGGAAATCCACCTCGCAGCCCGCCAAAAACATAAGGTAGCAAAAGCCGATCTGCGCGGCTAGATCGAAGGTCGCGCTTGGCGGCAAAAGCCCTAAATTCGCGGCTATGATGCCGAGCACAATCTCCATAGGCGAGAGTGGAATTCGTGCAAGGCTAGCCAAAAAGGGCGAAGCAAAGATCAAAAACGATAGCGCGATTAGGACGTAAATTTCATTCATACGCTTTGGCCTCGCACCCTTTTATATTTTTCCCACGCTGTTTTAGAATTTTTTCGTATCTTTCTAGCATTTTCTCTGGTTGCTCAGGGGCTTTTCTTATCATTTCAAGACTTCCTTTCATTCGCTTTATAGTTCTTTGCGCTGCGAACGGAGACGAGATGCACGCAATTTTTGCTCTTGTGCCACGACGTAAGCAAACTCGAAAAGCCGCTTTTTGCGCCCGCAAATCTCGCCCGGATTTAGCACGAGCGCGCCGTTTTTATCCACCGCCGCGGCGAAATAGTGGGTATGGCCGTAAATTTTGATAGTTGGAATTTTATCCGCGCCGCACCCGCACGGACCTCGATTTTTACCTTCGCCGCTTGCGTTGGTACCCGAACTTGCGGTCAAATTTGAGTTCAAGTTTGGTGCGACTAAATTTGCGCACGAGTTCGGTGCGGGTAAATTCGCGTTTAAGCTCGGCGCCGTTAAATTTGCTGCGTGATCCGCACTCGAGCTTGCTTTAGAGCTTATATCTGGGCTCGTATTAGCCGCTAAATTCGCGCTTGCATTTGAGTTTAAATTTGCGTTTGAGTTTGAAGCGAGGTCCGCGCCTAAGTCTAAATTTGCATTTGAGTTCACTTCCGCGCCCGCATTCAAGCCCAAGTTCACATTTGGACTTGCGGATTGCCCGCTTTTGAAATTCGCGCTCGCGCTACGTATGTTTTTAAAATTTGCATCTGCACCGCGCGCGCCATTTAAAATTTTATCAACGCCCGCAGCATTAAAATTTGCGTCTAAATTTACCGAGCGATCCGTCGCTTTATAATTTGAGATTAAAATTTCTCTGCGATTTGTCCTACAGCTTGAGCCTAAATTTGCACTGCGATTTGCTTCGTCGCTAAAGCTAAAATTTTTGACTAGGCCTGCGCCGAAATCCTTGCGAAAATTTACCGAGCGATCCGCACCCGCGCCTAAATCCGCGTTTAAATTTAATCCGTCTGCTTCATTTTGCGCCGCGGGTTCTTCGTCAAAGAGATAAAACGGATGGTGCATTGTTTTTAGTCGCAGCCCGGCAAACTCCGTGCAGAAGGGCTCACCCCGTAGGTCGAACTCATTTTTAAACTCGGTAAGCGCTTCGTCGTTGTTGCCAAGAACTGCAAAGTAGGGCTTGCCGCTTTGTCGCAAAAGCCGCAGCGTCTCGCTCTCGACGATGTCGCCCGCGTGCACGGGCAGATCCGCTCCTCGCGCGAGCAGCCACTCTATGGCGCTGGCAGCGACCTTTGTTTCGCGATGAGAGTCCGAGATGACGCCTATTATCAATCGATCTCTTCTTTAAGCTTGCACTGCGGACACTCGGCGAAATTACCTTTTTTCAGCTCTTTGCGGAGCATGTATGAGTTGCCGCACTGCGGGCACGCGCGCGCAATCGGCGCGTAGTTGCTCACAAAGCCGCATTTAGGGTAGTTCGTGCAGCCGTAGAATTTACCGCGTCTTGAGAAGCGCTCGACAATCTCGCCCGTGCCGCAGCTCGGGCACTTGACGCCCGTGGAGAGCAGCGGCTTTTTCTCTTTCGCCGCGCCCTCGATTTTGCGCGAGTATTTGCACTTCGGATAGCCCTCGCAAGCGATAAACTCGCCGTATCTGCCCTTGCGCTTGATCAAATTTTTACCGCACTGCGGGCATTTCTCATCTAGCACTTCGGGCGCCGCCTTCTCCTCGCTCGCCCCCTCGGTGCCGGCGTCCGCGTTGCGCGAGTATTTGCATTTCGGATAGTTCGAGCAGGCGATAAACTCGCCGAATCTGCCCTGGCGCTTAAGTAGCTCGCCGCCGCAGTTCGGGCAGGTTTCGCCGATCTTTTCGGCTAGCTTTTGGCTTGCGATCGACGTTTTTCCTTTGGCGATCTCGTCCATAAAAGGGTAGTAAAAATCCGCCAAAATTTGCTGCCAGTCCGCTTTGTTTTCGGCGATATCGTCGAGCTTCTCTTCCATTTTGGAGGTAAACTCGCTATCGACGATATTTTTAAAATTTTGCTCCAGCATCTCGGTGATTTTAAAGGCGATCTCGCTCGGCACCAGGTGCTTTTGCTCGATATTTACGTAGTTGCGCGCCGTAAGCAGCGAGATGGTAGGCGCATAGGTCGAGGGTCTGCCGATGCCGAGGCTTTCGAGCTTTTTGATAAGGCTTGCTTCCGAATAGCGCGCCGGCGGCTCGGTGAAATGCTGCTGCGAGCTCAGGCTTTGCAGGCTTATCGCGTCGCCCGCGCTAAGGCTTGGTAAAATTTTATCCTTATCCATATCGCCGTAAGCCTTGTAAAATCCGTCAAATTCCACCTTGCGCCCGCTGATCTTAAACGCGCCCGCTTCGCCGCGCACGATGATCGTTTGGATCTGCGAGACGCTAGGGCTCATCTGCGAGGCTATGAAGCGGTTATAGATGAGCGCGTAAAGGCGGTATTCATCGCGAGGCAGGATTTTTTGTGCGAGCTCTGGGGTAAGCTTAAGATCGGTAGGTCGTATCGCTTCGTGCGCTTCCTGCGCGCCTTTGCTTTTGGTGGCGTATAAATTCGCGCTTTTGGGCAGATACTTTTCGCCGAAGCGCTGCTCTATGAGCTCGCGAGCCGCCGCGATCGCTTCTTTAGCGATATTTAGCGAGTCGGTTCGCATGTAGGTGATCGCGCCGCCGTTTTTGGTATTGACGCCTTCGTAAAGGCTCTGTGCGAGGCTCATCGTCTTGCGCGGATTAAAGCCCAGAGCCGTGCTTGCCGCCTGCTGCAGCGTCGAGGTCATAAACGGCGGATAGGGATTTGTTTTGCGCGATTTGCTCTCGATGCTTTCTACGCTAAATTTGTCTTTTTGCAGCGCCGAGACGATCTCGCTTGCTTGCGCCGCGTTTTTGACCGAGAGCTTTTCCATTTTTTCGCCGCGAAATTCCACGAGCTCGGCTTCCAAGTCCTTCTTAAAAACCGCGTCGATGCTGTGGAATTCTACCGGCTTAAAATTTAAAATTTCACGCTCGCGATCGACGACGATCTTGAGTGCAGCGCTTTGGACGCGACCCGCGCTTAAGCCGCGCTGGATCTTTAAATTTAAAAGTGGACTTAGCTTGTAGCCCACGATGCGATCGAGTAGGCGGCGCGCTTGTTGGGCGTTTACGCTTGCGATATTGAGCTTGCGCGGCGAGCTTAGCGCGTTTGAGATCGCGCTTTTGGTGATCTCGTGAAATACGATGCGCGGCAGCTCCTCCGCCTGCTTGCCGATCGAAGCGGCGATATGATAGGCGATCGCCTCGCCCTCGCGGTCCTCATCCGTCGCGAGGTAAATTTGATCCGCCTTTTTGGCGAGCGTCTTTATCTGCTTTACGATCTGATCGTGATCGGCGCTGATTTCGTATTCGGGCTCAAAGCTTTTATCTTTGATTTTGATGCCGAATTTTTTCTGCGGCAGATCGCGGATATGTCCTTTTGAAGCGACGACGTCGTAGTCATCGCCTAAGAAATTTTTAATCGTTTTGGCTTTTGCGGGGGATTCTACGATGATTAAATTTTTCATTGCTTAATCCTTTAGAATTCTAGGCAGCGTGATGCCCTTTTGGCTTTGGTATTTGCCCTTTTTATCGCAGTAGCTCACCTCGCACGGCTCGTCCCCTTGCAGAAACAAAACCTGCGCGATGCCTTCGTTCGCGTAAATTTTTGCAGGCAGCGGCGTGGTGTTGGAAATTTCAATCGTGATGTGGCCCTCAAAACCGGGCTCAAAGGGCGTTACGTTTACGATGATGCCGCAGCGCGCGTAGGTGCTTTTGCCTAGGCAGATCGCAAGCACGTCGCGCGGCATTTTGAAGTATTCGATAGTGCGCGCTAGCGCGAAGGAATTAGGCGGCACGATGCAGACGTCGCCCTCAAAATCCACGACGTTTTTTGCGTCGAAATTTTTAGGATCGACGACCGTTCCGCCGACGTTTGTAAAAATTTTAAATTCGCGCGCTACGCGTATGTCGTATCCATAGCTCGAAAGCCCGTAGCTAACGACGCCGCGGCCGATATTTTCCTCGCAAAAGGGCGCTATCATATCGTGCTGCTGCGACATCTGTCTGATCCATTTATCGCTTTTCAGTCCCATAAAATTTCCTTAAAATAATCAAAATTTTTCGCGCATTATAGCAGCAAAATAAAATATAATAAAAATTTTATGCTAGAATTTTGCTTAAATTATAAAAATTTTATCACTTTTTAAGGAGCAATTATGGGGCTACTCAAGAAATTTGCGTTTATTACGTTTTTTATCGCATCTTCTTTAGCGGCGGCGAAACCTAATATCTATATCTTGGCTACTGGCGGCACGATCGCGGGAATCGGAGCGAGCGCTACCGAGGGCAACTACACCTCAGGCTCTAAGGGCATAGAAGATATCTTATCGGCAGTGCCGCAACTGGGGGATTTAGCTACGATTAAAAGCGAGCAAATTTCAAATATCGGCTCGCAGGAGATGAATGATGAAATTTGGCTCAAGCTTTCAAACCGCGTGAGCGAGCTGCTTACTAAAAACGACGTCGATGGAGTCGTCATCATGCACGGAACCGATACGATGGAGGAGACGGCGTATTTTTTAAGCCTGGTCATAAAATCTAAAAAACCGATCGTTTTGGTGGGCGCGATGCGAAACGCAGACTCGATGAGTGCTGATGGACCGCTTAATCTATACAACGCCGTTGCCGTCGCGGCAGATAAAAACGCTCGCGAAAAGGGCGCTCTTGTAGTGATGAACGACGACATCCACGCCGCGCGCGAGGTTACGAAAACAAATACTACTAATGTTGCGGCTTTTGCCTCGCCGAATTCCGGCAAAATCGGCACCGTGAATTACGGAGTCGTAAATTTCTATATGGCGCCGCTTCGCAAACACACGATAAGCAGCGATTTTAATATCAAAGATATCAAGGCTCTGCCGCGAGTCGATATTATTTACGCACATCTGCAGGATGTGGGCGATTTCGTAGAGACTGCCGTACAAAAGGGCGCTAAGGGCATCGTAGTCGCCGGCATGGGAAACGGAAATTTATACCCCGATACGGAGGCTGCGCTCGCAAAAGCTAGCGAAGCGGGCGTGATAGTCGTGCGCTCAAGTCGCACGGGAAGCGGCTCAACTAGCGTAGGCTCGGAAGTAGATGATGCCAAGTATGGCTTTTTGACCGCCGATAATCTAAATCCGCAAAAGGCGCGCGTGCTGCTGATACTGGCTCTTAGCAAAACGAGCGATAAAGCGAAAATTCAGAGCTTTTTTGCGACACATTAACACATAGGGCTTCGCGTGGATAGAATTTCGGCGCGAGGCTTTAAAATAATATTTCAGCATAAAATTTTAAAGAAAAGCAAGGCGCAGGATTTTGATACGAGCCCGAAGGTGGAATTTTAAAGCAAAGCGCGGAATTTAACGTTTAAAGCGTAGAATTCTAGTCGTAAGATTAAGTATAAATTTTAAAGAATTCAAAATAATTTCGTGCTCTTGCGGCAAAATTTCGTGTCTCGCTTGCGAAGTTCGAGCTTAAAATGGGCGAGGCAAATCGCGCCTCGTAAATCCCTAAAATCAGTTTGCAAATCCGCCGCAAATTCCGTGCTGCGCCTTTTAAAAGCTCCCGCAAAAATCCATTTAAAGAAACAATTATGAAAATTTAGCTAAAATTTCTCAAATTTTTTCAGGAGAAATTTATGACAAAAGCAGAAATCAAAGAGTTAATGGATTTTTTCGGCGAAAAGCAAGGCATTAACGAGCTAAAAATTAAAGATAAAGATTTTGAAATCGAGATAAAAAAATATGGCCCATGCGGTGGGAGCACGCCTCAGCTCGCCGCACCGGCACCCGCTCCGCAGCTTGCTGCGCCTTCGGTAAACGTGCTCGTGGGCGATAAGCCTGCCTCAAAAGGCTCGATGGATACGATCGACAGCCCGATGGTAGGTACTTTTTATAAAGCGCCAAGTCCCGGTGCGGCAGAGTTCGTAAGCGTAGGCCAGGTCGTGCATAAGGGCGATACGATCGGCATCATCGAAGCGATGAAGATTATGAACGAGATCGAAGCGGAATTCGACTGCCGCATCAAAAAAGCTCTCGTCGAAGACGGACAACCCGTCGAATACGCTATGGCGCTGTTTGAGGTCGAGAAGCTATGAGGGAGCTTAAGAAAATTCTAATCGCAAATCGCGGCGAGATAGCGCTTAGAGCGCTTCGCACGATCCAAGAGATGGGCAAGCAAGCCATCGTCGTGCACTCCACCGCCGATCAGGACGCGCTTTACGTCAAATACGCCGACGCGTCGGTCTGTATAGGCGGACCGCGCAGTAGCGATAGTTACCTAAATATCCCCGCGATCATCACAGCCTGCGAGCTAACCGAAGCTGACGCGATATTTCCGGGATACGGCTTTTTGAGCGAAAGTCAAAATTTCGTTGAAATTTGCGCTAAGCACGGCATTAAATTTATCGGTCCAAGCGTCGAGGCAATGACTTTAATGAGTGATAAGAGCAAGGCTAAGCAAGTGATGATGCGCGCGGGCATTCCTGTAGTGCCTGGCAGCGACGGCGCGATCGCAAGCGTCGAAGAGGCACGCAAGCTAGCCGCCGAAATCGGCTATCCGGTCATCATTAAAGCCGCAGCCGGCGGCGGCGGGCGCGGAATGCGCGTGGTCGAGCGCGAAGAGGACATCGAAAAGCTATTTTGGTCGGCAGAGAGCGAAGCGATGAGTGCATTCGGCGACGGCACGATGTATATGGAAAAATATATCACAAATCCCCGCCACATCGAGGTTCAGGTCTTGGGCGACGAGCACGGACACGTCGTGCATATCGGCGAGCGCGACTGCTCGATGCAGCGCCGCCATCAAAAGCTGATCGAAGAAAGTCCAGCCGTAATCTTGGACGAGCCGACACGAAAGAGCCTGCACGAAACGGCGGTTCGAGCAGCTAAAGCGATCGGATACGCAAGCGCGGGAACGTTTGAGTTTTTATACGACAGCAAGGATAAAAAATTCTATTTCATCGAGATGAATACCCGTCTGCAGGTCGAACACACCGTAAGTGAGATGCGAAGCGGGCTCGATCTGATCGAGTGGATGATCCGCATCGCGCAGGGCGAGAAGCTGCTACCTCAAAGCGAGATAAAATTTAGCGGACACGCGCTTGAGTGCCGCATCACCGCCGAGGACTCCAAAAGCTTTATGCCAAACCCGGGCAAAATCACAAAATACGTTGCTCCGGGTGGCAGAAACGTCCGTATGGATAGCCACGTCTATGAGGGCTACTCGGTGCCGCCTTACTACGACAGCATGATCGGTAAGCTCATCGTTTACGACAAGGACCGCGAGCGTGCGATTGCGAAGATGAAAGTCGCGCTAGATGAGCTCATCATCGGCGGCATAAAATCGACGCGCGATTTTCATCTTAGGATGATGAATAACCCCGATTTCGTGGATAATAACTACGACACAAATTACCTAGCCAAGCATTAAATTTAAAATTCCAAGGGATAAAATTCTCTTGGAATTTTAAAATTTATTTGAAATTCTGCATTTAAGATTCCGTTTGAAATTTTATATTTAAAAATCTACTTGAAATTTTGTTTTAAAATTTTATCGTGCCACGTTTTAAAATTTTACTATTAAATTTGCCGCTAAATCTAAGTGATGAGGCGCGCGAGATACGTCGTCGCACGTGTTTTACGGCTAGATAAATGCTGGGCTCGGTTTAAATTTTACATTCTGCGACGGTTGAAATTTAGACGTATGTTTTGTGCTGCCGTAAACACTCGCTTTTATCCACACCGATCTAGTTAAAATTTTAAGTCGCGTACGCGCTTTGATTATCTATTTCGGCGACCGGCTACCGACGAGTGAGTAAGCGGCTAAATTTTATCGCACACCGCCAACGCCCGTCCGGCGTAAATTTTATCGCGCTCGCCGTTTCGAGTATGAAAAAAGTAGTATCGAGCCGCAAATTTACGATTATTTGTCGCGCGCTAGAAACGACGACTGATTTATAGGCAAAGCACGCTAGGTCTTTAAACCGTCAAATTTCAAGCCCTGAAAATTCCTCGTAAAATTTATTCAGATAATCGGCGTAGTAGAAGTTTTGATTTCTAGCGTCAAATCTACCCGCCAGCTCCAAAGCCGTTTTGTAGTCGCTCTCATCGCCGAACGCGCTAACTGCGATGAAAAATCGTAGGTCGTTTAGATCGTCATTGCTATCGAGTATGGCGTGCGAGTGTTTGCGAGCTAAATTTAACGCCGTCTCGCGCTCATCCAGCCTAACGGCGATCTCGATTAGCGGCGCGATCTGATTTATGACGCGAGGATTTGACTCGATCGTCGCCGCGGCCTTTGGCAGCAGGATTTTCGCCTCCCAGGTCCTGCCTAGCGCTATCATACTAAAAAGTATCGGCGCGTAGGTTATGTGCGGCACCTCGGAGCAGGTTAGTTCGCCGGAAAGTATCGGCTCGGCAAGCCCCAGCGCCGCTTCGTGCTCGCCGGCAAAATTTAAATACGCGATCTCATCGCTTGCTTCGCACGCCTCGCAGTCGGACATATCGTCTTTGGCGAGCTTTTTCCACAGCTCATAGTTTGCCTTTGCCTCTCTAGCATCGCCCATATCGATGTTTTGGTTCATCAAAGCCTTGTAATAAGCCGCCAGCGAGAGCTCCAAACGCTCGTAGTAAAACAGCATCGCCTCGTTCGCCTCGTCTATGAGCTCTTTTTCGATCATGGAGCTTTTGGCGACGCCCGAGACGATCCATTTAAATTTCCACAAGCAGTCCGTGAAGTCGCCGAAATTTGGGTATTCACTTTCTTTTAAATTTTGCGCGATGTAGCCCGTGAGCCACATTAGCGCCCTCGTTCTTAAAACCGCGCCGAATTTTTCAAATTCCTCGTTTAGCACAAAGTCGCAAATTTGCGCGGCAAATTCGAAATTTTCCGCCTCGATGGCGCCCTTTATCGCATCAAACAGATACTCCTCTTTATCCGCCAGCCTATCAAATTGCCTTAGCTTTTCATAAAGCCCCTCTAGCGAGCTCTGCTTCATCTGCGCTCCTCGTTAAATTTTGCGATAATTATATCCGTTTAATCTGAAGCTAAGCGGTTTATCGCGATTTTAAAACCCAAAAGGCAAAATTTATAGCGTTATCTTAAAGCGGTTTTGCTCGCGCCGTTTTAGCGCCCTATTTGCCGCCGCGATAGATAAATTTCAGCTTTGTTATATAAATTTAATATTAAAATGCCGTATTCATAAATTTTTAAAAAAAGGGGATTTATGGACATAAACACACGGCGCTTTAAAAGCGAGTTTGAGCAGATAAGCCGCTTTGGGGCTTTGGCGGGCGGCGGGCTTACGCGGCTTGCATTTTCGCGCGAGGATAAAGCGGCGCGCGACTTCCTCATATCGCTACTTCAAAAAGAAAATTTCAAGATCAAAATCGACGATGCGGGCAATATTTTCGCTAAATTTAGCGGCGTCAGCAATCCCGATTTGCCGTCCGTCAGCGCGGGCTCGCATATTGATAGCGTACCGCAGGGCGGCTTTTACGACGGCACGCTAGGCGTCATGGCTGCTTTGGAGGCGATCCGCGCGGTGCGAGATAGCGGCGAGGAGCTTGCGCGACCGCTGGAGCTCATCGTCTTTGTTTGCGAGGAATCAAGCCGCTTTAAAATGGCGACCGTAGGCAGCAAGATAATAAGCGGCAAGCTATCGCGGCAGCGGCTTGGCGAGCTAAAGGATCGGGACGGAATTTCGCTATTTGACGCCATGGAGGCTTTCGGGCTAAATCCCGCAAATTTAAAAAACTGCATCCTGCCGAAATCCAGCTTTCATAGCTATATCGAGCTTCATATCGAGCAGGGGCCGGTATTGCAGCGACGCGGCATCCCCGTGGGCATCGTCACGGGTATCGCCGCGCCCGTGCGATACGAGCTGCGGATAGAGGGCAGAGCCGATCACAGCGGCGCTACGCCGATGGATATGCGCTGCGACGCCCTAGCTTGCGCGAGCGAGATCATTTTGAGCGCGGAGAGGATCGCCAAGGAGGGCAAAACCACGGTTGCGACGACGGGATATGTAAATGCGCTACCGGGCGTGCTAAATGTGATCCCCGGCTCCTGCACGCTAGGTCTTGATATACGCGATATAGACGAGGATGCGCTTAGGGCGGCGGACTATAAAATTTGCGCCGCGATAGATGAAATTTGCGCTCGCAGAGGGTGCAGATTTGAACTAAAAAATCTCATCAAAGATCGCCCCGTAAAGCTAAGCGAAGAGATGATCGCTCTGCTTGAGAGCTGTGCCGGCGAGCTTAAAATTCCAAGCCTAAGACTTCCTAGCGGCGCGGGACATGACGCGATGAATATGACGGAGCTTGCGGATCGCGTTGGGATGCTTTTCGTACCGTGCAAGGACGGCATCAGCCACAACGTAAATGAAAGCATAAACTGGCACGACGCCTTTGCCGCTACGAAGGTTCTAGCTGCGGCGATGTTAAACTTAGCCAAAAAATAAAGGAGAGAAGATGGATACTATCGCGCAAAAAGTAGAGGCGCTCAAGGGCGAGATGATCGGGGATCGCAGGTTTTTTCACTCGCATCCCGAGACGGGCTGGTTTACCTTTTTTACGACCGCGGTTATCGCAGATCGAATGCAGCGCCTGGGCTATGAGATAAAGCTCGGCCGCGAGGTGGTAAAGGCTGAAGCCAGACAGGGCGTAGGTAGCAAGGATGCCTGCGAGAAGGCGAAGCAGCGCGCCAAAGAGCTGCTAAACGCAGATCAGATAAAATTTCTTGATGCGATGGAGGACGGGCTAACGGGGCTAGTGGCGCAGATCGATACGGGGCGCGCGGGCAAGACGGTCGCTTTTAGATTTGACATAGACGGCGTGGACGTGACCGAGAGCACGGATGCGGATCACCGCCCTTTTAAGGAGGGCTTTCGCTCCGACATCAGCGGCATTACGCACGCGTGCGGGCACGATGGGCATATCACGATGGGGCTTGCTTTAGCGAAGCTCATCGCGCAGAGCCTAGACGATTTTAGCGGCAAATTTAGATTTATCTTCCAAACCGCCGAGGAGGGCACCAGAGGCGCCGTAGGTATGGAAGCTGCGGGCGTCACCAAGGGCGTGGATTACTTGCTGGGCGGTCATATCGGCTTTCAGGCGACCACTATGAGAGGCATCATCTGCGGCACCAAGAAACTGCTTGCGACCACTAAATTTGACGTAAATTTACAAGGCAAGTCCGCTCACGCCGCGGGCGCGCCGCAAAACGGAGCCAATGCTCTGCTTGCCGCAGCCGAGATGGCGCTTGATATGCACGGCATAACCAGACACGCAGACGGCGTCACGCGTATCAACGTCGGCGTACTGCGCGCGGGCGAAGGACGCAACGTCATCGCGCCCAACGGCTATCTTGCGTGCGAGACGCGCGGCGAGAGCACGGAGCTAAATGAGTTTATGAAGTCCAAATGCATGGACATAGTGGAGGGCGTTTCTAAAATTTACGGCGTTAGCTACGACGTGCAGATTACGGGCGGCACCGCAGGCGGAGATAGCGACGAGGCTACCACGCAGCTTTACGAGGATGCGGCGAAGGCATCGCCGTTTATCGACGATGATAAAATCGTAAGGGAGCTAAATTTCGGTGCGTGCGAGGACTTCGCGCACTTTATGCGCTCGGTGCAGGATGCGGGCGGTAAGAGCGGATATCTGATGATCGGCACGACGCTTGCGGCGGGACATCACAACGCCAAATTCGACTTCGACGAAGACTCGCTGCTTGCGGGGGTGGACGTGTATCTGCGCTGCGCGTATAAGCTAAACGGCAAAGTTTAAAGGAGAGCGGCATGAAAAAAGCACTACTTCTAAGCGCTTCCAGTTACAAAGACAGCGGCTATCTGAACCACTGCAAGGGGTGGATCAAGGAATTTTTAGGCAGGTTATGGGAGGATGAAATTTTATTCATTCCGTTTGCGGGCGTTAGGCGCACGAATGAGCAATACGAGCAGAAGGTTTCGGACTGCTTGGAGAGTAACAATATCAGATCGATCCATCGATTCGCCGATATGAAGGCCGCCGTTAAAAACGCCAAATCGATCTGCATCGGCGGCGGCAATACCTTCGTGCTGCTAAATGAGCTTTATAAATTTGATCTTTTAGGCGCGATCAAAGATGCCGTGGACGACGGTACGCCGTATTTTGGCTGGTCTGCCGGCGCAAATGTTGCGGGAAAGACGATGATGACTACCAACGACATGCCGATCGTCTTTCCGCCCTCGCCGGTGGCTCTGGGGATCTTTCCGCACCAGATCAATCCGCACTTCATAAGCGGTAAAATTTCAAACCACAACGGCGAGAGCAGGGAGGAGCGGCTGGAGGAGTTTTTGATCGTCAATCAAAACGACAGCGTCTATGCTATGCCCGAGGGCAGCGCGTTTTTGATAAACGGAAACGAGTGCGAGGTGATGGGATATGCGGATGTGCTGAAATTCGAGTATAAAAAAGAGATCTCGCGCATCGCCGTGGGAAGTAAATTTAAAATTTAAAAGGAGTTATCGTGGAGACACTTAGGCTATTTTTGGCGCTTGCGGGTATCGTCGCAGTGGTCGCTTTACTGATCATGAAGAAGGACACCAAAACCGTGCTTATCGGCGTGGGTTTGGTGCTGTGCGTGCTTTGTCTAAAGCCTCTGGACGGGCTGGGCACCTTTACCTCGTATATGACTAAGGCGGGGCTTATTAAGGCGATCTGCGCCAGCATGGGTTTTGCCTTCGTGATGAAATTTACCGAATGCGACCGCGCTCTTGTAAATTTACTAACCAGACCCCTCGGCAATATCGGATTTTTATTGATCCCTATCGTCGTAGCGCTTACATATTTTATCAATATCGCTATCCCCTCCGCTGCGGGCTGCTCGGCTGCGGTCGGCGCTACGCTGATCCCCGTGATGATGGCTGCGGGCGTTAAACCGGAGATGGCGGGAGCTGCGGTATTTGCGGGAACTTTCGGTAGCGTTTTAAGCCCGGGCTCGGCGCACAACGTATTTGTCGCCGATATGGTAAAGGCGCACAACCCATCCTATACGGTTCAAGACGTCATCGCCGTGCAGTTTTCTAGCGCGATTACCGCTTTGATCGTAGTTTTGATCGTAATGAGTATAACGGCGATAGTTTGCAAAGATTACACCAAGGGGGTGAATTATCTAGCGCAAAGAGAGGGCGGCGCAAATTCCGTCGCGTCAAATTCCGCCGACGGTTCAAATTTAGACGCGCAGCCTCAAAAGATAAACGTCTTATACGCGCTTATGCCGTTAGTGCCGTTAGTGATCTTAGTAATCGGCGGCACGAGCCTAAATCAGGTCTCTTTCCTAAAATGGACGAAGATGGGCGTCGCCGAAGCGATGCTACTGGGCGCTATCCTCACCATCGCCGTTACTCTAACCGATCCTCAAAAAATTACGAAGGAATTTTTCAAAGGAATGGGTAGCGCGTATGCCGATATCATAGGTATCATCATCGCCGCGGGCGTCTTCGTCGCAGGTCTTAGCGCGTGTGGAGCGATCGATTTCGTAATCGAGTGGCTTAAAAACGAGCAGGGCTACGTAAAATTCGGCGGAACTTTCGTTCCATTTTTTATGGGCGTCGTAACGGGCTCTGGAGATGCGGCGTCGATGGCGTTTAACACCGCCGTGACCGTGCATGCGGACGCGCTGGGTTTTGAACAAGACAAACTCGGTATGGCGGTTGCGATAAGCGGCGCGCTAGGCAGAAGCGCATCGCCGATCGCGGGCGCTTGCATCGTTTGCGCGGGACTTGCGATGGTAAATCCTATTCAGATCGCCAAAAGAACGGCTCTAGGGATGTTTATATCTGTCTGCGTCATCGCATTTGTCATTTTATAAAAGGCTCATTTGTGGATATCGTGCAGAGGTTTTTAAACTACACCAAGATCAACACCACCACGAATAGGGTCGCGGGCGCTGCGGGCATAATGCCCTCAAACCCCAAGGAGCTTGAGCTCGCAGAACTCATAAAAGGCGAGCTCGAAGCTCTGGGCATAAAAAATATAAGCCTTAGCGAGAAGTCGATTTTGATCGCTAAAATTCCCTCAAATTTAGACGCTCCTGCTCCGCGCGTAGCGTTTTTTGCCCATCTTGATACCAGCGCCGAGCAGACGGGCGACACCAAGGCGCAGATCGTAAGATACGAAGGCGGCGATATTTGCTTGAATAAAGAGCTAGAGATCTATCTCAAAGCGAGCGAAAATGAGGAGCTGCAGGATTATAAAGGGGACGAGATCATCGTAACGGACGGCACTAGCTTGTTAGGCGCCGACGATAAGGCGGCGATCGCAGCGATCATAAATGCGCTGGAATTTTTCGTCCAAAATCCGCAGATCAAACACGGCGAGATAATCGCTTGCTTCGTGCCGGACGAGGAGCAGGGCTTGCGGGGCGCAAAGGCGCTGGACGTAAGCGAGGTAGGCGCGGATTTTGGCTACTGCCTTGATTGCTGCGGCATCGGCGAGTTTATCTACGAGAATTGGAACGCGGGCGATTGCGTCGTTACCTTCAAAGGCCAGTCCGCTCATCCGATGAACGCTAAGGATAAGCTCGTAAATTCCTTGCTTTTGGCGCATAAGTTTATCTCGCTGCTGCCTGCGGGCGAGGCGCCCGAATACACAGAGGGCAAGGAGGGCTATTTTTGGGTCAAGGAGCTTAGCGGCAACAGCGCAAAGACAGTCCTAAAGATCGACGTGAGGGAATTTGACGAGAAAAGATACGAGCAGCGTATGGAATTTTTACAAAAGACGGCGGACGGGCTTCGCGAGATCTGGGGCGATCGGATCGAAATTTCGCTAAACGACCGCTATAAAAACGTCTATAACTTTTTGAAAAACGACGACGCGCCAGCAATTCGCCTTGCGAAGCAGGCCTTTAAAAGCCTAAACATCGAGCCCAAGATCAAGCCTATGCGAGGCGGCTACGACGGCGCCGTCATCTCCGCAAAGGGGCTGCCGTGCCCGAACCTCTTTACCGGCGGCCATAATTTCCATTCGATCTACGAATACCTGCCCGTAAGCTCTTTAAAAGCGGCGAGCGAGGTGGTTAAGCGGATCATAACGTTAGCGGCAAAAGAGGCACAAGCTTAGCTCGGGCGCTTTCTACTCCGCGCGCGGATTTGATTTTAAATTTAGCTCGCTTATTCCGCCGCGAAATTTTACTCTGCTCGGCGGAATTTTATCTAGCGGACGGGATTTTGCTAAGCAAGGCGGAATTTCGCTTTACTAAGCGGATTTCAGGCGGCTATGAAATTTTGCTTTGCTCTGCTGAGCGCGCGGTTTAGCGAGCTCAAAAAGGTGCGTTGTAAAATTTTGCCGCGTCTGCTTCACGACTCATCCGTTATTGTGCCTTTAATGCTCTTTGCAGACGGCGCGATTAATGTCATCTTGAAGCGCTGCTGCATTAAATCGCGGCAGATTTTATATTTCGATGATTTAGATGAGCCGCAAAATAGGCTGTATTCTTTGGCAAAATTTTATTCCTACGGCAAGCGGAGAGGGCTAAATTTAACCGCTTCGTTCAAAATTTCATCGCAGCTTTCTTTATTCTAAAGGCGCAATGTGTGCCCCAAAAAAGCCTAAATTTAAAATTTAGCCCCAAAATCGAGTTTACTTTTAACTTAAAATTTTTTACCCGCGCTCTTTGCGCTTAAATTTCTTAAAAATTCCGCGTATTCCGCCGCGCCTTTTTCTATCTGTTCGGTGCTACTTTGATAATCCACACCCGGCGTCTCCTCAGCGCCATAAAACGCGAAAAATCCGCGCCAGTCGGCGTGAAAATAGTAGGCAAATGCGAGCTCAAACGGTGCTAAAATCTGCTCCATCGTGAAATGATACCGCCCGCTAGGCGCGTAGTCGGCGCGTTTGATACCCGCGCTCACCGCCAGCGCCACGGCGCGCCCACGAATGCCCTCGCTCGCGCGCCCGTAGGCAAATCCATACGTCATCGTCGCATCGATCCAGCTTTTTAAAATCGCGGGCGAGGAGAAGTTGTGCAGCGGAAATTGCAGCACCAGCGTATCGTGAGCTTTGATTATCGCGCGTTCGCGCTCGCCGTCTATCTCGCCGCTAGGATACTCGCGCGCTAGGTCGCGCACGGTAAAATTCTGCGCGGCGGCCTCTTTTAAAAACCGCTTGTTTATGATCGAATTTTCGATGTCGGGGTGAGCCAGGATGATTAAGTTTTTTATATTTTTCCTTTAAAATTTTGGTGTGGGGCGATAAAATTTGCCGTTAAAATCACAGTTATAGTTCCGCTTTGAAATTTTATCTTCAAATGAGCGGCGGAATTCTAGGGCAAAATTTCAAGACTAAATTTTAATGCTGAAATTCCGGCGCTTAAATTTGACGCCGAAATTCCATAGTAAATTTTATATTAAAATTTAGCGCTCAAATACGTGCAAGCTCTGCTTCAAAACGCCGGCTTGGCGCTTTATTTCTCCGCAGCTAGCAGATCTGCAAGCACCTTTGCGGCGTGATCTTTCGCCTTGACGCTTTTATAGACCTTTAAAATTTTGCCGTCCGCACCGATCAAAAAGGTCGAGCGCACGATGCCCAGATACTCGCGCCCGTAGTTTTTGCGTACCTGCCACGCGCCGTATAGCTTGGCTACCTCGTGCTGCGGATCGCTCAGCAGGATGTGTTTTAGGCTCTGCTTGGCGATGAAGCCCGCGTGGGATTTGGCGCTATCGGGGCTGATGCCTACGATCACGCAGTCTGCGGCGATGAAATCATCGTATGCGGCGCTAAATTCGCACGCTTCGGTCGTGCAGCCGGGGGTGTTGTCCTTGGGGTAAAAATACAGCGCGACCCTCTTGCCTTCGAAGTCCTTTAGCGCGACGCTCGCTCCGTCGGCGTTTTGCAAGCTAAACTCGGGCGCCGCATCTCCCGCTTGCAGCGTGATTTTGCGCTCGCGATCCTCTGCGCTGAACTCGTCTTCGATCTGTGTTTTTCTCTGCATATCGTTTCCTTTTTTTGAAATTTTCAGGCTCGTAGCCCAAATCGCGGCTAAATTTTAATCTTTTTTCATAAATTTATCCTTGCTTGGATAAAATTTTGCTCCGTGCCGTAGCTGCACGCGCATTGGACGGATCGTAAGCAGATCGTTCTAGACGAGACTAATCCTGGAAGCTTGTGCTTTACGGCACGCGTAAAAACATTTGTTGCACATGCCTTGAGGCAGTATGGTACGAGAGCGCCTCGTATCTATCGTGCCGCACAAATTCAAATTCCCCACAAGAAAAAATAACTCTTCATTTTCTACCCCCCCCTTTTTTTTTAATCTACTCTTAGCTTTTTAACGATATGATTGCTTAAAATTTTAACGAAGGAGACAAGATGAAAACGCTCGTGATCTTATCGCATCCCAATTTCGCTGCCTCGCGCGTGAACAAAGCCCTATCGCAGGTCGCAAAGGGCACCGCCGGCGTGGAGGTACGCCATTTAGAGGGGCTTTACGGCACCGATACTGCGCGCATTGACGCCCGCGCAGAGCAAGACGCGCTATTGGGCGCCGACCGCATCGTATTTTTGTATCCGATGCACTGGCTAAACGTACCGCCTATGCTAAAGGCCTATATTGACATCGTCTTTTCGCATGAGCTGGTGGCTTCGGGCGCGCTTAGGGGCAAGGTCCTGCAGCTTGCGCTAAGCGCTAGTACGCCGCTTAGCGAGTACTCTAAGCAGGGTGCAATCGGCTTTAGCATGGATGAAATTTTAACGCCGCTTAAGATCGCGGCAAACTACTGCGGGATGGACTTTGCCGTGCCGTTTATCAGCGGCGGGTTTGAGCCCGGCGAGTTTAGCGACGATGCCGTAGATGTCGCAGCCGCACGCTTCGGCAAACTTTTACGAGGCGAGTTGAGCTCTAGCGAGTATCAAATTTAGCAAAGCAAATGCCTACTACCCGCGGCGATGAGCCGAAATTTTGCAAGTGCAAGAGTAAAATTTTCTAGCCGCGAAATCGCTTCTTTTAACGAATCGATCGACAAAAGCTCAAAAACCGCCCTGGTT
>NZ_CALIIS010000059.1 GCF_938017705.1 uncultured Campylobacter sp.
CGCTCGCGGCGGCGGCTCACGCGAGGATCTGTGGTGCTTCAACGACGAGGCCTTAGCGCGCGCGATCTACGCGGCTAAAACGCCCGTCATCTCGGCGGTCGGACACGAGATCGATTTTAGCATCAGCGATTTCGTAGCCGATCACCGAAGCCTCACGCCCACCGCCGCGATGATCGATCTGCTGCCCGATATTTGCGCGATCTTTCAGAGCCTAGACGGCGTAAGCGACGCACTTGATAGACTAATAAAAGATAAAATTTCATCCGCGCAAAACGCGCTGAGCCTCGCAGCTCTGGAGCTTAGATCAAAATCTATCGAGCCAAAAATTTCAGGCTCGCTCGCGGGGCTTTTAAATTTCGAGCTTAAATTTAAAAATTTCATCGGCTCCAAGCTAAGCGCCGCAGAGCATGCGTTAAGCGCAAAGGATGAACTTTTAGCGCAAAAGGCGAAATTTTTTGAGATCACAAAAGACCTCGTTCAAATCCAAAAGGGCGGCAAAACGGTGAGCTTGGGCGAGCTTGCCGAGGGCGATGAGTTCGTCCTTTGCTCGCAGCAGCTCAGCAAAAACGCGAAAATCATCTAAAGGAGGCAAAATGGATAGGGTTTTAAATTTTAGCGCAGGACCTAGCACCATCCCGCTGGGCGTGCTAAAGCAGGCGCAAGAGGAGCTGCTAAACTACACAGGGCTGGGATTTTCGATAATGGAGATCTCGCACCGCACCAAAATTTTCGAGGAGGTTCTACATAGCGCGATGAGCCGCGTGCGTGATCTCTACGGCTTTTCGGATGATTTTACGATTTTATTTTTGCAAGGCGGCGCGAGCCTGCAATTCGCGCAGGTGCCGATGAACCTATACGCAGGCGGCGTCGCAGAATACGCCAACACTGGCAACTGGACGAGCAAGGCGATCAAGGAAGCGGGCGTGCTCGGCATAAACTACCGCGTGATCGCAAGCAGCGAGGAGAGCAAATTCGACCGCATCCCCGAGGTTAAATTTTCAGACGGCGCCGATTACGGCTACATCTGCTCGAACAACACGATCTACGGCACGCAGTATCCGCAGCTGCCGCAGTGCGGCTGCCCGCTCGTAGTCGATAGCTCGAGCGATCTGTTTTCGCGCCCCGTGGATCTTGGCAGCGTGGGGATGTTTTACGGCGGCATTCAGAAAAACGGCGGCCCCGCGGGCGTTACGATGGTGGCTATCCGTAAGGATCTGCTGGACCGCGCAGATCCCAAAACGCCGATGATCCTGCGCTATAAAACGCAGGCGGACGCGGACTCGATGAGTAACACCCCAAATACTTTCGGAATTTACATGCTAAATTTAATGCTCGGCTGGATCAAGGACGAAATCGGCGGGCTCGCGGAGATGCATGAGCGCAACAAGCGCAAAGCGGCGCTACTCTACGGCGCGATCGATGTCAGCGGCGGCTTCTACCGCGGCCACGCGCAAAAGGACAGCCGCAGCCTGATGAACGTGAGCTTTAATATCGCAGACGCCGCGCTTGAGCCGGTTTTCGTCGCGCAGGCGGAGGCGGAGGGGATGATCGGGCTTAAAGGACACCGCGTCTTAGGCGGCATCCGC
>NZ_CALIIS010000060.1 GCF_938017705.1 uncultured Campylobacter sp.
ACCGCTGCGTAACAGAAATGCGCAAATAATCGATCGTTCGTCCAAATTTATCAATTAGCATATTTTGCCTTAATATCAATTTGCGGCGATTATATAAAAAACAAAGCGATTTTGCAAAATTTTATTTTTATATTGCTCTGGCTATTTTCTTACCGAGCCGATGAGCTCTTTAAGCTGATCCAGAAGCGGTCTGATCTGCTTTTCTACCCGCTCGTCGATCATCGTAGGCACTACATCTAGTCTCTGCTCTATCGTCTCGTCGATTACGTCGGCAATCGCGTTTATATCGATATTAGGAGCGACTTTGCCGCCCGAATCGATCATCTCTTTTAGCTCCTCGACCTTCTTTTTAAGCAGATAATTTTCCTGCATAGCGTCGGTCAGAACCTGATCGAAGCGCTCGAATTTTTTATCCGCTTGCTTATCCTTAAAATATATGACGAAAAACATCAAAAATATAACGACGCAAAGTCCTAAAATGATGAGAGTGTTAAGATCCATAGGGGTTCCTTAAAATAAATTTACAAAAACAAAAGCAAAAAAGGCGATGCCCAAGTAGCCATTGAGCGTGAAAAACGCGCGATCAATCTTGCTAAAATCTTTCTGCACGATCCTATGCTCGAAGTACAGGATCGCCGCGCACGCAGCCACACCAAGATAGGCAAAAAAGCCTAAATTTGCCGCCACGCAAAACAGCAGCCAAAAAAGTACCGCCACGGTATGAAAAATTTTAGAGATAAACATCGACGCTTCCTTGCCGTAAAGCGCAGGGATGCTGTAAAGCCCGTTGCTGCGGTCAAATTCCATATCTTGAAGCGAATACAGCACGTCAAAGCCGCCTACCCAAAATACTACCCCGAGGCATAGCAGCACCGACCATAGCGGAATTTCGCCGCTAACAGCGATTGAGCCCGCAATCGGCGCAAGCCCCAGGCAAAAGCCTAGCATTAAATGCGCCGTTTCGCTAAAGCGCTTAAAATACGAATACCCGCCCAATGCCGCTAAAATCGGCACCGAAAGCTTAAGTGCCAAAGGATTTATAAACGCCGAAACCGCTATGAAAACCACCGCGTTCGCGATTATGAAAAGCAGCAAATTCCCGCGCCCGATCCGTCCGTCCACGCTAGGACGTGAAGCACAGCGCGGATTGGTGCGGTCGATGTCCTCGTCCAAGTAACGATTTAGCGCCATCGCGAAGCTTCTAGCGCTTACCGCGCATAAAATCCCTAAAAAAAGCAACTTCCAGCCGAACCATATCGAGCCGTTTTGCAGCTTGCTCGCAGTAATCATCGCCGTAAAGATAAACGGCAGCGCGAAAACCGAGTGTTTAAAAACTATTAATTCGTTGATATCGGATAAAATTTCTTTAAATTTAGCCATTTCGCCCCTTATTTTGGGCACCATTGTATCAAAAAAAAGTAAGAATAGCTCTAAATTTGATATAATTTGAACGAAAAATTTACGAAGGGAAACGCCTTGAGCCAAAATCAAAACTCGCATGCAAGTCCGCAGATCGCGATCATCGGCACCACCGCAAGCGGTAAAAGCGATCTTGCGCTAAGTATCGCGCGCGAAATGGACGCCGTGATTTTAAGCCTCGATTCGCTCTGCATTTACCGGCAAATCGACATCGCAAGCGCCAAGCCAAGCAAGGAGCAGCTGCGCGAGATCAAGCACTTCGGCGTAAATTTAATCTATCCAAACGAGTACTTCAGCGTCGGCGAGTTTATCAAAGAATACGCCGCCGCGCGGGCTTTTGCGGAGCGTAGCGGCGCGCCTTTGATAATCACGGGCGGCAGCGGATTTTATCTCAAAGCGATGCTAAGCGGGCTGGCGCCGAAGGTTCCCGATTTCAAAAGCGAAATTTCAAACGATGAAATTTACGCACTAGCGCGGCGGATCGATCCGGAATTTGCCGCAAAATTTAGCGCGTCTGACAGTTTTCGTTTAAAAAAATGGCTAAGTATCTATAAATTTTGCGGCGAGGCTCCGAGTAAATTTCTGCGCGAAAACACCGCCGCGCCCGTCATTTCGGATATTAAAATTTTTGAGATCGACGCGCCCAAGCAGTGGCTTGCAGGACGCATCGAGGCGCGCACGAAGGCGATGTTTGAGCGCGGGCTTTTAGAGGAAGCGGAGTTTTTATTCGCTCGCTACGGCTCAGAGTGCAGGGCGCTAGGCTGCATCGGGCTAAAGGAGTGCGGGCAGCTCTTGCGCGGACAGATCTCGCGGGCGCAGTGCGAGCAGCTCGTAAGCCTACACACGGTACAGCTTGCAAAGCGCCAACGCACCTTCAACCGCTCGCAGTTCGCGGATAAAATTTCAGCACCGCCGCAAGAGCTGGAGCGTGAAATTTTAAAATTTCTTCGCCGCGAGATTTAAAATCAAAATTTATCAAAATTTGTGCGCTTGCTAGAAAAAAGTGAGACAAGGAAGTAAAATTTAGATTTAAATTTACCGCGCCGGTCGTATCTTTAAAATTTTGCGGGTCGCGCCGAGATCTCGTGCGGCGCGAAGCTCAGGTTAAATTTAATCACCTTCGCAAATATCAAAGCTAAATTTATCGTTATCAAGCCTATCAAAATTTTGATTTTCCGCGCTTGCGTTACGCTTGAAAATAAAGGCGTAGCCGTATTTCTCGGGGTGCTGCGAGCTGTTTTTTAGCCCAACGACGCAAAGCTCGTAAGTGCCGCTTTGCAAGCCAAGTTTGAGCGTGGAATTAAATTTTCGCATCTTGCCCGCAGCGCCGCTTTGGCACTCATAGCCTAGCTCGAGTTCGTCGCTTTTTAGCTCATCGAAACGATACTGCAAAGCATCGAAGCTCGCTAGGATCGCGGAGTCGCTTTGCGGGGCGAAATACAGCCTATCGCGCTTGAAAGCCACTTCGTAGCCCGCAGACGGCGCAAACTCCTCGTCAATGCAAACGAAGATCTCATAGCTGCGCACCGTAAGCGGGTAGAAAGGTAAAGCTTTAGCGCCCTTTACGGCGTCATAAAACAGCTGCTTGTGCGCGTCCCAGTAGCTTAGAAGCTTTTTTGCTCTGCATTTTCGCTCCTTTAAAAACTCACTCAAATCGCGCGGCTCAAGCAGCGCAAAACCGTAGCCGTCAGCACTTAGCTCGCCCAAAAACATATCTCTCCTTGTTGGCAAAGCGCGATGGGTTCAATTCGCGCTTAAAATTTTAGCTCAATACCCGCTTAAAAAGACGAAATTATTTACTGCTCCGGTTAGGAATTTCACTAAAAACGGCGCCAGCACGCATGCCACGCTAGCTAGCACGACGGCGAATTTTATCTGCACGGAGACCGTGCTCAGCGAGCCGTCAAACTCCGCGTCCTCCCGCGGCTCGTGCAAAAACATACGCACGATAAGACGCAGGTAGTAATACAGCGCGAGCGCGCTATTTACCGCCATGATTACGGCGAGGGCGAAATAGCCCGAATTGACCGCGGCGCTTAGCAGATACATCTTGCCCCAAAACACGCTAAACGGCGGAATGCCCGCAAGCGAGAGCATAAAGATCGCCGCGCATAGCGCAAAGAGCGGATGGGTGCGGATCAGCCCGTCAAATTTCTCAAACGGATGCTCGAAGCGAGCTGTAAATTTAGAGCTTTGCTCGCAAATTTCGGCGCCGGGCTCGCAAGTTTTAGTGCCGAAAAGGCTCGCTTCCGCGCTGAGCTCGCTCGCTTTCAAATTTTGCCCGTTTGCTTTAGAATTTTGCTCGCTCGCTTTAACGCTCCACTCGGCGCAGGCTGAATTTTGCCCGCTCGCGCCTAAATTTAACTCGCCGGCAAAGCTCGGCTCATGATTTTGCGAAAAAGACGGCCTTGCATTTGAGATAGAGCTCTCGCCGTTTGCGTTTAAATTTAAAGCGAGACTTTGGGTTTTAAATTTTAAATTTAACGAGCGCGCGCGCCTTTGCCGTACGCACCAGATGAACGCAAACGCGCCGAAGTTCGCCACGGCATATAGGATCCAGTAGGTGAAAAGTGCGGCGTTTGCCTGCGTCGAGCCGATCACGATCGCGCAGAGCACAAAGCCTGCGTGCGAAATGGAGCTGAAAGCCAGCATCCGCTTGACGTCGCGCTGCACGAGCGCCATAAGGTTCGCTAAGCTCATCGTAAGCACCGCTACGGCGTAGAGCACAATGTTTAGCCACTGCACGCCGATGCTTTGCAGCGCTTCAAATAGCCTGATCGCCACGACAAAGCCCGCGATCTTGGGCACGACGGACAAAAAGCCCGCCATAGCCGAGCTCGCACCCTCGTAAACGTCGGGCGTCCAGGTGTGAAACGGGATCAGCGAGAGCTTAAATCCTATCGAGACGATCATAAATGAGCAAGCGGCGAAAAGCAGGACGTTGGTTTGTAAATTTGAACTCTTGGCGATCTGCGCGATATTTGAAATTTCCATAGAGCCGGTCGATAGAAAAAACATCGCCGCGCCGAATGCGAAAAAGCCCGATCCCAGCGCGCCCATTATGAAGTATTTTAGCGCCGCTTCGACTGATCTGGCGCGATTGTGAAGCGCGATTAGCGTATAAAGCGCCAGCGAGCCCGTCTCAAGCCCAACGAGGATCATCATTAAATTTTCGCTCGCGACCATAAATTCATAGCCCACGAGCACCAATAAAAACAGCACGAAAAACTCCGCCGTGTGGTACTCGTGCGCGCTTCTTGCGCCCAAAGACAGAAAGATGAAAAATATCGAGCCTGCGAGCATGATAAGCATCGATAGCGTCGCGATTCCGTCCACCAGCATCACGTCAAAAAGCCCGCGTATGCCGCTATTGTATCCAAAAACAAGCCCGAAGCCCAGAGCTAGCGCCAGTATCGTGATGACGGCGTAAAATTTATACGATAGCGTGCGCGCAAAAAGCGAAACCGCGAGCATCAGCAGGGCAAATCCTCCGAGTATCGCCATAGGCGCGATCGAGGCTAAATTTAAAAGATTATTTTGCATCGCTTCTTACCTTAAAATTTGCTTTTTCCATATAGGCGCGGGTCGCGGTCTGAGAGGCTTTGTTAAACATCAGCTCAAGGCTTTGCGTCACGCTGGGCTCGATACTCTTTAGCATCAAATTCGGCGCGACGCCCAGCGCCACCACCAGCGCGCAGATCGGGACGATAGAGCAAAGCTCGGTTCTGTTTAGATCGCTTAGCTTCTTATTCTCCTCATGTACGAGCGCGCCGAAGAAGGTCTTTTTATAAAGATTCATCGAATAGATCGCGCCCATTATGATGCCGAGTCCGCCCAAGAGCGCGTAGCTAAAGCTTATTTTAAAAATTCCTACAAGGCTTAGAAATTCTCCCACGAAGCCAATCGTAAGCGGAAGACCTATCGAGCCTAGTAGCACGACGCAAAAACAAAACGCATAAAGCGGCATCACCCGCGCAAGCCCGCCGAACTCGCTGAAAAGCTTCGTGCGCCTGCGGTCGTACAAAAAGCCCACGAGCATAAAAAGCCCGCCGCTTACGATACCGTGGCTGATCATCAAGAATACCGCGCCGCTCATTCCTTCGCGGCTCATTGAAAAAATTCCTAGCATTATGACGCCCATATGCGCGATCGAGCTATACGCGATAACCTGCTTGATGTCCTTTTGCGCAAAGGCGATGGAGCTTGCATAGATGATCATAACGATCGCTACGGCGCACATCATCCCGCTAAAATGCACGCTCGCGTCGGGAAATAGCGGCAGCGAAAATCGCACGAAGCCGTATGTGCCCATCTTAAGAAGCACCGCGGCAAGCAGAACCGAGCCTATCGTAGGAGCCTGCCCGTGCGCGTACGGAAGCCAGGTATGAAAAGGAAAGCAAGGCGTCTTGATCGCAAAAGCGACCGAAAATGCCAAAAATAGAGGAATTTGCGTGCTAAGCGGCAGCGACAGGCTCTGCCAGTTTAGGATATTAAAGCTATACTCGCCCGTAGCCTCGTGATAGAAATAGCTCATCGCTACGAGCCCTACGAGTAGAAACATCGAACCTAAAAAGGTGTAGATGAAAAATTTCACCGCGGCGTAAATTCTCTTGCCGCTGCCCCACGCGCCGATGATGTAGAGCATCGGAATAAGCGAAAGTTCCCAAAAGATGTAAAACAAAATCGCATCCAGCGCCACAAAAACGCCCACCATCGTCATCTCTAAAAACAAAATGCAGATGATTAAATTTTTGGCGCGCTCTTTAATGCTTAGGCTAAGTAGCGCCAAAAAGGTAACCAGCGTGCTTAGGATCACTAAAAACAGCGAAATTCCGTCCACGCCGATGAAGTAGTTGATACCGTATTCGCTTATGAAAGGGTGCAGCACGCTAAACGCGATACCGTCCACCGGCTCGTAGAGTATCCACAAAACGAGCGAAAGCACGAACTCTATAAAGCTCATCGTAACGGCGTAGGTCTTGATGCTCGCTTCATCGATCAAAAAGCCCAAAACCGCAGCTACCGCCGGAAAAAATATAACCAAACTTAAAAAGTATTCCATGCCCACCTCACAGCGCAAACGCCAAAATCAGCAAAATGAAAGATCCCAAAACCATCCACCTTAAATTTGCGCTCAAATCTCCGCTATTGCTTACGCGATCCGCTCCTTCGCCGCTTTTTACCGCGGTGCGAGCGATCAAGTCGACGCTGGCGTCTATGATCGCGCCGTCGCATTTAGCGCAGATCTCGCTAAGCTTAGCGTATCCGCGCACGATCACGCGCTCATAAATTTGCGGGATAAAATACTGAGCGATCAAAATTTTATAAAATTTGCAACTCTTTAAATTTTGGCTAAATTTACCCTTGCCGTATGTCCAAATCGTGCCGATCGCCACCGCGCTTATCATCGCTAGCGTTAGAGCGATCAAAATTACCTCCACGCCGTGCGGGATCGAAGCTTTAAAGCCCGGAAGTATGCTAAGCACGAACTCAGCAAAATCGTGCTCGAAAAAGCCCGCGATTGCCGCAGGCACGGCTAACACGCCCATCGCAATGAGGGCAAAGCCTTTCGCCTCGTGCGGATGGTAGGTAAATTTTTGCTTGCCGAAAAACACGAGCATTATTAGTCGTACGCTGTAAAATGTCGTCATCGCAGCGCCCGCAAACAGCAGCGCCCAGATGAAATACGCGTCCGCGCTCCACGCCGCTTCTAAAATTTTATCTTTTGAGAAAAAGCCCGCGAACGGATAAAATCCGCAAAGCGCGAGCGAGCCTATGCACATTAAAATCGCCGTAGGCCGCATAAACTTATATAATCCGCCCATATTTTGGATATTTAGATCGTCTTTCATCGCGTGCATTACGTTGCCCGCCCCCAAAAATAGAAGCGCTTTGAAAAACGCATGCGTCGCCAGATGAAATAGCGCGATCCAATACGCCCCGAGCCCCGCGGCTACGAACATATAGCCAAGCTGCGAAAGCGTGGAGTAGGCGATGATCTTTTTAAGATCGTTATGAACCAGCGCCATCGATGCCGCAAAGACCGCCACAAAAGCGCCCAAGCAGACGATAAAGCCGCTTACTTCCGGCGCGAGCGCGAAAATCGCATTTGCGCGGATTACCAGATAAACGCCCGCCGTAACCATCGTCGCTGCGTGAATAAGCGCGGATACGGGCGTCGGACCCGCCATCGCGTCGGCAAGCCAGGTATGGAACGGGAACTGCGCGCTTTTGCCCATCGCGCCGATGAATAAAAGCGCTGCGATCAGGGTTAAAATTTCAGGCTCTAAGCTCGCTGCGTTCGCAAACACTACCTCGTAGCGCAGCGAGCCGAAATTTAAATAGATCAGAAAAATTCCAAGCAACATTCCAAGGTCTGCGATGCGGTTCATTATGAAAGCTTCGTTGGCGCACCAGCTGTAATTGCTCCTGTCGTACCAAAAGCCTATTAACAGCCACGAGCAGAGTCCGACCCCCTCCCAGCCGATGAAAAGTCCTAAAAAATTATCGCTCGTTACCAAAACCAGCATCGAAAAAACGAAAAGCCCCAGGAAGCTGAAAAATTTAGAGAAGTTTTCATCATCCCACATATAATAGATCGAATACACATGCACTACGCTGGAAACGATACCTACGACCACCATCATCACCGCACTTACGCTATCTATAAGAAAGCTAAATTTTGCATCCAAAAATCCCGTGCTTATGAAATTGGCTAAATTTACGCTGATTAGGCGGTTATCGGAGACGAGCTCCATCAAAGCAAGCGACGCGATAGTACTTAAAATCACCAGCGCCGAGCAGATTACGCCAATGAACATCTTATCTTTGGCGCGAATGAAAACGCCTGCGAAGATCGCCGAGGCAAGCGGTGCGAAAAGGGCGATTAAGAGCCATACAAAAACGGTATCAAGCATCAGGCCCATCCTTGGAAGGATTTTTAAAATTTACGAAGCTGTCAAGTTCGATGCTGCCCGTTTTCTTATACCACAAGATGAGCAGCCCAAGCCCCACGGCCATCTCGCTCGCGGCTATCGCTACGATGAAAAGCGCAAAAATTTCGCCGTTTATATTGTCGTAAAATTTCGCCACGGCGACGAGGGCTAAATTTGCGGCGTTTAATAAAATTTCGCTCGAAAAAAAGAGCATTATTAAATTCCGTCGCTTCATCATACCCGCAAGCCCGAGCCCAAACATCATCGCAGCGACGATCAGATAGTGATTTAGACCCATTTTATCCCTCGCTCTCTTCGTAGCTCAGGCTCGCGTCCATCTGCTTATGCGCAAGCACGATAGCGCAGATCATCGCCACGAGCAGCATCACGGCTGCAAGCTCGAAAATCGCCAGATATTTCGTAAAGATAATCATCCCAAGCGCCTCGGTATCGTCGGTATTTAAAATTTTAAGCGTTTCTACATTGTTCGCAACCACCGCGCCGAGCACGATAATCACGAGTAAAAATGCGATCACGCCGCTAAGCGCAAAAAATAGCCTTGCTCCTTTTTTCGGCTCGCTTACGTTTTTATCCGCGCCCAAAAACATCAGTGCAAAGCCGTAAAGCACGATCACGGCACCGGTATAAACTATAATCTGCACTACGCCCAAAAACTCCGCGTCCAGCAAGAAGAAAAATCCGCTCATAAAGACCATGCCGCCGGCGAGCGCGCTAAGGGCGTAAAGGACGTTTTTGCTAAAAACGCTGATGCCGAAAAGTGCCAGGCAAACCGCGCTGAAAAAATAAAATGCAAGCGTTTGTATCATTGCTCATCCCCCTGCGCTGAGGAATCTTCTGCGCTTTGAGAGGCGGAATTTTCTTTGGAATTCCGCGCCGAATCAAGCGTAGAATTTTCAGCGTCCGCGGCGGAATTCTTTTTGGAATTTGCCTTAGATTTTTTACCTCGCGCGGCGGAACTCCCCGCGTCTTGCATGGCAGAATTTTCTTTAGAATTTTCCCCAGAATCGCCGTCCGTAGCAAGACCGCCTGTGGAATTCTCGACGTGCGGCGCAACCGAATTCTCTTTAAAATTTTTACTTTGAGCGGCGGAATCGTTGGCGCTTTGCGAGGCGGAGCTTTCTTTGGAATTTCGCTGCGAATCGGGCGCAGAATTTTCAGCGCCCGCAATAGAATTCTCTTTAGAATTTTCGGCGTCTGCGGCGGAGCTTTCCTTTAAGCTCGCCCGTTCGGTATTTTGCCGCTCGGATAAAATTTCGCCGCTTAAGCCCGCGCCGCCCGAAAATAGAATTTTATCGCTAGCGGCACCCTCTTTTTTGGAGCTTTCCGCGGCGCTGTTTTTTAAATTTGAATCCGCGCTCTTTAAGCTTGGCTCGTCGCTTGCGGCGTCGTTTTTTATATAAGCGTTCGGCGTCATCTTGATCAGCGCGCCCGCGTTTTCATCCAGGCTGCCGTAGCCCGCAAACTCCTGCGCTGCGCCGTTTAAACATAAATTTTCGCCGCGAATTAAAAGATCCTCTTTGAAGCCGTAGTATGCCCGCTGTTCGCTCGCAAGCTCGTATTCGCAGCCGTGCACGATAGCGATCTCGGGGCAGACGTCCGCGCAGAGCCCGCAATAGACGCAGCGCCCTAAATTTATCGAATAGTTATCTACCTTTTTGCGGCCATCGCTGCCGAGGCTTGTCTCCATCGCGATGCAGTTCGCCACGCAGATCTTCTCGCACAAGCCGCATCCGATGCAGCGCTCGCTACCGCTTTCAAGCAAGCGCATAAGCTTGTGCACGCCGCGGTATCTAGGCGGCATGACAAATTTTTCCATAGGATACCGAAGCGTATGCGAGCCGCCGCGCTTAAACATATTTTTTAGAACGACCCACAGCCCCACGAAAAGTTCGCCGCTAAAGGTGCGGGTTAGGAATCTGCGAAGCTTATCACCGCCGGATTTAATAGGGGCTCGTTTATCGATCTGGGCGTATCTTGCCATCGCAACCCTCCTTAAACGATCGCTAGCGCGGTAATTAGCACGCAAGCAAGAGCTAACGGCATGCAGAATTTCCAGCAAAGCCCCATCAGCTGATCGGGGGGCAGATGCGGCCACGCCGCGCGCGCCCATAGGAAGCAGAAAAACACGAGGCTTGATTTTAACACCATCATAACGCCGCCAGGGATAAACCAAAACGCGTTGAATCCGCCCAAAAACAGCAGCGTCGTAACGACGGAGTAGGTTATGATATTGGCGTATTCGCCGATAAAAAACATACCCCAGCGCATGCCCGAATACGCCGTACCAGCGCCCGCTACGATCTCGGTTTCGTTTTCGGTGAGACACAGCGGCGTGCGGTTGCACTCTACAAAGGTTGCGATGAGAAAGAGCGCGAAGCAGACGGGCTCTTTCCAGATAAACCACTTGTCAATACCGCCGCTTTGCGCGCTTACGATGTCGATGAGCGAGAGCGAGCCCGTGATCATCACGATAGGGATCAGGCTAAGGCCGTTTATCACCTCAAAGCAGGTGATCTGCAAAAACGCGCGAAACGCGCCTATCGTGCCCCATTTATTGTAGCTCGCAAGCCCTCCGATCAGCAGTCCGTAAACGCAGGTGCCGCTAGCTCCGAGCAAAAATAAAATTCCCACATTTATATCGCTTAAAATCGGCTGGATGGTTCGCCCGCCGATCGTAAACTCCGGCAGCAGCGGCACTACCGAAAGCGCCACGAAAGCGCCCGTAGCAGAGATTATCGGCGCGATTTTAAAAAGAAGCTTATTCGCCCGCGCAGGGATCGCGTCCTCTTTAGTAAAAAGCTTTATCATATCAGCGCCCACCTGCAAAAGCCCCGCAGGCCCGACCATAGAGGGTCCGATCCTGCGCTGCATAAAGGCAAGCACCTTACGCTCGGCATAGGTTGCAAGCCCCGAGAGTAGCGCGATGACGGCTAAAATCACGAGCGCCTTTAAGACGGTAGCTACGAAATAAAATGCACTATCGCTCATCTGCCCTCTCCTTTGGAATTTGAAATTTTCTCGATTTTCACGCTTGCATAGCGCGAGGTTTTGAAAAATATCTCGCCGCGCAGCTTCTCGTCAAAATACGGCAGATACGCCCCGCTAAAGCCTGGATCGATCTTTACGCTAACGACGATTTCGCATTTTAAATTTACGAGCTCAGTCGCGCCGTTTTCGCTATTTTCATCACCGGCGCCGCCGGCTTTATGCGCGGCGCTTGCGCGATCCGTTTTTTTAGCGCGACCGGTGCCGCTTTTATCATTAGCGGCACTCGTTTTGCCTGCGCCGCCAGTTTTTTTATCGTTGCTCGCGCCGTCCGCTTGGTAAATTTTAACGACGTCGCCCGCGCTCACGCCCAGAGCTTCGGCGATGCCGGGGCTTAGATACAGCGCGCCCGCTTCGCCCAGAGCGCTGCTTGCGCCGCTAAATTTATTGAATTGATGCAGCGGATTTGCCTCATAGATTAAAATTTCGCCCTCGCCTACTTTAAGCGGCACGGAAGGCAAAATTTCAAACTCCTCCTCGCTAGCGGCGAGCTCCTTGTTTCGTAACTCATATCCGCGGTGATTTGCGCCGCCGTTGTCGTAGAAATTTTCTAAATCGTCAAATTTAATCGGCTCAAAATCCGCGCCCAAGCTAGGCGTATAGCCGATCGCATGCTCCGCGCAAACCCCAAGCGCACAGGCAATATCGTTTAGCTCGTATCCGCCGTAATCAAGCGCCGCATTGGTGAGCACCACGCGCTTGTCATAGTTCGTAAACGTGCCCTCCTGCTGCACCAAGCTAGGCGCGTCCAGATCCGCTTCCAGCACGCCGAAACTAATATCGCCCGCTTCATTGTAGCCTAGCGTCTCGCCCGCGCTCGTTTGCGCACTAAGCTCACAGATGAGCGCGACGCCCAGGCTGTTTGTACGCGGCGGCACCACTAGCACTTTTAGCGGCGTGTAGCGCTGCACCAAGCCCGCTAGACGCGCAAGCATGGCGCTATTTGGCGTGCGGATGAAATCCTCGCCGATGATGAGCGAAAAACTCTCCTTTTTAGCCAAAAGCTCATCCACTTTTTGCTCGTCCAGCCCGAGCGCTACGGCAAAATTTGAAATTTTACTTTCCGCAGGATTTTCGGAATTCTGCACGGAATTTTCAGCATTGCCGTCCGCGCTTGCGGAATCTGCGTCGCCGCTCGCACTCGCAACGTTCTTAGTGCCATTTACCTCCGTAGAATTCTCAGGATTTTGCGAATCTGCAGATTTCTCATCTAAATTTTGCTTCGCCGCGGCGAGCGAAATTTTAAATTCCGCCGCGAGTTTCGCATCCAACCACCCAGGCAGATCGCGTCCGAATTTCTGCAAGATCCAAAGCAGGATCTGCGCCTCCAAGCCCGTGGCGTGCGGCTGATGGATGAAATTTTTACTAAAACCCTTAATGCCCTCGTCGCAAAACGGATGAAAATAGATCCCGCTTGCCTTATTTAGCTTGCAGGCGCTGTTTACCGCATAGCCCAGATTTGGCGCGTCGCTACGTAAAAACGTGCCGCAAACTACGATGAAATCGCTGTTTTTAACCGTCTGCGAATCCGCATTATAAAATTTCGTGCCGCTAAGCTTAGAAAATTCGCGCAGGAATTTTTGATACGCAAGCGCTTCGTCGTTAATCAGAGCGAGCTTAAATTTTTGCCGCAAAAGCTCTAAAATCCGCGCTTCTTCGTTGGTGATGAAGCTATTAAATTTGATATTTTTGATCTCGCCGTCCTCGATGCCGCGCACGATGCGGTTAAAAACCGCTTCGTTTTTGCTCGCCCGCTCGTTTGAAAAATCCCAGCCGAAGCGCGCTCCTGCATGCAGAACGCTGAAATTTATGTCGCTGCTAACGCGATAAATTTTTTCACGCGGGTCGCCTATGCCGCGGCGCTTGATCTCGTAATAAAGCAGTTCGCAATCACTGCTATGCGGGTTGGAAGCGGGGATTTGACGCAGTTCCCAGGCGTTTGAAACGTATTTAAACGCGCTCTCTACCAGAGCCCCCGTCGGGCAGACCGCCGCGCTCTCGCCGTAGTTTACGCAATCATCCTCATCGTTAACCCGCGCGATTAGACTTTTTTGCAGCTTGTTCCATACGGCGTAGGCGTCTTTAGGCATCGCGTCCTTTTGCTCCTTACTTAGCGCGTCTCCGCCGCGCGGAACGAGCTTAAACGCATCTACGCCCAAGCGGTCCTTCGCGGCGGTAATACAGCGCTCGCAGACGATACAAAGGCTAGGATCATAGCTTAAATACCCCCAATCCTGCACCTCGCGCGCCGTATCGCGGATAGCGTAGCTTTGGGTATTTGTGCGCATCAGATGGGCTAAATTTTGAAGCTCGCACTCGCCGCTTTGATCGCAAACCCCGCACGCCATCGGATGGTTGATACAATAAACCTGCGTAATCGCCTCGCGCTCGGCGTCAATCTCGGGGCTGCGGCTGTAAACAACCATGCCGTCTTTGGCTTTGGCGTTGCAGCTATAGACACGCTTGCCGTCCGCTTCGACCATACAAAGCCTGCATGCGAGCGTCGGCGTACCGCCGCTTAGATAACAAAGCGCTGGGATAAAAACGCCGCAGCGACGCGCGACCTGCAAGATATACTCGCCCTCGTCGCACTCGCAAGCTTTACCGTCGATCGTGATCTTTGCCATTTTAAACCTTAGAAATTTCTGCGAGTTCGAAATTATAACCACCAAAGCCCTGCCCGCCCGAGCCCAAAAGCGCAATCGTGCCCTTTAGCTCCTCATCCAAAATAAATTCTTTTTCCAAATTTAGGTGCGGCGTTTTGATACGGACGCGATCGCCGTCCTTGATTTTTGCGACCATGCTAAAATACCTTCCGCCGACGAAGCTATCGTCCGCGCCGTGTTTGAAAACCACAGCGCCGTCGAAATTCTCAGGCTCTTTTAGAGGGCTTAAATTTACCCGCCCTTGCGCGCCAAAATCCGCTCGCTCGCCGCGTAAGCTTAAAATTTTAACCCCTAACTTCGCCGCTATGAGAGACAGAAAGGCTTTGATATTTTCGGCGTCGGGATGAGTTTTAATAAGCGCATCATCGATCAAAAGCGCGTCGCAGCCTCCCCGTAAAAACTCCGCGATCTGCTCGATCTCCTCCTCGCCCACGCTGCTTTCGCCGCTTAGATACTCCAGATCCAGATCCGCAAAATATTTCTCGTCGCAAAAGCTAGCGCAGATTAGCGCCAGCACGAAGCTTTGCGCGCCGATCTCGCATTTTATCAGCTCGCCGGGAAGATGCGGGTCTTGCAGCGGCGATACGCTTAAAATTTCAGCGCTCTTAAAACCTTCTGCAAGCGCGGGATTTTGCAGGCTAAGCAGCGACGCGAAATTTAAAATTTTCATCCTCTCCCCTTTTTGGCGACGACCATCCAATCGACTTGGTTATAGCGGATCGAGCTTAAAAGCGTGGAATTTAGCCCTTCCACCAGATCGGCGCTCTTTTGAACCGCGCTGAAATCGCCCATCTCAAACATAAAGATCATCGTCTCGCCGCGAGCGGAATTTTTTAAAATTTCGCCCATGCGGTTTAAAAATTTATCGCCCAGATGCCTCAAATCATATCGCTTCATCGATCCACCTCGCCTAAGATAATATTCGTGCTGCCGATGATCGCCGCGGCGTCGGCAAGATACTGCCCCGGTAAAATTTCCTCATAGACCGCACAATGCCAAAAGCTCGGCGTGCGGATCTTAAGGCGGTACGGGCGGCTTTCGCCCATCGAGCGGATATAAAATCCAAGCTCGCCCTTAGGACTCTCGCTCGCGGCGTAAATTTCGCCCACAGGCGGGCGCAGGCCCTGCGTAACCAGCACAAAATGCTGCATCAGCGAGTAGTTTTGCGTCATGATCTGCTCTTTGCTCGGATTTACGTAAGCGGGATCGATCGCTAAAATTTGCGGATCGCTTAGCGGATAGTGTTTCGCGCACTGGCGCAAAATTTTAAGGCTCTCGCGCATCTCCGCCATATAGCACTTATAGCGCGCGTAGCAGTCGCCCTCGCTCGCATACGGCACGTCGAAATCAAGCTCGTCGTAGATGAGATAGGGCTCTTCTTTTCGGATATCCCACGCATGCCCGCTAGCGCGCAAGCTCACTCCGCTACAGCCGCAGCTAAGGGCATCTTCGTGCGAGATCACGCCCACGCCCTCGGTTCGCATCAGCCAAATTCTATTCGTATCGAGCATATCTTCAAATTCTTTAATATCGCTCGGGAATTCGTCGCAAAATTTCAACATCTCTTCTAACCAGCCATTAGGCAGATCCAAAAAGACGCCGCCGATTTTGATATGATTGTGCGTAAGGCGCGCGCCGCAGTATTTCTCTATGAGATCAAGTATGTATTCGCGCGAGCGAAAGCAGTAGAGAAACACCGTCATCGCGCCGATATCAAGCGCGTGCGTACCCAAAAACAGAAGGTGCGAGCTGATACGATTAAGCTCCAGTAAGATCGTGCGGATGATCTGCGCGCGGCGCGGCACTTCGATGCCGCAGAGCTTCTCGACCGCGGCGCAAAAGCCGTAGTTGTTTGAGCCCGATGCGACGTAATCGATGCGGTCTGTTACGGGAACAAATTCCGCGTAGATCATATTTTCGGCCATCTTTTCGATGCCTCGGTGCATATAGCCTACGCCCGGGCGCGCACGCACGATACGCTCGCCATCAAGCTCCAACACGAGCTTTAGCTGGCCGTGCGCGCTTGGATGCTGCGGACCGAAATTTAAGATCATATTCGCGCCCTCGCGCTCGTACTCGATGTTTTCGAAAAACGGTCTTAGCTTGCTTGGATTTTGCATTATTTTCTCTTTGTGATGATCTTGTAAATTCCGCGTTTGGCGCGTTTTACGAAACGCACGCCGCCCTCTTCCTGATATTCTTGTAAAATTTTCTCTTGCGGCCGCGGCACTCCGTAACCGCCCTCGTGATAGAGCCGCGCGAAGTTAAAGGTATCTTTTTCGTCCACGAATGCGGAATTTCGGTTTTCTTCGCCGATCCGTTCGCGCGCGCCAACCCCAAAAATTTTATCCACCTCGTACCACTTGGCAAACTCGTCTCCTTGCAGCGGATAGGACTTCAAAAGCGGGTGTCCGAACCAATCATCAGGCATTATTAGGCGCGCTAAATTTGGATGATTTTCAATCCAAACGCCCATCATATCGTATAGCTCGCGCTCCGCCCAGTTCGCGCTTTTGTAGATGCCCGCAGCGCTTTGCAAAAAGCTCTCATTCGGCACGAAGCACTTTAGCCGCGCGCGGCGCGCCCTTTTGATATCCAAAAGCTGATAAAAAACCTCGATGCCGCCGCGAGCCTCGGTAAAATCCACGCCGCTTAGCTCGCATAAAATTTCATATCCCGCGCTCTTAAGCGCATGCAGCGCTACTAAATTTTGCGCAGACTCCACATAGAGCACGAGGGTGTTAAATTCCACATATGAGTTTAAAATTTGGACGCCTTCAAGCGCGTCCAGATCGTCTTTTAAATCGCTTTTGGCTACCTCCAACTTCGGCGTTTCCTCGGGGATAAAAAATCTGTCTTTGTAGTAATTTTTTTTACTCTGATCGCCTTTGGGATTAAATTTTCTCATCAGATCAGCCTTTTTGCCTTTTGCGCGCGGCGCGGGGTTTGGGTGCGGATCTTTTTTTGCAGCACCATCATAGCAAACTGCAGCGTCTCGGGGCGCGGCGCGCATCCTGGCAGATAGATATCCACGGGCACTATGCGGTCGCAGCCCTGCACCGTAGCGTAGGTATTAAACATCCCTCCGGTATTGGCGCAGCTGCCCATACTGATAACCCATTTAGGCTCTGGCATCGCGTCGTATAGGCGGCGCGTAAACTCGGCGTGCTTTTTGCTAAGCGTGCCTGCGATTATCATCACATCCGATTGCTTAGCGCTTGCACGAAATATCGTGCCGAAGCGGTCGAAGTCAAATCTGCCCGCGCCCGCCGCCATCATCTCGATCGCGCAGCACGCAAGCCCGTACGTCATCGCCCACAAAGAGTTGCTCCTGCCCCACGCGATCAGTTTATCGACGGTGGTGAGAACTACGGGAAGCCCGTTTTCGCGCGCGTAGTTTATCTTATGCTCTGCCAATTTAGCGCTCCTTTTTTCCAGGCGTAGATGAATCCGATGCCTAACAATACGATGAAAAACGCCATCTCCACGAGCCCGAACACGCCTAAAATTTTAAAATTTACCGCCCACGGAAACATAAAGATAATTTCGACGTCAAAAAGTATGAAAAGCACGGCTATCAAAAAAAAGTGGGAGTTCATTCGGTTAGGCTGCTTGACGGCCTCGGGGCCGCTTTCGTAAATTTCGCCCTTTAGCCGCTCATCGCGCCTGTCTGCTAAACGCGAGCCTACCAAAGAGGATAGTTTAACGATGAGCGAAAAGACGCAAAAGGCTAGGATTAGCATTACGAATATTCCGAAATACGGGCTTTGCAGCGGAATTCTAGACATTTTTCGCCTCGGTTTTAAAATTTAATGTGGATTGTAACGAAGTATTAATTTAATAAAGCTTAGCGCACGCCACTAAATTCGCTTTTAAAAGTAAAATTTAATATACCTCTCTCGTGCGATTTAGTGGGGATTAAGGCGCGTGTGGTAAAATTTCGCGGATTTTAAGGGAGAGCTATGAAATCTAGCAAGATAAGTCTCATTTTCTACGGCATATTCTGCGGCGTAACAATCTATTTTCTTATCTGGGGATTCGGTTTTATAGGAAGCGGCGATAAAATGCTATTTTTAGTTTCGGTATTTTTGGGCATTTTTATGGCCTTTAATATCGGCGGAAACGACGTGGCAAATTCCTTCGGCACCAGCGTCGGAAGCGGCACTCTTAGCATCGCGCAAGCCCTTTGTATCGCGGCGGTATTTGAAGCAAGCGGCGCGGTAATCGCAGGCGGCGAAGTAACCTCGACGATCCGCAGCGGCATAATCGATCTTAGCAAAATGGACGTACATCCGAGAGATTTTATCTATGTAATGATGAGCGCGCTTTTTGCGGCTGGCGCGTGGCTACTTTTTGCTAGCAGAAAGGGCTTGCCCGTATCTACTACTCATGCGATCATCGGCGGTATCGTGGGCTCGGGGCTTACGCTAGGCGCCCTGCTTAATACCGCAGAGACTTCCGCATTCTGGCTCGTGCAGTGGGATAAGATCGGTAAAATAGCGATCTCCTGGGTACTCTCGCCGATATTGGGCGGCGTGATGTCCTTTGGAATTTTCTG
>NZ_CALIIS010000061.1 GCF_938017705.1 uncultured Campylobacter sp.
ATTTATGATATAGCTTGGAGATTTGATGATGTAATGGAGGTGCTAAAAATCACAAGAGATAAAGGTATGATTATCGTAGGAGGAGACGTATATCGCTTAAGCGGTAATAAGCCCATCATCACATACGACTACTGGGGCACTAAAGCGGAAGATGACAATGCATTCGAAGTGGCGATCGAATATATCACTAAGTATCGCGCTAGAAACGGAGATGATTTTATATATTATCCAGCCATTGGCCCCGGGCAGGTGTCCAAATGAAAATTTTAATTGGATTGCGCAAATAAAATATCGGCAACCGATTAAATTTTAAAAGGAAAAACAATATGAAATTTAGAATTTTAGAATCGAGGCTTTATGAAAAGTATAAGGATATGGCTATAGAGGCTTGAGGGCGAATGCGGCATTGATGGCTAAAATAGATATATTATTAAATTTGATAAATTTTACCAAAGATATAAGCGCGATAAAAAGCGACTTAGCAAAGATAGGCTTTGATAGCGAATCGGAGCTTGTAACGATAACTCAAAATACCATCGCAAATATCTTAAATAGGGTCATCGATAAAGAAATTTCATATGACCTCCTTGAGGAATGGGCAAATTTAATCGAGTGCCGCGAGGACATAGGATATGAGGATGAAATTTTGCAGGAAATCATATTTGAGCTGGCAAACCCTTGCCTTTATGGGGAGATAGACGAGAGGAAGATTTGTATGATTTTAGATGAAATTAAATACGGGCGGAGCGATTCAAATGATATTAGAGAAAAATATTGATATTGCGGGCGAGAGGGCAATTTTATTGATGGCGCTAGGTTCATTGCAGGCATTGGAGCACCAGGCGATTACCATAGATGAAAGCCAAAGAATTTTGTTTTCGCCCTATATTTCAACGCATTTGGAAAACAATAAAGTTAGCAAGCGTGTCATAGATATAATAACTGAATGTTGCGAACTAGAGGATATTTTCGAGATAATTCCTACAAAATATATACAAACCTTACGAATATTGCAAAATAGAATAATAAAAATTTTAAAGCGATACGATGAAGAATATGGAAAAAGATGGGTAATTATAGATGAGAAATAGCCTCTATAGCTCCGTTTTGGCGAACAAGTAAATGAAATTTGACTCAAGATAAGTTGAAAACTTTCAAAGGAATTTTTGGCTTATCTTGAACCTTTAAAATTTTAACGTCAAGATAGAAACTATGTGTAAATTTAAGTCCTTTCAATACTTGATAATGCTATTGGCAAGATCGGCGGTACAATATAAATCATAGATTTTAGATGAGACGGCAAATTTTATGATTTAAGGAATTTGATGTATCTGCCTTATACTCGATGATTTTATTAATTTTAGACTATTAGTTAAGAGCAGCTTTATAAATAAAATTCTCAAATTTGAAATACAAATGTATATTTTTGTATTTTTAAATATAAGGCAAGAGTAAAATTTAAAGTCACGATGCTGCGATAGAAATTTAATGATGATTTGGTTGCAGAGGGTGGATTTGAACCACCGACCTTCGGGTTATGAGCCCGACGAGCTACCACTGCTCTACTCTGCGATACAAAAGCGCGAATAAATTTGAAATAAAATTCGCAAAATGGATGGGGTAGGAGGATTCGAACCTCCGAATGATTGGACCAAAACCAATTGCCTTGCCGCTTGGCTATACCCCATTAAAAAAGACTTGAATTATACAAAAACCGTAACCAAAAGTCAAGATTAATCTCAAGATCTATTAGTGGATTAATGAAACTTAGCAAGAGACGCGATGAATAAATTACATTATACAAATAAAAAAGGCTCTAGCTAGAGCTAGAGCCAAAAATTAGTAAAACTAGTTATTCCTAGTATACTACGCCCATACCACCAAATTTAAATTTACCACCATTTTGAGAGATATTAGCTTTAATTTGGGATAGACCAGGTAGACCCCAAACATTACCACATAAACCTTTATCTCCCACAGTAGCTTTAATTGTACCATTGACATTATCAATATCACCAGCAGCCTCACCAACTGTTAAGCATACCTCCTTCTTAACTTTTACAGGATTAGCCACATTGGACATCTTGTTAATTTTATCAGAGAAATTACCCTGTGAAGTGTAGTAAGAACCTAGATCAGTTATAAGTGTTTGAATATTTGTAGCTGCCTTAGAAACCTCAGCATCATCACGAGTAGCTGCAAGTCTTGGAATAGCAACAGCTGCCAAAATACCTAAAATAACGATAACGAAGATCAACTCGATCATAGTAAAACCTTTTTTCATGGTTTACTCCTTAAATAAAATTCATCCCGCATACCTATATGCGAAACTTGGCGGAATTATAGAGAAAAATTTAAAAATTGTCAATAGTTTTTAGCAAATTTTTTACAATTTATTTACAAAATCCGATTTTGCGGGCATTTCAAAATCAAAATTTTAGGCCCA
>NZ_CALIIS010000062.1 GCF_938017705.1 uncultured Campylobacter sp.
ACCGCCGCTGTTACCGAAAATTTTACCGGCTAGCGCGTTGGCAAGCTCGACTTCGAAACCCTCAAAGCCTTTCTCGCTTGACTTGCTAAAAGGCGGCTCGTTTTCATAAACGCCTACTCTGATAACCTTGCTTTGCTTTATTTCGCTTAAGGAATTCGCAAAAACAAAGATCGCCGACAATAGAATAAGAAAAAATGACTTTTTCATAATTTCCTCCTTGAATTTTAAATTTTTCGTAATTGTAATGTAAATTTTCTTAAAATTTCATTTTACTAGAACCGAAACTATTCCCTAAATTGCGAGTTTAGCGATAAAATTTCGTAACTAAAATTTCTAAGCATAATGATAGAGGCTTTTTAAATTTTGCTACCTTGCGCCAAACCCTGCCTGCTCTCATTAAATTTTAGCGCTTCGCTATAAAATTTCGTGCGTCTATTAGCGCCGCAAAAATAGCACGCCGCTGCGAAATTCTATGGAATTTTATAAATTCCGCAACGGCGCGTTAGTAAAATCTTACAATCTAAACCAAGCTCGCAAAGTCGGGCAAAATAGCAAGACTATGCGAGCCTTTTAAATTTTACCTAGCGAGAGCACACAGCTATGCCTACGAAAACAAACACAGGCGAGCCGTACCGCTATGCCCGCCTAAAATAAGCTATAAAGATCATCTAGCAAGAAATATTTTTTCTCCGCAGTACCCTTGTAATACGGCTCAATCGTCTCGTCATAGGTCTTTTTCATAAAGCCGTTCTTACTTAGCTTGACTAGCTCGCCGTTTAAGAACTCAAGCAGATCCTTATTGCCCTTAGAAACCGCGATGCCTAAGAAATCCGAAACGCCTAAATTCTTAATATTTTCCTCGGTGTCGCTGTCGATTACAGCATAAGCTAAAACTATCAGATTGTCTGTCGCATATCCGATGCCCTTACCGTCCTTTAGCATTTTATAGCATTCATTTGCAGTGGCGCAATTTACAATTTCAAAGCCCTCTTTTCTAAAATACGCTTCGCCCGTAGTTCCGGTTTCTGCAATGATCGGCTTACCGTGTAAATCAGACATAGTTTTGATCTTATCTCCCTTGCGGGTTAGCACGCCGATATTTACTGCGAAATACGGCGTCGTAAAATCGACTAGCTGCTTACGCTCATTTGTGATCGTAAAGGTCGCAAGCACCATATCTACTTTATTTTCTTCCAACACTTTTAAACGCTCACTAGCCTTTACGGGCACGAATTCCACCTTGCCCGCCTTGCCGCCGAATATATCTTTTGATAGCGCCTCGGCTAGGGTCACCTCAAATCCTTGAAATTTGCCGTCTTCAAATTTACTAAAAGGCGGTTGCGCCTCGAAAACGCCTACGCGCACACTGCCCGATTGCCTGATCTCTGATAGGGTATTTGCCACTACACTACTTGTAAATAGCAATAAAATTCCCAAAATTATCTTTTTCATATCGTTCCTTTAATTACAATGATTAGCCTAGCCACGCATCTGCGTCGCTTCGGCAAGCCCTCTTAAGCCGGTCGTATATTATTCGCTCACTTCTCCTTTCGACATTTTTTAAAATTTCTTTACCTTTGAAATTTTGCGGCGTATTTTACGCAAATTTCATTTAAAATACATTTAATCTGCGCCGTGATTTAGATCCCAATCGATCTCTCCCAGACCGTGCGCGCGCAGATATTCGTTGCATCTGCTAAAATGCCTGCAGCCGAAAAACGCTCCTCCTGCAAGCGGGCTAGGATGAGCGGCGGTTAAAATGAGATGCCTCTGCGCATCGATCAGCGCAGATTTTGCTTTGGCGAAATTTCCCCACAGCATAAAGACCAAATTTTGCCGCCTCGCGCTTAAAATTTTAATCACGGCGTCGGTGAAAATTTGCCAGCCGAAGCCGCTGTGCGAGTTCGCGCGGTTCGCGCCCACGCTAAGGCTCGCATTAAGTAGCAGCACGCCCTGCTTCGCCCAGTAGCTCAGATCGCCGCTTTCAGGCTCGCTGATACTCAGATCGCTTTTAATCTCTTTATAGATATTTACGAGGCTGGGCGGAATTCGCACGCCGCGTGGCACCGAAAAGCTAAGCCCCATCGCCTGATGCGCGCCGTGGTAGGGATCCTGCCCCAAAATCACCGCGCGCACCCGCTCAAACGGAGTGAGATTAAAGGCATTAAAGATCAAATTTCCCGGCGGATAGACGATCTCGCGCGCCTTTGCGGCGAGCAGGTTTTCTTTGATCTTCGCAAAATACTCGCTTAAAAATTCCTCCCTAAGCGCCTCTTTCCAGCCGCTCTCGATCCTCACGTCGTCTAAATTTATCTGCATGCCAGCCCTTTAAGCTTTAATAAATTAACGCCCTAATTTTACAATAAATTTTAAAAATAGTATCGCTCGTGCGCGCCGCTGCAATCAAAGGCGGATCGCCCGCGCTCTCTCGCCGCCAACCGATCTCACCGATCTATAGGCGCCGCTACACGATCACGATCAAAAGCGCCACAAAGAGCAGCAGGGCGATCGTCTTTTTATTATCGTTAAGCAAGCTCTACGGGTAAAAAGCAAACAAAATCGCGTAGGCAAAAAGCGCGATTGCAAACTCCCACGGGTTATTATCTCTGAATTTTAACCTATAAGTGACCCGAAAGCTATATGCGAAAGCAGCGATAAAATTTGAGCCGGTTTCATACTATCTTTGCGATCTCCTATTTCGCCTCAAGTCCATCGTATCGATATTTGTTCACTTAAAAACGCTGCAATCTTAAAATTTTACGCCGTTTCTTGCGGCTTTAAAATTTCATCGCGCGGGCTTGTCTTTAAGACCGTAATACGGATAATCCATCGCCGCAGCGGCAGCCTCTCGCGCAGAGGCGCCTGCGAATTTTTCGATCACGCAAAGTCCAAGCTCGATGGAGCTGCTCACGCCGCCTGCGGTGATGATCTCGCCTTCTGCGGGCAGGCTCTCGTGCACGAGCCGCTCGTGCACCACGTCCGCGCAGTAAGGTGCCAGCAGATCGTAGCAAAACGGATGCGTAGTCGCGCGCCTACCTCGCAAAAACCCCGCCGCGCCCAGAAGTAGCGAACCGGTGCAAACGCTAAACTTATACTTCGCATCGCGCGCGGTTGCGAGCCACGAGATGAAACCCGCATCGTCCCTCAGGCGGCGCGTCGCCGTACCGCCGGGCACAAAAACCGCATCAAAGCCGCCTAGGTCCGTCGTAATCTCGCCCGCATCGATCGTAAGGCCGCCGCTGTCCGAAACCTGCCGCTCGCGCGAGCAAAACCTCATCTCAAGCTGCGGACGGACGGCTTTGAGCCTTAGCATACAATCGTAAAATCCCACAAAATCGAGGTGCGTCTGTCCACTAAACATCACAAACGCTAGATTTTTCATGATCCGTCCTTTAAATTTATCGCTCGCCCAAGCTTTCGATTTGTCATCGCTGCAATTCTCGGCGGCGCAAGTCGTAAAATGCGCGGAGGCTGAATTTTGATACCGCAGGCCGCCAAAACGCTCAAACAAATTTTAAATTTTACCCGCATTAGAACTCGCAGAATTTTTACCGCCCGCGAATGAAATTTCAGAAGCGGTTAAAATTTTGCACGTTTTTTATTCCGCCTTACTCAGACCTGCAAAAGCCCGCACGCCCGCATAGTGCAGCCTTTTTGAAACATTCTCAAATTCCAAATTCCAAACCCCCTCGTCATATTTCCATTCAAACGGCGTTTTGTAGTTTTCGTAAATTTTACAAGCCCGATTATTGACTTCTTTGGTGAGCTCCGCGATATTCAAAGCCTTGCCGGCCTCGCTCATCATCAAATGCCAGTTATCCAAATCGGCGGGGTTTTCGGTGTGGATGGATTTTTCGCGCGGCAGATAATACACAAAATCGCCCGTATCAAAGGGAAATAAAGTATGGCATAGCGCAATGCCGTAAATTTTTTGAGCAAATACGGTCGGAAGCTGCTCGTCCGAATAGCCGAAAGTCGAAACATATAAAAAGCTACGCAAGATGCTTGCTAAATTTCTACAAACGGGCGCGAAAGCGTATCTGCACGCCCGCTGCGTTAAGGCGCCGTTTCGAATAAAACTTATGGCGCTATCGATCTCTCTTCTTCTTGCTTGCACGTATTTTATATTTTTAAATCGCCAAGCTTGCATCAGCTCCAAAGAACCGTCGATGGCTCGCAGATACTTGTCTCTTTTTTCATCCGCCGTGCCGCTTAGCTCCGCGATCCTCGCAGCAGCCTGCCTCCAAAACGGGATCAGGGTTTGTACCCATCCCAGGTAGCTCAGATAAAGCGCGTCCGGCTCCTCCTTTTCAAAAGCCGCTCTCATCTGCGTAAGTTTTATCATCGCAGCCCTTTTGTATCTAAATTTTTCCCGCCCGCTACTCTTCGCTTTGCATCTTCTCGCCGCTTGCCATGCAGCTTTGGAATATAAATTTATGCTCCTGCGGTAGCGCTTCGTAAATTTTACCGGCAAGCTCGCGGATCTCCCAAAGTGCGGCTTTGCTAGAGCGCAGAGCGAGGAAGTTTTGTAAACTGCGTGCGTTTATGCTCCAGCTAAGCTCGCTCTTGTAGCACTCTGGCAGGCAGTATTTGGCGATATCAAGGGTGATCGGGGTCTGTAAGATTACGCGTAAATTTTCAAGAGCCGCGATACTTGCGTTATCGACCGCTTCGTTGCCGGTAAGCACGATGTATCGCGCGGCGTTTTCGAAATCCCCTTGCGCGAAGCTGCCCTCGCCGCGCAATTCTTTGAGAGTGTAGCGAGTGGATTTTACGCTAAGGCTTGCGAGGCGGTGGCGCGCCAGCTCCTGAAGCAGCGCGCGCGAAATACCGCTGATGTAGAAGTTGTAGTAGAGGTGCTCGAGCGTGCTTGAGTGCTTGAGCTGGTTGCCGACGCGATCAATGAGCGCTAGGTCTTTGGCGCCGCCGCAATCGCCGCGCTCGAAGCTCTGCCAGCAGGTGCGGATCGCATTTGAGCAGACCCAAAGCGGAGTGAAATTTAGAAGTTTGACTTGCATGATTATCCTTTGAAATTTTAAGCGCATTTTAACGCTATCGCACTTTTAAACCGATAAAATTTCGCAAAACGACGCTTTTAATAAACAAAGCTCGCGCCTAAGCTTTGCGAGAAGAAATGCTTCATTTTATCTTTTTTTGCTGCCGCCGCGAGAGATTAAAATTTCATCCAGCTCGTAGCGCGTGTGCGGGTATTTGCTAGGCTCACCACGCCCCAAAGCCACGACGATTGCAGGACGAAATTTCGCCTCTAAAGCGCAGAATTTTTCCAAAGCCTCGGCGTCAAAGCCGGTCATTATACACGAGCGCACGTCAAAGCCCTCGGCGATATTAGCGATATTTGCCGCTAAGATATAAAGCTGCTTGGTCGCGTAGTTCATCAGCGCTTCGTCATCTAAGCCCGCAAATTTCGCGCGGAAATAATTCATCGCAGCTTCATATTTTTGCGGAGCGTTTGCACGACGGCGAACGGTTCGTTCTGAATACTCCTCGCCCACGCGCAGATCGTTACGCGCGATTAAAATCACGGCGTGCGAGCACTCAGCGACTTGCGGCTGGCTGTTGCAGGCTGCAGAAAGCTCTTTTAACTCGCAAGGATCCGAGACTATCATCATCTTCCACGGTTCCAATCCGCATGAGCTGGGACTTAAGCGCGCAAGATCAAGTATCTCGCGCACGAGCTCGCTATTTAGTTTATAGCTGCAAAATTTACGGCAGCTGTGGCGAGAGAGCATCACTTCTTTTATCGATTTCATTTTATCTCCTTTAAAATTCGCGGCATTATAGCGGGTTTGCCTAAATTCCACTCGGCTAGCTTGGCGAGTTAAGCTAGATTTTGCTAATATTGCCCTTTAAAATTCTGCTACAAGGCATAATATGAATGATAAATTTAGCAAAATCGGCTTCATCCTCGCAGTCGCAGGCAGCGCCGTGGGGCTCGGTAATGCGTGGAAATTCCCCACTTTAGTAGGCACCAACGGCGGCAGCGCATTTATCTTGCTATATCTTTTGCTGACGCTTTTGGTTAGCTTCGTGATTTTTTTAGCCGAGATCGTCATCGGCAGGCTAAGCGAAAGTGATCCGGTGCGCGCATTTGAAAAACTCGCGCCCTCATACAAAGGCGCATGGAAATACGCGGGATTTTTTATGATTAGTGCGCTTTTGATCTATGCTTTTTACAGCGTCGTAATGGGCTGGATCCTAAAATACGTGGTCTCAAGCGCTTTGTATCTGCCAAAAAGTATAGATGAAAGCGGCGCAGCGTTTAAAGCACTTTTAGGTAGCGACTTTTTAAGCGTGGCGGTGTGCTTTACCATAGCGTCGGCGTTTTGCTTTTTCATCGTATCTAAAGGTGTCAAAAGCGGCATCGAGCGACTTAATGTCTGGATGATGCCCGCGCTATTTATTTTGCTAGTTTTGATGCTAATTTACGCCGCGAGTTTCGATGGATTCGGACGTAGCGCAAAATTCTTGCTAGTGCCAGATTTTTCCAAGCTTAATAAAGATAGCGTTCTTTCGGCGCTAGGACTTGCGTTTTTTACGCTTTCGCTTGGCGTTACTACGATTATGACCTATGCTGCAAGCCTGCCTGCGCGCACCAATATCCTAACCTCAAGCATAAATATCGTCTGCATTAATGTCCTAATCGGCCTGATGATGGGGCTTATCGTCTTTACTTTCATCTTTGAATTCGGTGGCGATCCCAAAGCGCAAGGTCCTGGGCTAGTGTTTGTCTCGCTGGTAGTGCTTTTTTCAAAGCTCGGTGCTATCGGAAACATCCTAGCCTTTTTATTTTTTACTTCGCTGTTGTTTGCGGCGATTACTTCTGCAATTTCGATGCTGGAGCCTGCGATTTATTATCTCGTAAACTCCCGCAAGCTAAGCCGGAAGCGCGCTTCACTTTTAGTTTTTGCCGTGACGTATGTTTTAGGAATATGCTGCATTTTGGGTTATTACGGGGGCACGAGCGAGTATTTTAGCCTAGGTGGCAAGAGCTTTTTTGACGTGCTTGATTACCTGACCTCGAATATCTTAATGCCTCTTAGCGGCATAATTGTGGCGATTTTCGTAGGGTTCGTGATCAAAAAACGAGCCGTCGAAATTCTACTGCGTCCATATATGGGACGAATAGGCTTTAAGCTGTGGTATTTCGTGCTGCTGCGCTTCGTGGCGCCAGTCGCGATCGTAGTGATAGCGCTCAATCAGCTAAAAATTTTAAATTTTTAAATTTTGCAAAGCGGATGGATAGCATGGAAGTTAAAATTTGGCGCTGAAGCAGTCTAAAAGCGACGGACAAAATTTCATAGCGAACTTGCCGCGATCCGTTAGCCTTGCAGCGATAGTTTAAAATTTTATGTTTAGATAGAGGAAGGTCAAAGTATGCGACGGCAATCAGCTTTCGGCGCGACCGCGATAACCCGCGCGGCAACCTGCGCAAGACCGTGGCAAAGACGCCGTAGCGCAGCCGCGTCTGATCACGCTGCGGAATTTTAAAATTCCGCAGCTTTAAAATTTAAAAAATCATCGGAGTGAAAATGAACGATAAATTTAGCAAAATCGGCTTCATACTTGCCGTCGCAGGCGGCGCAGTGGGGCTTGGCAACGCATGGAAATTCCCCACCCTCGTGGGCCAAAACGGCGGCAGCGCCTTCGTGCTTTTATACCTCGCGCTCACGCTGGGCGTGGGCTTTAGCATATTTCTAGCCGAGATGGCACTAGGCAGGCTAAGTGGGAGGGATCTACCGAGCGCGTACGAGACGCTGGCGCCGCGCGGCGGACGCAAATGGCGCGCGGGAGGCATTTTCATTGCGGGCGGCATGCTGGTGCTGTCCTTTTACCTCGTCATCCTCGGCTGGGTGATCCGCTACATCTTTTTGGGCTTTTCTCCGCTGCCCGCAACCGCCGAGGAAGCGGGCGCCGTATTTGACGATCTCATCTCGCATTCGCTAGCCACGAGCCTGGGCTTTTACGCGCTTGCGCTCGTGCTGACGCTATCCGTCGTCGCGCGCGGCATCAAAAGCGGTATCGAGCGGCTAAACGTCGTGATGATGCCGCTACTTTTCGTGCTGCTGCTTGCGATGCTCGCGTATGCGTGTACGATGCAGGGCTTCGGCGCGGCGGCGAAATTTCTTTTCTACCCAGACTTCGGCAAAATCACCGTTAACTCCGTCCTCTCCGCGCTTGGGCTCGCGCTCTTTACCCTGTGCGTGGGCGTCGGCTGTATCGCGGCATACGCAGCATCGCTTAGCGAGGGGGTGCGGCTCGTGCGAAGCTCGGTAAACATCGTATTCATCAACATCGCGATCGGACTGATGATGGGGCTCATCGTCTTTACCTTCATCTTCGAATTCCGCGCCGATCCCGCGCAGGGTGCGGGGCTTGTGTTCGTCTCGCTCACTACGATGTTTGCAAAAATGGGGCTAGCGGGACAGGTGCTTGAAATCGCGTTTTTCGTCTCGCTCTTTTTCGCGGGGATCACGAGCGCGGTTTCGATGATCGAGCCCTTCGTCTTCTATCTCATCGGCAGGTTTAAAATTTCGCGCCTGCGCGCAGTCTGCATCTCAGGGTGCGTCATAGCGGTGCTAGGCGCATGCTCGCTGCTATCGATGCACGCGGATTATGCGAGCAAGTTTAAGCTTTTCGGCGCGAGCTTTTTTGACTGCTTGGATTTCGTAAGCTCAAACGTCATGCTACCTCTGGGCGCGCTAACCTCGGCGATATTCGTGGGCTTTGTGATGGATGCGCAGCGCCTGCGCGGGCTTTTCGGCGCTGATATGGGCGAGCTGGGATTTAAAATTTGGTACTTTTCGCTGCGCTTCGTAGCGCCCGTCGCGATCGTGATCATAATGGCAAATCTGCTGTTTTTCAGCGGGAAGTAGGAAGCGATTCGGTTAAATTTAAAGCGGCACGGTTTAAATTTAACCCCTCTTTGGGCGAGCTAAATTTAAACGTTAACATCGCAGCCCGTTAGGCTCGTATTTTAACTAGCGTTTTGCTAAAGGAGTAAATTTTGAAAGCTCTTAAATTTCTAGCCAAAGCCCTAATCGCCGTGCTCGGCATTTGTGTGATCGTCGGCGCGCTTAATTACAGCGGGTTTAGCTTCAGCGATCTAAAATGGCTTAGCAAAGATGAGATGGTGCAAAATTTCGTGCAGGAAGAATTTAATGATTGCGTATATTACCATTATGATATATTTTATGCTCCTGATAAAAATTTAAGCTTCAATGAACTTATTTATACATTAGATAAAATATTTAAAAAGCATATGGATACTAAGACTTTTAGCCTATTTGATGATTTAAACTCAACTATTGGTTTAAATAAAATTACGAATAAAATAATATCAAATAAAACCGCTCCTTGGAATTTTGTCGATTTTGTCCATCATCATACAAATAGAAATGTTGATATAAATGGCAACTACTCATATACGCCATTTGAAGGTAATAAAAAGATAAACTATGATCTCAATCAAACCCTTATATTTACTTGCAAAGGTGGTATGTATGGTTCCGATAGCTTTAGCATAAAAGAATGCAAAAATATTACCTTTTTTGAAAGAGCGCTAGGAAAGAATAGATATTGCATATATTATGAGGGGATTAAGTATATGAGCTATAAGTTTCAACCATCTGAAAAGACAAAAAATCCAGATTACGAATTTGATATGGTTCATAACCGCATAAACCAATATTTGCAAGGCGTTAAAGAATGTGTGCCGTATAGTAATACCAACTTTATACACTCGTGCGAATTTTATATAGATAACCACGGAAACAGGTATTACGGGAATTTTTATCTGATATATAGTTTAATAAAAACGATGTTTTTATCTTAACCGAGAATTTAGAAATAATAAAACATCCTAGCTCCGTGCATAGCAAAGCGTAAAATTCCTCATAAAATTTTATGCTTTACATCTTGCGAATGGATTTTTACAAAAGCAAAATTCTGTCTGGCGGTATCGCATCTTGTGATGCGAGCGCAAAACATTTAGCAAATATCGCGATAAATTTAAACTTATAATAGTGGAGTTTGAAAAAAAGATGCGCCGCTTTGAAAGCGCATACGAAGCTACGTGGTGGTATTCGCGGCAAGCGGTGCAAACTATGCCGCTAAATTTAGAGCAAAATTTTAAATAAGGCTAAATTTAAAGAATTTAGCCGTTCATTATCGATAGCAGCTCGGTGTTGTCTTTGGTTTTTAGCATCTTGGCGTATAAAAATTTTAGCGCCTCGACGTCGTCCATCGTCGAGATCGCCGAGCGCAACGCCCAGATCTTTTGCAAATTTTCGCTGCCTTGTAAAAGCTCCTCTTTGCGCGTGCCCGATTTGGTGATGTTGATCGCGGGGTAAATTCTACGATCCGAGATGTTGCGATCGAGGATGATCTCGCTGTTGCCCGTGCCCTTGAACTCCTCGAAGATCACGTCGTCCATACGCGAGCCGGTCTCGATGAGCGCGGTAGCGACGATAGTGAGCGAGCCGCCGTTTTCGATATTTCGTGCCGCACCGAAGAAGCGCTTCGGTTTATGCAGGGCATTTGCGTCCACGCCGCCGCTTAGGACTTTGCCGCTGCTAGGCGTGACGGTGTTATAGGCGCGCGCAAGGCGGGTGATGCTATCGAGCAGGATGACGACGTCCTTGCCGTTTTCGACGGCGCGTTTCGCCTTTTCGATAACGAGCTCGGCGACGCGGACGTGGTTGAACGCGGGCTGATCGAAGGTCGAGCTAAACACCTCGCCGCGCACGCTGCGCTCCATATCTGTCACCTCCTCGGGGCGCTCGTCGACTAGCAGCACCAAAAGCTCGACCTCGGGGTGGTTGCGCGTAATGCCGTTGGCAAGCTCCTTCATAAGCTCCGTTTTACCGCTACGCGGAGGCGCCGTGATGAGCCCGCGCTGCCCCTTGCCGATCGGGGTGAAAAGATCGAGCACGCGACCGGTAAGGCGCATAGGATCGTATTCGAGCTTGAGCTTTTCGGTCGGAAAAAGCGGCGTGAGATTGTCAAATAGCGGGCGCTCTCTGGCTTCTTGGATCGATTTGTAATTGATCGCCTCGATCTTTAAGAGCGCGTAGTACTTCTCCTGATCCTTCGGCTCGCGTACCTGGCCCGTGACAATGTCGCCGACGCGCAGGGCGAATTTACGGATCTGGCTGAGGCTCACGTAGGCGTCGTTGGCGCTGTCGCTTAAATTTGAATCTATGCCGCGCAAAAAGCCGTAACCCTCGGCGGTAACCTCCAAAATCCCCGTAAAAAGTATGAAGCCGCCCTGCTTCGTCTGCATGCGTAAAATTTCAAAAACGAGCGCTTGGCGGCGGAATTCGCGCGGGTTCTCGACGCCCAGCTCGTCTGCTATGGCGATGAGATTTTCAAGATCCATCGAGCGGAGCTCCTCGATCTGGTAGCCCTCGACGGGGACGTGCGTTTTAGCGTAAGTTTTTCTGCCGTTTTGATTAGAATTTGAAACGGCGGTCTGAGTGGAATTTTGATTTGTATTTTCCATTTGTCCTCTTAGAGTGTGAAGTTATTAAATTTAGTTTTAAAAGTGCTGAATTTAAAATTTAGTTCTCTTTGTAAGCACCGAACCTTAAAATTTTTTGTTGTCTTCTGCTGATGAGCTCGTCTATGCTAAGATCGTCTAGCTTGTGCAGCTCGGTTAAGACGTAGTTTCCAAGCGCTTTTATCGCGCCGTCTTTATCCCTATGAGCGCCCGTTTTAGGCTCTTTGATCACATCATCGACCAAGCCCAGCTCTTTTAGCTCCTCGGCGGTGATCTTTAGCGCCTTCGTAGCGGCCTCGCTCTTGCTCGGATCGTTCCACAAAATCGCGGCACAGCCCTCGGGAGAGATGACCGAAAAGATTGAGTTTTGAAGCATCGCCAAACGATCGGCCACGCCGATCGCTAAAGCTCCGCCGCTACCGCCCTCGCCGATAACGACGGCGATCGTAGGGGTTTTAAGATCGCTAAGCTCATATAAATTTCGCGCGATAGCCTCGCTTTGACCGCGCTCCTCAGCTCCGAGTCCCGGATATGCGCCCGGAGTGTCAATCAAAAACAAAATAGGAAGGTTAAATTTCTCGGCAAGTTTTGCTACGCGCAGTGCCTTGCGATAGCCCTCCGGATGGGGCATACCGAAATTTCGCTTCAGCTTGTTTTTGGTGCCGCGACCCTTCTGTTCGGCGATCACGGCGATTTTGCGGTTGCCCATAATGCCTAGATAGCACACGATCGAAGGATCGTCTCTAAAGGCACGGTCGCCGTGAAGCTCCCTGGCGTCCTGCAAAAGCGCGCGAATATAATCGATCGCGTAAGGGCGATCCGGATGGCGCGCAAGCTGAAGTCTTTGGTATTCGTTTAAATTCTTATAAACTTTGGAAATTTCTTTTTCGAGGTTCTTATTTAAAATTTCGACCGCGTCCTCATCACCGCGAATTTTAGCGGCGGTGATGTCCTCGTCAATCTGCTTTATAGACTTTTCGAAGTCCAGATAGCTCGCCATTAATCTACTCTTTTGAAAATAAGCGACGCGTTCGTGCCGCCGAAACCGAAATTATTGCTCATAACACAATCGAGTTTGGCTTTTCTAGCGACGTTTGGCACATAGTCCAAATCGCAATCTGGATCTTTTGAAATTTGATTTATCGTAGGCGGTATGATGCCGTTTTGCATCGCTAAAAGGCTGATCGCAGCCTCTACCGCTCCGGCAGCGCCTAGGCAATGTCCTAGCTGGCCCTTGGTGGAGCTAACCGCAGGCACTTTGCCCTCGCCGAAAAGCTCTTTTAACGCCGCGGTTTCGTTTTTATCGTTTATCGCGGTGGACGTTCCGTGGGCGTTGATATAATCAATCTTCGGGCGCCCCGCCATCTCATAGGCCTTTTTCATAGCGCGGATCGGGCCGTCTAGGCTAGGCGAAGTGATATGATAAGCATCGCCGCTAGCGCCGAATCCTACGAGCTCGCCGTAAATTTTAGCGCCGCGCGCTTTTGCGTCCCCTAGCTCTTCTAAAACTAAAGCCGCCGCGCCTTCGCCCATCACAAAGCCGTTTCGCTCCGCATCAAACGGACGTGAAGCATGCGCCGGATCATCATTTCTAGCGCAAAGCGCCTTCATCGCGGCAAATCCGCCGATACCTACAGGACAAACCGCAGCCTCGGCGCCCACTGCGAGCATCTTTTTCGCTTCGCCGATCATGATAACTCTCGCAGCGTCCATAATCGCATGTGCTGAAGCCGCACAAGCCGTAACGCTGGATAAATTCGGACCTTTTAAGTTATAGTATATTGAAACAAAGCCGCCGAGCATATTTACTAACGCAGAAGGGATAAAAAACGGAGAAATTCGCCTAGGACCGCGCTGCAAGCAGGTATTGGCATTTATCTCGATATTCGGCAAACCGCCGATACCGCTAGCGGAGCTAACGCCGAATTCGTCGCTATCGAAACCGCTAAATTTAGCGTCCTCTATAGCTTCGCCGGCAGCCTTAAGCCCCAACTGGATAAATCTATCCATCTTTTTTATCTCTTTTCCATCCTCGATTATGCTCGAAGGATCGAAACCTTTTACTTCAGCTGCAATTTGAACCGGAAATTCGCTAGCGTCAAAGAGCGAAATTTTATCAACCCCGGTTTTTCCGTTACAGATATTTTCAAAACTGCTCTGTTTGTCAAGCCCGAGAGAGGTTATCATCCCGATGCCCGTTACTACGACTCGTTTCAAAACCGCTTCCTTAAAATTTTATTTTTTAGGCAAATTTTCTATATAATCTACTACGTCTTTAATGCTTACTAATTTTTCGGACTCACTATCGGGGATCTCGATACCGAATTTCTCCTCTAAAGCCATTACTAGCTCAACTACGTCAAGAGAGTCCGCGCCCAAATCTTCGATAATTTTAGAGTCAAGTTTAACCTGATCCGGGCTAACGCTGAGTTGTTCTACAACTACGTCTCTTACATCTTCAAATACTGCCATTTTAGCACTCCTTTAAAAAAATACCGCGTAATTCTATAATATTTAACCTTAAATTCCGCTATTTAACGCTACATATAGAGCCCGCCGTTGATTTTAAGCGACTCGCCAGTAATGTAGCCCGCGCCGTCGCTGAGTAAAAACGCAACTCCTTCGGCGACGTCGCTCGTGCTTCCGAGGCGCTTAAGCGGGATGCTCGCTTCGTAGCTTGCTTTTACGTCGTCGCTTAGCGCGTCCGTCATATCCGTAGCGATGAAGCCCGGAGTTATGCAATTAAAGCGGATGCCGCGCGCAGCACCCTCTTTTGCAAAGCTCTTGCTCATCGCGATCATTCCGCCCTTGCTTGCGCTGTAATTGACCTGCCCGGCGTTGCCCATTTCGCCTACGATCGAGGCGATATTTACGACCGCTCCGAAGCGCTTTTTGCTCATTAGCTTTAAAGCTTCACGGCAGCCAATGAAGGCGCTGCTTAAATTTGCTTCGATCACGCCCATGAAGTCTTCCAGCTTCATCCTAAGCGCGAGCTTGTCGTTCGTGACGCCCGCGTTATTTACGAGATAGCTTAGTTCGCCGTCGCTTTGCGCGATCAGGGCAATCGCCTCGCTAAATTCCGCCTCGTTCGTCGCGTCAAATTTTATCACGGCGCCCTCTCCGCCGTTTGCGCGGATCTCCTCTAGCAGCGCGTCGGCTATCTCGGGCTTTGAGCGATAATTGATCCATACCTTAAGCCCGTAGCCCGCTAAAGTCCTTGCAATCTGCGCGCCGATACCGCGGCTTGCGCCCGTGATTAAAACGTTTTTTCCACTAAATTTCATACTTGTCCTTTTGTTAAAATTTTAATCTCTAGCGTAAATTTATCCAAATTTACCTAAATTTTAGCAGTTTAAATCTACTCGCGACCCGCGCCGTTGAAATTTCAAAATAGCGCATCGTCCATCTCCGCGGGCTTCGGCAATCCCATTAGCTTTAGCACGGTCGCTGCGACGTTGCTAAGCCCTAGCCCGCTTTTTAGCTCAGACGCGCCGCGCCCCAGCACGAAGCAAAACACGTCAAAGGTCGTGTGGTTGGTTAAAATTTCGCCGTCAGCGTCTCGCATCGCCTCGCAGTTGCCGTGGTCGCTGATCTGGACGTAGGCGTAATCATGCGCCTTCGCCGCGCTTAAAATTTTACCGATGCACTCATCCACCGCCTCGACCGCCTTTATCGCGGCGTCATAATTGCCTGTATGACCGACCATATCGCCGTTTGCGAAATTTACGACGATGAAATCGATCCCCCCTTCGATACCGCGAATCACCGCATCGCATACCGCAGGCGCGCTCATCTGCGGCTGCTCATCGTAGGTTTTTACTTTCGGGCTTGGTATCAGCACACGAGTTTCGTTCGGTAGCGGCTCCTCGACGCCGCCGTTAAAGAAAAATGTCACGTGGGCGTATTTTTCGGTCTCGGCAGTGTGAAGCTGCGTAAGACCGGCGTCTGCGATCACTTCGCAAAGCGTGTTTTTAAGCACGGGCTTCTCAAAAAGCAGAGGAAATTTAAAGCTCGCGTCGTATTCGCTCATCGTGATTAAATTTTGCACGACGAACTTTCGCTCAAATTCGCCGAAACTCTCATCGCCCAAAGCCGCGCAAAGCTCCCTGGCGCGATCGTTTCTAAAATTTATAAAAATCACTCCGTCATCCGCGCCGATACCGCTAAAGCCGTTAAAGCTCGCAGGCTCGATAAACTCGTCGCTCACGCCGTGCTCGTAGCTTTGCAGCACATACTGGCTAGGCGAAATTTCAAGCGGCGCCGCTTCGCCCATAAGCACGTCGTAAGCGCGCTTTACGCGGTCAAAGCGCTTGTCGCGATCCATCGCGTAAAAGCGCCCGCAAACGCTAGCGACTTTAAATTTAGCCTGTAGATGCTTTAAAAATTCCGCCCCGCTGCTCGGCGAAACGTCGCGTCCGTCGGTGATAGCGTGCGCCCAGGTCTCGCATCCCGCATTCTGCGCTATCTCGCAGATCGCGTCGAAATGGCGCAGGTGCGAATGCACGCCGCCGTCGCTATAAAGCCCTATAACGTGCGCTCTGCGGCACTTTGAAAGCAGGCTTTGCAGCGCTTTGTTTTTTTCAAGCGAACCCTCATCGATCGCGCGATCGATTTTGACTAGGTTTTGATACAGAATCCTACCGCTTCCGATCGTCATATGCCCTACTTCGCTGTTTCCCATCTGCCCCTGCGGCAAGCCCACGGCAAGCCCGGAGGTGTGCAGCAACGTATTGGGCACGTTTTTAAAAAGATAATCGTAGGCGGGCTTTTTGGCATTTGCGAACGCGTTAAATTTATCGCTCGCGTTAAAGCCGATGCCGTCGGTAATAAGTAAAATCGTCTTTTGCCCCATTTTGGCTCCTAAATTTCGTCTAAATTTCGCCGCGCTAGCCTTTTAATGCGGATCTGCGGCGCTGTTTTTACGAGCGGCATTATACTTTCTTTTAGCAAATGCGACAAAATTTCATCCGCCCTAAAAGCTAAATTTTACCTCTTTTATACTAAAATGCGCGTTTTCATAAGTAAAATTTCATAAAATTTAAAAGGCAAACTTTGTTTTATTATCTCTATCATCTTACGAATATAAATTTTTTCCAATACATTACCGCGCGCGCAGGCCTTGCGTTTTTTATCGCTTTTTGTTTTTCGGTCTGGGCTATGCCGCGGTTTATCCGCTGGGCGCAAAATAGACACGCCGCACAGCCCATCTACGAGCTCGCGCCGCAAAACCATCAGAAAAAGAGCAAAACCCCCACTATGGGCGGGCTCGTTTTCGTTACCTCTGCGGTGCTCGCAAGCTTGCTGTGCGCCAAGCTAAACAACGTCTTCGTGCTCTGCGGGCTGCTTTGTTTGGTGGGCTTTGGCTACATAGGCTTTAAGGACGATATCTCTAAAATTTTAGGCCGCCAAAACCACGCAGGTCTTAGTGCGCGGGCTAAATTTGCACTGCAAAATTTCTTGGCTTTTCTGATCGGGGCTACGCTTTATGCTTTTAGCGACCTGGGCGGGGAATTTTTCGTGCCGTTTTTCAAATACCCTCTGCTAAATTTATGGATCTTCGCACCGCTGTTTTGGACGATCGTAATAAGCGCGAGCTCAAACGCGGTAAATTTAACCGACGGGCTAGACGGGCTAGCAACTATCCCGTCGGTATTTTCGCTCTGCAGCTTGGGCGTATTTGCCTATCTTTGCGGGCATGCGATCTACTCGCAATATCTCTTACTACCGCGCGTCGCAGGCGCGGGCGAGGTCTGCATCATCGTCTCGGCGCTGATCGGCGCGCTGCTTGGGTTTTTGTGGTTTAACTGCTACCCCGCAGAAGTCTTTATGGGCGATAGCGGCAGCCTCAGCGTGGGCGCGTTTTTAGGGTACTGCGCGGTCATCACGAAAAATGAAATTTTACTCATAATGATCGGCTTCGTCTTCGTCATCGAAACGCTCAGCGTGATCTTACAGGTGGGCAGCTTTAAAATTTTTAAACGTAGAATTTTCCTGATGGCGCCGATACACCACCATTTCGAGCTTAAAGGCTGGGTCGAAAACAAAATCATCATCCGCTTTTGGATCATCGCGCTGATCGCAAATATCATAGCGCTGACGTCGCTGAAACTGAGATAAAATGCGAGCGCAGATCGAGCGCAGTTTTTTGAAAGATGCAAGATGAACGACGGAATGAGCGAACTTAGCGCCGATGAGATAACTCAAATTTTATGGGGCGAAAGGGGAGAAAAATGAAAAAATCGCTATTTGGCTACGGGCTTACGACCAAAGCGATCGCCGAACACTGCCTGGAGGGCGGCTGCTGGGAGATCTACGACGATAAATTTGAAATTTCTTCGGGCGCGCCGAAGCTGGACGAGTTCGGCAACGCACTTTTAAACCCAAGCGAGTTCGACCCCGCCGCAAGCGAGCTTGAAATTCCAAGCCCCGGCTTCCCGCCGCATCACGAGCTGGTGCGAAAGGCACGAAATTTAATCAGCGAATACGATTATTTTGACGATTACGAAGGACTTAAAATTTGGATCAGCGGCACGAACGGCAAGACCACGACGACGAAGATGATGCAGCACCTACTCGAGCGATACGGCTCGCAAATGGGCGGTAACGTGGGCGTTCCGCTTGCAAAACTTGATAAAAGTGCCGAAATTTGGGTGCTGGAGACAAGCTCGTTTACGCTGCACTACACCAAGCACGCGCGTCCCGACATCTACGTGCTGCTTGCGATCACGCCCGATCATCTCAGCTGGCACGGCGATTTCGCGGAGTATGAGCGCGCCAAACTCTCGCCCCTGCTAGCGATGCGCGAAGGCTCCGTGGCGCTAATCCCGCGCGCCTACGAAAGCTCCGCTGCCGCGCAAAACAGCCTAGCTCGCGTGATCTGCTACGAGGATGAAGCGGATCTGGCGCAAAAATTCGGTATCGATTTAGGCGAGATAAAATTCCGCACTCCGTTTTTGATCGACGCGCTTTTGGCGCTATGCGTGGAGAAAATTTTATTCGACAGATGCGATATCGCGCGGCTCAACTACTTCGTAATCGAGGGCAATAAACTCGAGGAATTTACCGACGCGCGCGGCAGGGTCTGGGTCAATGACACGAAGGCCACCAACATCGATGCGTGCGCACAGGCGCTGAAGCGATACGCGGGGCGCAAAATACATCTAATCCTCGGCGGCGACGATAAAGGCGTGGATCTGCACCCGCTTTTTGCGGAGTTTAAAAAATACGATCTGCAAATTTACGCAATCGGCTCAAACACCGATAAAATCGTGCTTTTATGCGATGAATACAATCTTCCTTGCGTGCGCTGCGAAATTTTACAAACGGCGGTGAGCGAAATTTCAAAGCGGTATTTGAACGGTGGAAATTCTTGCGAAAATGAAATTTCAAAAGGACGCTTAGGCAGCGAGAATTCCGCAGGAAATTCAGTGCGGGGCGAAATTTCGGCTACCAAAGGCGCAAGCTCTTGCATAGACGCAAGCGGCGGCGAAACTTTGGGTTCGCAAAATTTTAAAAATTCTGCGAATTTTAAAAATTCCGTAAATTTCGCAAGCGAGATAGCGCTGCTAAGCCCTGCATGTGCGAGTTTGGATCAGTTTAAAAGCTACGCTGAACGCGGTGAGCTATTTAAAAAACAGGTCGCGCAGCTCGGATAGATAAGCATATCAAGTTTAGATGGATCAGGTCGAGCCTTTATTAATACAATTTGTAATCGTATTTTAAAATTTCAA